>NZ_CP054475.1:3750637-4067951 GCF_025345565.1 Thalassolituus hydrocarboniclasticus | reverse complement strand
TGAAACGTACTTTCCAACCAAGCGTATTGAAACGTAAGCGTACTCACGGTTTCCGTGCCCGTATGGCTACTAAAAACGGCCGTGCTGTTCTGGCTCGTCGTCGTGCTAAAGGCCGTCACGTACTGACTGCTTAATCGACCGTCTGACGCTGCGTAGTTTGCCGTCTATGCCGGAATTCGGATTTCCCCGCCGTGCCCGCTTACTTAAGCCGGTGGAGTTTAAACGGGTTTTCGACAAGACAGAATTGCGCGGCAGTTCGCCTCACCTGTTGGTGCTGGCAACTCCGAATGAGCAGGACCAGGCCAGGATCGGATTCGTTCTGGCCAAAAAGCAGATCAAACGGGCTGTAGACCGCAACCGGATTAAACGTCTGGTTCGTGAATCGTTCCGGCATCATCAGCATGAGATGGCGTCGCTGGATTTTGTCTTACTCGCCCGCTCTGGTCTCGCCGAACTGGACAACCAGCAAATTCGTGAGATGATTGACGGCCTTTGGTTCAGATTAAAGCGTCCTTCCAATGACAGACAAGCAAACGGCAGCCGAAAAAACCGGCGCGCATCCCGGCGCTAAGGTGTTGCTGTCCCTGATTGCTGTCTATCGTTACGCGATCAGTCCTCTTATTCCCAGTCGTTGTCGTTATTACCCCACCTGTTCTGCCTATGCCGATGAAGCTGTTCGTCGATATGGTGTCGTGCGTGGCGGTTATCTTGCGCTCAAGCGATTGCTCCGGTGTCATCCATGGGGTTCCCATGGCGTTGATCCGGTACCCGATTTACCCAACCATTCCTCCAATTGTTGTCAACGGAAACCCTAATCATGGATATCCGCCGTACGGTCATATTTCTTGGCCTGATTGTCAGTAGCTACTTCCTTATCCTCGCCTGGAACGATGACTATGGTCAGAAGAATCAGGTAACTGCGCCGATTGCAGCAACCGCGGTTGCTGAAAATCAGGATGCTCCTGTCACCAGCGCCAGCGCTGATGAGCTGGCCGAACAACCTGCTGTTGATGCACCGGTTGTCAGCACTGAAGCCAAAGCTCAGCCATCCGCCGAGCTGATCTATGTGGAAACCGATGTTCTGCGTCTGGTGATTGATCCGCGGGGTGGTGAAATTGTTGAGGTGCTGCTGCCTGAATATCCCGCATCTATTGATCAGAAAGACGTTCCTTTCGTATTAATGGAGCGCAACCAGCGCCGTACCTATGTGGCCCAGAGTGGTCTGCTGGGTAAAGATGGTGTGGATGCTCAGGGGCCTGCCCTGTACAGCGCTGAAGCCAACCGCTACCAGCTGGCTGAAGGTCAGGATGAGCTGAGCGTAGTGCTGACCACTCAGACTGATAAAGCCACCGTCGAGAAAGTATTTACCTTCCGTCGCGGTGATTATCTGCTGGATGTTAACTACCGCATTAAGAACACTTCGGCGGAAGCCTGGCAGGGTGTGTTTTATGCACAGCTGAAGCGTGATAACTCCGTGGACCCGTCAGCCGGATCACAGATGGGCATGGCGGCTTATTTAGGCGCAGCTCTGACCACCAAAGAAAACCGTTACGAAAAAGTGACTTTCTCCGATCTGGAAGATGGCCAGTACAAAAAAGTTGAGCAAGGTGGCTGGGCCGCGATTCTGCAGCATTACTTCCTTGCAGCCTGGGTGCCGGCAAAAGATCAACAGCACACCTATAACGGCCGTGCAGTTAAAGGAAATTACATCTTTGGTTTCTATGATGAGCCAACCGTTGTTGCCGCCGGCGAAACTGCGGAAGTGGGTGCCAGCCTCTATGTCGGTCCTAAAGTGCAGGATCGTCTGGCCGCAATTGCAGAGCATCTGGATCTGACCGTCGATTACGGCTGGTTATGGTGGATTGCCCAGCCGCTGTTCTGGTTGCTGAGCTTCTTCCACGGTCTGGTGGGTAACTGGGGTGTGGCCATTATCCTGCTGACCGTGCTGATTAAAGCGGCGTTCTTCAAGCTGTCTGCAACCTCTTACCGCTCAATGGCGAACATGCGTAAAGTCGCGCCGAAGATGCAGGAAATCAAAGAGAAATACGGCGACAACCGGGAAAAACTCGGCCAGGAAATGATGAAGCTCTACAAAGAAGAGAAGATCAATCCGCTGGGTGGCTGTCTGCCGATTCTGGTGCAGATGCCGGTATTTATCGCGCTGTACTGGGTACTGATGGAATCAGTGGAACTGCGTCAGGCGCCATTCTTCCTGTGGATTGAAGATATGTCGGTGATGGACCCTTACTTCATCCTGCCATTAATCATGGGTGCTTCTATGTTTATTCAGATGAAGCTGAACCCTACACCGCCGGACCCGATGCAGGCCCGTGTGATGCAGTTCATGCCGGTAATTTTCACTATCTTCTTCCTGTGGTTCCCGGCTGGTCTGGTGCTGTACTGGGTAGTGAACAACGTACTGTCGATTGCTCAGCAGTATGTGATTACCAAACAGATCGAAAACAGCTGATCTGCAGTAATCTTAAAAAGGCGCTTCGGCGCCTTTTTTATTGCCTGCCATCCCTGGCGGCACCCCTCTGCCACACACAAACAGAGCGCCGTTGCGATGCAACGTTAAAAGCGGCTCCTGCGGCTTTTGATTGTCTGCATCCTCCGGGTTAACTCAGGTACAATTCGCGCAAGCAAAACCGCCCTATGTAAAACGGCGCACAGATTTCAGGAATCCGTGATGAGCAACCTTATCCACAACGACACCATTGCCGCTGTAGCCACTGCACCAGGACGTGGTGGTGTTGGCATTATCCGCGTATCCGGTGCGCTGGCATTAACCGTGGCCCAGGCTGTACTCGGTATAACCCCCAAGCCCCGTTATGCTCACTACGGTCCTTTTAAGGCGGCTGACGGTACCGTGCTGGATGAAGGTATCGCCCTGTTCTTCCCTAATCCGAATTCTTTTACCGGTGAAGACGTTCTCGAACTGCAGGGGCATGGTGGCCCGGTGGTGCTTGATCTGTTGCTGAAAGAAGTGGTGGCGCTGGGTTGCCGTCTGGCACGCCCCGGTGAATTTTCCGAGCGCGCTTTCTTAAACGACAAAATGGATCTGGCCCAGGCCGAAGCCATTGCCGATTTAATCGATTCCGCTTCTGAGCAGGCCGCACGCTGTGCGCTGCGTTCATTACAGGGGGAGTTCTCCAATAAAGTACACAGCCTGCTCGATCAGTTAATTCAGCTGCGTATTTATGTCGAAGCCGCCATCGACTTTCCGGAAGAAGAAATCGACTTTCTCTCCGACGGTAAAGTAGCCGCCATGCTCGACGCCGTGGATGCGGAGCTGAAAGCGGTTCTGCGCGAAGCCGGGCAAGGCGCATTATTACGTGAAGGCATGAACGTGGTGATTGCTGGGCGGCCGAACGCCGGTAAATCTTCATTGCTGAACGCACTGGCCGGTCAGGAACGTGCCATCGTTACCGATATTGCCGGTACCACGCGCGACGTATTAAAAGAACATATCCACATCGACGGTATGCCGCTGCACATCATCGACACCGCCGGTCTGCGCGATGCGCCGGACGAAGTGGAGCGCATTGGTATTCAGCGTGCCTGGGACGAAATCAGCAAAGCCGACCGCGTATTACTGATGGTCGACAGCACCACCCATGAAACCGACCCGGAAAAATTACTGCACGCCCTGTACGACGAGCGTGGTTTGCAGGAGGCGGCGACCGATCTGTTAAATAACGGCCGCCTGACCGTTATCCGCAACAAAGCAGACTTATCCACAGAAACCATTGGCCTGAATAACGACGGCCGTTTCCCGGTGATTACCTTATCGGCGAAACAGAATGCCGGTGTGGATGTGCTGCGCGAGCACCTGAAGCAGATTATGGGGTTTGATGCCGCTGCCGAAGGAGGTTTCCTTGCCCGCCGCCGTCATATCGATGCTCTTAACCGCGCGCAGCAGGCTGTCGATTTTGGCCGTCAGCAACTGGAAGGCATGGCCGCCGGAGAACTGCTGGCCGAAGACCTGCGTATGGCGCAGCATGCGCTGAACGAAATTACCGGTGCTTTTACCGCCGATGATTTGCTGGGCGAAATTTTTGGCAGTTTCTGTATCGGTAAATAAAACGATAAAGCGCGTGCTGACCCGTTTAAGCTTCGCCCTGTTTACAGAGCGAAGCTTAATTTTTACGGTCAGCTGATCTGCATTTCACCGGATTCCGGCAGCTGGCTAACCAGTTCCGGGCTGATTAACCGGGCTGGTGTGTAAGCACCACCCTCAGGTTGTTGTTGCAGCAAATAATTCACCACTGCCAGAGAGCCGGTAATTGTCAGGCTGTAGCCGTTCGCGGTGCGGATGCGCGCGGTTTTGCGCTCACCGCGGGCGTTGGTTGCCTCACCCCAGACATAGGTCGGCATGGTTGCTCGTTTGGCTTCGTCCGGGCCTTTTACGGTTTTTTCGATGCGCGCTTTAATCAGGTTCTGCACCCAGCGGATGCCGAGTAAACGACGGAAATAATTCGCGCGTTTAGCATTGGCGATCATGGCCGGAGAACCCGGAATAAAGACTTCGATATCAGGAATGCCGGTGGTGTGATAAGCGGTGGAAACATCACCCCAGGGAATGGTCATGGCTTCTTTTTCGCCGTCACCAAAATCAATACGGCGGATTTTATAAGCCAGCGGTACGGAAACAATTTTACCGTCACGGCGGATTTTTCCGCCCTGAGCCAAACCTTCTACCGAGGTTTTCGCAGTGCCCGGAGAAAAACCGGAGCGTGAATCAAAACCGAGCGCCAGATGTGTGGCATCCGGTAACGCCGCTTTTAATGCGGCGGCAACGCAATCGGTCGGAATTACGTCAAAGCCGACACCCGGACAAATCACTATTCCTGCCGTTTTAGCTTGCTGGTGTAAAGACTGAGCCAGTTCAAATACAGCAATTTCACCGGTGATATCCAGATAATGTGATTTCGCCTGCAGGCAGGCTTTCATCATCGGTTCGGCGGTGGCGGAAAATGGCCCGGCACAGTTAAGCACTATGCTGCAGCCATTTATTGCGGCGGCTGCCTGAGTGGCATTATCGAGGCTGAATGCCACGGCGTCGGTTCCCAGTTCCTGCGCCAGTTTCTGCACTTTTTCCGGGCTTCTGCCGGCCAGTAAAGGTCGCAGTCCCTGTTTTACGGCGGCGCGTGCAATCAGCTCGCCGGTATAACCGTTGGCACCGTAGATCATCCACCTGGCCGGGTGAGTGTTGTTATCAGTCATGCTGTTGCTCCGCGTATCAGAAAATGAGTAACGAAATTGCGTTTATTCCTGCGGAATATCCGCTTTTATCAGTACTCTTCAGAGAGGAGTAATGTTGGTTTTATAGCGGAATAAACACTGCCGGAGGTTACTCTAATCTTTAAGTTAACTTTAAGGTCAAGCGTTTTATCGCTGAAGCGGAAAATGATTTACAGGGCTGCTGTGCTGACAGGTTTTATCAGTGGTAAGCGGAGGAGTTCAGAAGTAAAAAATCCGGCTCAGCCGTAGTTCGTAATGGCTGAGCCGGTTTGTATCAGATAAGCGTATTAAACGGTTTTGTATTTCTGCTGTTCCGCTTCCCATTCGCCCAGAAGCTCACGGTTATCGTGCATCCACGGGTGGAAATCGCGACGGAAATAATCCAGATAATCACGCCAGATGGTTGGTACTAATCCTGGCTTCAGGAAGTAGAACTGGAACCCTTTCCACCAGACTTTCGGATTGAATAACTGGCCGTCTTTCCACAGGAAAATCGCCTGAATAATGGACGTGCGCAGGCAGAACAGAATGGTGATGTTAATCATGGTCAGAACGCGCAGCCAGTAGCTGCCTACCGCCTGCTGATATACATCGTAAGCGACAGCTTTGTGCTCGGTTTCTTCGATCGCGTGCCAGCGCCACATTTCTTTAAATTGCGGGTGCATGCCTTCGGTCGATTCCGGGTTGGTCAGAATCTGGTGCGCCATGATGGCAGTGAAGTGTTCCAGCGCACAGGTAATGGCCAGACGGTGCTTACGCGGCAGCCATTTTTTCATCCAGATTTTTTCTTTCTTCTCGAAGGCCATGATCTTATCGATCGGGTAATTCCATTTTTTCAGATAGTCGTTGTACTGCGCATGTTCATGGCCGTGAATGGCTTCCTGTTTAATAAAGCCTTTAATCTGCTGCAGTAATTGCGGGTCGCTGATTTTGTGTTGATGATCGCGTACAGCATCCATAAACATGCGTTCGCCTTCCGGAAATAAACAGGAAAGAGCATTCAGAAAGGTGGATTTAAAAGCGTCATCGCCGTACCAGTAACGCGGGATCTGGTCGAGATCAAATTCGAAGTCCATTTTGCGGCCGGGAATTTCCATGGAGGAACTGATCGCCTGAGCCTTTTGCAGTTTGCTGTTCATAAACGCCTCGCAGATGATGTACCTGACCCAATGTTCAGTGCGGTAGCAGACCGCAGACTATTAACCGGTACGTTATTCTCATTATGCGTAACAGGATAGGCGTATCAGGCCAGTGCTGACAGGTGATCGGACGACAATTATCGGGTGCGCTGGTGACTGCAGGTGGCTTTCGATCACCGCCTGCCATCAGGGGCAGGCGGCTTGTTGCAATGTTTCAGAGATGACCGACTTTCACCAGAATCAGCGTCTCTTCATCAACAAAAGGATGGTGCTGGCTTAAATGCGGACTGCGCAGCCAGGTATGCTGCGGATATTCACCGTGTTCGTCTTTAAAACAACCGGAAATTACCAGAATTTCCTCCCCACCCCAGTGGCGGTGCGGTTGGAATACTTCACCAGCCGGCCAGTGCACCAGCGCTGTACTGGCGCCCAGATGTTCGTGCAGCGGGCATACGGTCAGGCCGCCAATACCCGGCCGCCATTGCTGATCTTCAGGGCGGATGCGCACCGTTGCACTGTCGGTTTCAGCAAACTGATTAAGTTTTACAAAAATCAGGCAGCCCTGTTCGGAAAACGGGGCATGGGCAGAGCCCGGTGGGTTGCGCAGATAACTGCCCGCCGGGTAATCGCCGGACTCATCGCTGAACACGCCTTCGAGCACATAAATTTCTTCACCCAGCGGATGGGTATGTTGCGGAAAGCGGGCGCCGGGCAGGTAGCGTACCAGACTGCTGACCTGACCATGTTCCGGCGCTTCACGCTCCAGTGGGAAACGTTCTATCGGCGCCTGCGGTGCGCTGAGCCAGGGCTGATCGCCCTGGCGGATAACCACCACTTTACTGCGATCCATATTGATGGGTTCAAAGGCGGGTTGCGCGCTCATAACGTCTCCGGTTGCGGGGTTGAATGGCTGTTAACAAACGCCGGCAAATACTGAATCACGGCATTCAGGCGCTGAGCTTCAGGCTGATCACGATCCAGTAACAGTGCACCCTCAAGGGCGCTGAGAATGAACCGTGCCTGTAATTCTGTTGCCGGTTGCGGGACGCCGGCGCTTGTCAGCACAGTACATATCCAGCCCTCCAGACGCAGCAGGAAGCGTTCAACCGCGGCGCGCTGAGCTGCACTGGTTTCACTGCCGGCAGCAGCAAAGGCCAGACACAGGCACTGACACTGCTGGCTGTGACTGTCACTGAACAACGACGCCAGTGTCTGAAGCTGCTTAACAGGGCTGGACATCCCCTCACACAATGCGTCCAGACGGGAAAAAAACGCCTGTTCATAATCGTCAATCAACTCCTGCAGCAGAGCCTCACGGTTTTCAAAGTGGTAGTGCACCGAGCTGCTTTTAATGCCCAGTACTTTGCCCATCTCACGGAAACTGGCGCTGTGCAGGGTGTGGCGGCGAATTTGTTCGGTGGCGATTTGCTTCAGCTGGCTGCGGGTATCGCTCATGGTGTGATGTCGTGATTAAGTATGAGTCCGGGACTTTATTCTAACGGGTGTTAGGTGGCAAGAAGAGAACTGTAATGAGCATGCAGGCCGGGCAGAGCTGCGCTGTCAGCGGCACGTAATTGATACTCAAGCCAGCGTCGCGTCAGCCGATGACTATGCTTATACCCAGACTATTAAGCAGGAGTCGGCTGTGCGCCTCGTTCACACTCTGATGCTGTCGGCCAGTATGTTGCTGGCAGGCTGTATCGCGGAAGAAGACAAAGACAAGATCACCAACGAACAGGGAGTGACGGTCAGCGATCCGACGCTGGCCCTGAATGGGTTATGGGATGGTCAGTTTGATCAGGCCGGAACCCTGCGCGTGCTGATCTATAACGGCAATGTTTATGGCCTGGATGAAAACCGTGGTTATTACGGCACAGCATTGCTGAATAACGATAACCGCACCGCCACGCTGGCACTGACCAGCTATGCACTGTCGCAGAACGATACGACGGCCAAGCAGTATGTGGCCGATGGTCTGAGTCAGGAGTACAGCCTCAATGGTCTGCTGTATACGGTGGACGCTTCGCCGCAGGTGGTTGGCGATTTTGAAAATGCCACCGCCACCGGCAGTTTTGTGCTCACCGATGACGGCACCTGGCCGAATAACTCTGCCCTGAGTTTGCTGGCGGGCAAGTGGACGGCCACAGGTTATGAACTTTATGTCGAGCCATTAAGCAGCAAAGCATCGTTTAAAGGCATCAGCACCGACAGCAGTGGCTGTACCTTCGAAGGTGACATCACCCTGCTGGATAAAAACTTCGCGCTGTACGCGGTTGCCCTGCGTGAACGCAAAAACTGCCCGGCGTTTAACGAAACCAATGCCAGCGGCTATGCCGTCATTAACACCGACGGTGCGCTGGAACTCTACCTGCGCAAAGACACCGATCTGCTGTTTATGACCTTTGCCGCACCGGTCAGCAGTACGCCGGTAGAGCCACCGACCGACACGACGACACCTTAACCCTTCCATGCTTTCCGGGCCGTTACAGCTGTGGCGGCCGACAGCGTTTCTTTTTTCATGCCTCCCTGTGTATAACCTTCTGGATAACGCGTAATAAAGATCCGCATAAGCTGGGATCTCAGCATGAACAGTTTTCCGTATTTATTCTGAGGATAAAGTTACCCACAATTATCAACAGCTTTATACACTTACTAATGCTTTGTTTTTTAAGGAATTAAATTAAAAAATCACAGCGGTGACTAAAAATGGCTAACAGTCTTTTTACCGATGTGGATAAAGTGTATAAAAGCATTGGTTAAAATTTGCCCAGCCTACTGCCGCTGAGCAGGTAAGGCTGGTATACTGCGCGCCCTTTTTTCCCGATTCCTGTTAAACGAACAATTCTGAGGTGGTTTGTGGATTATCCCGTGCGTTATGACGTCATTGTGGTTGGCGGCGGCCATGCCGGTACGGAGGCTGCGCTGGCAGCGGCCCGCACCGGCTGTAAAACCCTGCTGCTGACCCACAACACCGACACCGTCGGTGTGATGTCATGCAACCCGGCCATCGGCGGGATTGGCAAAAGCCACCTGGTTAAAGAAATCGATGCACTGGGCGGCGCCATGGCGCGCGCGACCGACAAAGCCGGTATCCAGTTCCGTATTCTTAACAGCCGCAAAGGTCCGGCGGTGCGTGCAACCCGCGCCCAGGCCGACCGCGCGCTGTACCGCTCGGCGATCCGTCATATTGTGGAAAATCAGCCCAATCTGGATATCTTCCAGGCCGCCTGTGACGACCTGATTACCCAGGGCGACGGCGTTGGCTCCACTGTCTGTGGCGTAGTCACCAACACCAATATGCGCATTCACGCCACCAGTGTGGTGCTGACCGCCGGTACTTTCCTTGGCGGACTTATCCACATCGGCATGGAAAACCACAGCGGTGGCCGTGCCGGTGATCCGCCGTCGATTGCGCTGTCCAAACGTCTGCGCGAAATGCCGTTTAACGTTGGCCGCCTGAAAACCGGTACGCCGGCGCGTATCGATGCGCGCAGTGTCGACTTCTCCGTGATGCAGGTGCAGCCCGGCGATGCGCCGCTGCCGGTGATGTCCTTTATGGGTTCGGTGGATGAACACCCGGAGCAGGTGAACTGCTACATCACCCATACCAACGAGCGCACCCACGAGATTATCCGCAATAACCTCGACCGCTCGCCGATGTATGCCGGTGTGATCGAAGGGATCGGCCCGCGCTACTGCCCGTCGATCGAAGACAAAATCACCCGCTTCGCTGATAAAACCAGCCATCAGGTGTTTGTTGAGCCGGAAGGTCTGAACAGCAACGAGCTCTACCCGAACGGCATCTCCACCAGTCTGCCGTTCGACGTACAGCTGGATCTTATCCACAGCATCCGTGGTTTTGAAAATGCCCACGTCACCCGCCCGGGTTACGCCATCGAGTACGATTACTTCAATCCACAGGATCTGAAGCACAGCCTCGAAACCAAATTCGTGAATAACCTGTTCTTTGCCGGTCAGATCAACGGCACCACAGGTTACGAAGAAGCCGGTGCTCAGGGCCTGCTGGCCGGTACCAACGCCGCCCTGCGCGCGCTGGAAAAAGACGCCTGGGTACCGCGCCGCGATCAGTCGTACATCGGTGTGCTGGTCGACGACCTGATCACCATGGGCACCAAAGAGCCGTACCGCATGTTCACCAGCCGCGCCGAATACCGCCTGGTGCTGCGTGAAGATAACGCCGACCTGCGCCTGACCGAAGTGGGCCGTGAGCTGGGTCTGGTCGATGACGAACGCTGGGCCGCGTTCAGTACCAAGCGCGAAAGCATCGAGCAGGAAGCGCAGCGTCTGAAAACCACCTGGGTGCAGCCGGGCAGCGCCGAAGCCGCCGCGCTGGAAGCCAAAGGCGAAAGCAAATTTGTACGCGAATACAGCCTGCACGATCTGCTCAAACGTCCAGGTCTGGAATACAACGATGTGGCCGGTCTGAAAGGTGAGCCGGTGGCTGATCCGCAGGTCGCCGAGCAGGTTGAGATTCAGGCCAAGTACGACGGCTATATTGCCCGTCAGCTGGACGAAATCGAACAACTGCGCCGCTATGAAAACACCAAACTGCCGGCCGACCTTGACTACGACGCCATGGGCGGCCTGTCGAACGAAGTGAAGCAGAAGCTGAATACCCTGCGCCCGGAAACCCTCGGCGTAGCCTCACGTATTTCCGGTATTACCCCGGCGGCCATCAGCCAGATTCTGATTCATCTGAAGAAGAAAAATGCGGTGAATAAGCTGAGTGCGTGATGCTCTTTGATTGTCACTTTTAACCCGCACGGGCTTGATACGAATCAAGCCCGTTTTTGTTTCTGCTGCCACACTGAGCAGAACACATTAATGGAGTCGTGTTATGAGTGGCGAACAACAGGTTGTCGATTTCCTGCTGCAATTGCTGGACGATGCTGCAGGGCAAAATGCCGAAATCAATGGTCCTTACATGGAAGATATGCTGTTTACCCAGCTGCTGACCCGTCTGGCGGCCCGGCGTAGCGAAAAAGACATTCTGCATCAGGTGCAGTACCACCTGAATTTTGAGCAGCGCAATCTCAGTAAGGATGAGTTTGTCGTTACCCGCGGCTGCTGATGTTCTGCGGCAGCCTGTCTGCCCAGTTCAGCCTGCCCAGCTCAGCCTGCCCAGCTCAGCCTGCCCGGTTCAGCTGCGCAGGCTTTGCCGGGCCAGTAACTCGGTCAGAACCGGTGAGACAAACTGGCGTTTCACCGTCACCGCATAAAAGCTCTCAAACACATTGGGCAGAGTCATAAACTCCAGCAGTGTGCCCTGCGCAATTTCGTCTTTTACTACGACGGTGGGCAGCACGGTCAGCGCGCCGGTATCACGCGCCAGCAGACGCAGCATCGCCATATCGTCGGCCTCAGCCTGAACGTCCGGTTCGTAATGCCAGCGGCTGCAGAAGCCATCAAAGGCACTGCGCAGCTCGGTACCGCTGGCCGGTAACACCCAGCGCCTGCCCTCATACCCCTGCGGAAATTCTGCCTCCGGTTTCTGTTCTGGCGGACCAACCACGGCCAGTGGCTGGCGCGCCAGTAACTGGCTTTGCCAGAGCGAATCCTGACCCTCTGCAGCGACGTTACTGTTGGTCAGAATCAGGTCGAACTGATGGCTGGCAAGACCATCCAGCAGATTCGCCATACCGCGCGCATGCAGGCTGAAGCGCACTTTCGGCTGACCGATCAGCGGTGCGATAAAGCCCTCAATAAAGTTACGCGACATGGTCGATAACACGCCAATCCGCAGCTGCTGATATTCCGGCTCAATGCCGTGGCGCAGCAGTGACTCCAGCTCTTCACCACGACTGAAAATATCATTAGCATAGCCCAGCACCCGCTGACCGGTGGCGGTCAGCAGCAGACGGCGGCCGCTGCGTTCAAACAGCTGAGTGTCCATGCTCTCTTCCAGCGCGCGGATCTGTGCCGACAGCGCCGATTGTGAAACATGCAGCTGGCGCGCGGCTTCGGTCAGGTTGCCCAACGTGGCGACGCGCCAGAAATAATGCAGATGATGGTAATTAAGGCGGCTCACTTAATCGTTCTCAAAAAGTGAATGAATTGTGAGTTTATATCTATTTTACCTGCAGTAACCAGTACGGAGATACTGCGCGCACCTGAACCCATAACAGAGGTTGCGTACCATGAGTATTTCCTCTCTGCTGATGGCCATCGTGCTGGCGGCGATCCCGCTGACATTGATACTGGCCGCTGTTCCTGCCGGTCTGCAGACCCGGCGCTTTAGCTTAAGTGACGACCAGCGCTGGCGTTTTGCCTGGCGGGCGGCGCAAATCATCAGCCTGTTAACCCTGAGTGCAATCGCACTGGCACTGCTGCTGCCGGACGCCGGTTTGCACTGGCTGAGTGACCAGCCGTTGCGCCTGACCCTGCTGTTGCTGCTCAGTGTGATGGCACTGGTAGTGGTAAAATTCTCACGCCGGTATCTGGCTGCCGATCCGGGCTTTGGCCGTTATCTGCGCTGGCTGTTGCTGACTCTGGCGGCGGTGGCGCTGGTGTTTATCAGTAACCATTTACTGCTGTTTGCCCTAGGCTGGATTGCCATCAGCCTGGCACTGCATCAGCTGCTGATGTTCTACCCTGAACGTCCGCGCGCGGCGCTGGCCGCGCATAAAAAATTCCTGCTGGCGCGGCTGGCAGAAACCTCTCTGCTGGTTGCCTTTTACCTGCTGTGGCAACAACACGGCACGGCTAATATCGACATCATTGTCAGCGCTTATCAGAGTCCGGCTGCCCTCAGCCTGAATGAGCAGATTGCCGCCGTGCTGATTGCCCTGACCGCGCTGATCAAATGTGCGCAGCTGCCGGTGCACGGCTGGCTGATTCAGGTGGTGGAAGCGCCGACGCCGGTCTCCGCTCTGCTGCATGCCGGGGTGATTAACCTTGGCGGTTTTCTGCTGATTCTGTTTGCTCCGCTGTTTTTACAGGTGACCGCAGCGCAGTGGCTGGTGCTGGTGGTGGCCGGTCTGACGACGGTACTGGCAGCGCTGATTATGACTACCCGCATCAGTGTGAAGGTGCGGCTGGCCTGGTCGACCAGCGCGCAGATGGGTCTGATGCTGATCGAGTGTGCGCTGGGTCTGGTTGAACTGGCATTGCTGCATCTGCTGGCCCACTCAGCGTATAAAGCCTGGGCGTTCTTAAGCTCCGGCTCGGCAGTACAGCAGCATGTGCAACAGTCGCTGCTGATTGCTCCGCCAGCGGCGGCGCGTTGCTGGTTACCGGCGCTGATAGCAGCGGCTGGTCTGGCTGGCGCGGCCTGGTGGTTCAGTGTTCAGTTGAGTGCTCAGTTGAGTGCTCAGTTGCATGCCGGCATTCAGCCCCTCAGCGGTTGGTTACTGCTGGCACTGGCGCTGACCACCCTGCTGGTACAGCGCGCGTCAGGCGCATGGACATTGCTGCTGGCAGCAGGTCTGGCGCTGGCTTACAGCCTGCTGAAAATCCTGCTGCAGCCGCTGACCGGTGAGTTGTCGGCGGCGCTGCGTCCCGGACTGTTCAGCGCTGCAGATCTGTGGGTAAGCAGCCTGTTTCTGCTGCTGTTCTCTCTCTGGTGGCTGCTGCGTTACCGCGCCCACTGGCCGCAGGTGCAGCGCTTATCGCTGGCGCTGTTTGCCGGCCTGTATCTGGATGAGTGGTTTACCCGCATCACCCTGCGCCTGTGGCCTGCACGCCTGCCGGTACGGGCGAATCCCAAGCAGTTAGCACAATCCCCGGCATCCCAACCTGCACTGGCCTCTGGCCGTAAGGAGCAATTGTTATGAGCGCACTGACGGTATCTGCACAATGTTCAGCACGTCTGGCGGCGGTTAGCGCAGCCGGCAGCCGTATTGCCCCAACCTGGCCACTGGATCAGTTAATTGCGGTAAACCCTTTGTGGGAACTGCGCGATCAGCCATTTACTGCCGCCGCCGCACGTCTGGAGGCGCTGGGCCGGATGCACTGTCTGATGCCCGCCGCGCATTATGCCCGGCTGTGGCAGCGCAGCCAGATTGGCGCTGCGGATGTACAGCGCGCGGCGGCTGAGCTGGGCGCTGCGGACGATACCGAAGCCTTGCTGCAGGCGCTGAAACAGCCGGCGGCAGAAGCCCACTGGCACAATGTGTCAGACCTGCTCGACAGCACCCGTGACCGTCAGCACCAGATGGCCTGGCGCGATGAAATCAGCCATCAGATCAGCCAGTTCTGCGCCGCTTTTTGTCAGCAGCCGGAACATCAGTCGGCACACAACCTGTACCTGAGCTGGGTTACGCAGATCCGTGCCGACCGCGGTATCGCCATTCTGATGGGCGAACCGGGGCTGACCAAAGCTTTCCGTGAATTGCCGGATAACCCGCAGGCGCTGACTTTGATCGCGCTGGATGAGCTTGGACTCACTCATACTGCGCAGATTGAAGCCTACTGCCATGCTCTGCTGCTCGATATCAACGGCTGGGCTTCCTGGTTTGCCTATGAGCGCTGGCAGTCGCGGCTGGAGGGCGCCGGCGACGATGCCCTGCCACAGCTGATCGCCATCCGTCTCGGCTGGGAGCTGGCGCTGTGGCGTCACTGGCAGCTGCGCCATAAACAGGCTGCACAACAACTGCAGCAGCAGTGGTACAGCCAGCTACCGCAACTGAACAGGCTGATTGAACAGCAACGGCTGGCACAGAAACCGCTGTGGGTATGGCAGCGCGCCGCTGAGATTGCCCGTCAGCGGCAGGAGATGCAGATACTGGCGCAGAAGCCGCTGGCCACCTCGCCGCAGCCAAAACTGCAGGCGATTTTCTGTATTGATGTGCGTTCCGAGGTGATGCGGCGGGCGCTGGAAGCCCAGAGCCCGGCGATCCAGACTCTGGGCTTTGCCGGTTTCTTTGGTCTGCCGCTGGCTTATACCCCGGTGGGCACCGACCTTAACCGGCCACAGTTGCCGGGACTGCTGGCCGCCGGTTTGCGCGTCAGCGAAGGCGGACATGAAGCCCAGGCGCTGGGTTTTGCCAGAAGGGCGCAGCAACAGAAAGACGCCGCCTGGCATGACTTCAGCCGTGGTGCTGCCTCCTCGTTCAGCATGGTTGAGGCAGCCGGACTGAGCTACGCCGCCAAGCTGCTGCGTAAAACCTTCGGCCTGCAGGCTGAGGAGCACCCGGTTAACGATCTGGCTGTCACCGGCCAGTGGACCCTGTGGAATGGCGAGCGGCCGCTGACCCTGAGCGAAAAAGCCGATCTGGCCGGCAACATTCTGCAGGCCATGGGCCTTAAACGGCTGGGGGGTGAGGTGCTGCTGGTCGGCCATGGCAGCCATACCACCAACAATCCCCATGCCGCCGGGCTGGATTGCGGGGCCTGTGGCGGTCAGACCGGTGCGGTGAACGTGCAGGTGCTGGCACAACTGCTGAACGACGAAGCGGTGCGCAAGGTGCTGGCTGAACGTGGCCGCATCATTCCGCACAGCACCCGTTTTGTGGCGGCGCTGCATAACACCACCACCGATCATATCCATTGTTTCGGCAAGGTGACGGACATGGCTGCGCAGTGGCTCGCTGATGCTGGCATTCTGGCTCAGCGGGAGCGTGCTGTGGCGCTGGGTCTGGCCGACAGCGCACAGCTTAACCAGCCGCAGCAACTGGATGCGGCCTTGCGCCAGCGTGCCCTCGACTGGTCAGAAGTACGGCCCGAATGGGGGCTGGCGGGCAACAGCGCCTTTATTGTCGCGCCGCGCAGCCGTACCCGCGGCCTGAACTTCGGTGGCCGTACCTTCCTGCACGATTATGTCTGGCAGGAGGACAGCGCCTTCAGTGTGCTGGAACTGATTATGACCGCGCCGATGGTGGTGACCCACTGGATCAACATGCAGTACAACGCCTCGGTTACCGACCCGCTGAAGTACGGCAGTGGCAACAAAGTGCTGCACAACGTGGTGGGGGGGAATCTGGGCGTATTTGAAGGCAACGGCGGTGATCTGCGCATCGGTCTGCCGCTGCAGTCGGTGCACGATGGCCAGCAGTGGATGCACGAGCCGCTGCGGCTGAGTGTCTACATTCAGGCGCCGGAGGAAGCCATCGCCGCTATCGTCGAACGCCACGAAAACGTGCGTCAGCTGGTGGATAACGACTGGCTGTACCTGTTCCGGCTGGATGATAACGGCGTGGCCGCACGTCTGTATCGGGGGGCATGGCAGGAGCCTGCCTGTGGCTGATACCCTCGCGACTATGCAGACCCGTCATGGCAAAAGCGGGTTATGAAGGCCCGCTGTGCCTGCGGCTTACCTGGACATACCTGATTAGCGCATTGGCCGATCCGATCGATCCCCCGTGCGCTAACCCCTGAAGACGATGACCGACTATGAAAACGATGACCGACTATGAAAACAGAGTTGCTTGATGGCCTCAGCGACAGCGGCCTGCAACGCGCCGTGCAGTTATTACAGGCTGGCGAATGCGTGGCCGTACCGACCGAAACCGTTTACGGCCTGGCCGCCGATGCCCGCAATGCGGCGGCGGTACGCGCTATTTTTGTCGCCAAGGGCCGCCCGGCCAATCACCCGCTGATTGTCCATCTGGCCAGTGCAGAACAACTGCCGCAGTGGGCGGCCAGTGTGCCAGCGGAAGCCTGGCAGCTGGCCGAGGCATTCTGGCCCGGCCCGATGACCATACTGCTGCCCAAAGCGGCGGATGTACCTGAAGAAGTAACCGGTGGCCTACCCAGCATTGGTCTGCGCGTCCCCGCGCATCCGCTGCTGCAGGCGTTACTGCGCCAGCTCGGCAGTGGTGTGGCTGCCCCTTCGGCGAACCCGTACAAAGCGTTAAGCCCGACCTCGGCGGCGCAGGTGATGGCCGGACTGGATGGCCGTATTGCCGCGGTATTGGATGGTGGTGCCTGTGAATTCGGGCTGGAATCGACCATTGTCGATCTGACTCAGCCAGAGCAGGGCATCCGTATTCTGCGCGCCGGGCCGATCAGCCGCATTGCCATAGAACAGGTGCTGGGGCAGCCGGTTGAGGTACCGCAGCAACACAACGAAGCGGTGCCGGGTAACGTGCAGGCGCATTATCAGCCGCGCACTCCGCTGAAGCTGTACAGCAGTGACGAACTGGCCGAGCGGATAAAAGACGGAGTTGGCGATGACACCGGCCTGCTGCTGTGGTCTCCGCGTCTGATTGGTCTGGCCTGTGGCCGTGAGCGGGCGCTGATTCTGCCGGATAATGCGCCTGCCTTTGCGCAAACGCTGTATCAGACACTGCATGAAGCCGACCAGCTGGGTTATCGCCAGCTCTGGCTGGAACAACCGCCGCTGACGGAAGACTGGCTGGCGGTTAACGACCGGCTGTCGCGGGCAGCGTTACAATAACGCACAACCCCTGTGGCTGGTTGGCCTGCAGCTGCAGGCGGCCGCCATAGCTGCTGACAATATCGCTGACCATCGCCAGCCCGAGGCCGCTGCCTCCGGCCCCTGCTTCATCCAGCCGTGTACCGCGCAGCAGCAGTTGCTGGCGCGCTTCTGCGGCAATGCCCGGCCCCTGATCACAGACGCTGATCAGCCATTCTTTATCGTCATGGCGGACGTTCAGCAGAATCTCACCGGCGGCGTATTTGCAGGCGTTATCCAGCAGATTACCGAGCAGTTCCAGCATATCGTCACGGTCCTGCGGCAACACCACGCTGTGGTCGAACTGTGCGCGGATGCTGGTCTGCGGGTACAGCTGCTGCAGCACCTGTAACAGGGGCGGCAGGTCTTCGCTCAGCCGGGTTTGCCGGCCGGGGGATGACATGCCAACGATTCTGGCGCGCTTCAGTTCGCGCTCGACCAGCTGCCGCAGGCGCTGCAGGGCTTCGCGCTGTTGTTGCTGATGTTGTGGATCGAGCTGTTCCGCCAGCAGCTGCAGCTGTTGCAGTGGGCGTTTCATTTCGTGGGCAAGATTACCCAGCGCATTGCGCGAACGGCTGACCCGCTGCTGCAACAGACTGAGCAAGCGATCGATTTCTTCAGCCAGCGGCTGCACTTCCTGCGGGTACTGACCGGCGGCGGCATTCAGGCCATCGCGCTCACCAAAACGCAGTTCGCGCAGTTGCTGCTGTAATGGCTCCAGACGGGCAAAGGCCCGGCTCAGCTGGCGGCGCTGGATCAGCATCAGGGCCAGCAGGGCGAAGACCAGCAAGGCCAGTGCCGCCAGACGGTAGCGGTTCAGTTCGCTCTGTAAGGGCGCAATGTCTTCCGCCACCCACAGGGTAAAGTCGTGATTCTGTACGCGGATGCCCTGTGCCTGACTGAGCCATTGCTCATCCAGCCTGTCACCCTGAATGCCGGGTTGCTGCCAGTGCCGGATATCGCCGCTGGCCAGCTGAATGGCAGGTGGTTCTTTATCCCACAGCGAGCGGCTGCGCAGGTCGGTGCCCTGCTGGTCGCGGATGGCAAAATAATGGCCGGAGTAGACACGCTGATAGAGCGCGCCCAGACGGCTGTCATCCACCTGCCAGTTACCCTGAGTGTCCTGTGTCAGGGCGGCAATCAGGCTGTCGGCATCGTGTTGCAGACGGCTGAGCACGGTATGGGTGGTGAGCTGGCGCACGCCGTAGTCGGCCAGCCACAATAGCGGCAGCATCAGCAGTAACAGGGTCAGCAGCCACTGGCGGCGCAGCTGATGCTGCAGTGAAATCATGCTTGTGTGTCCGCCGCCAGCTGGTAGCCCTGCCCGCGGCGGGTTTCGATAAAGTCTTTACCGAAGTACTGACGCAGGCGGTTGATATAGACCTCAATCACATTGCTGTCTTTCTGCTGCTCTTCTTCGTAAACGTGTTCGCTGAGGCGGGTTTTGGAGTGCACATCCTTTGGGTGCTGCATCAGGTAGCGCAGCAGGCGGAATTCAATCGCGGTCAGCTCGATGGTGCGGCCATCGGCCGCGGTGGCCTGCTGGCGTTCGGTATCCAGTGTCACACCGCGCCAGCTCAGGGCGTTACTGGCCTGACCGCCATGCCGGCGGGCGATGGCTTCCAGCCGGGCGAGTAATTCCTGGCTGTGGAAAGGTTTGCCGAGGTAATCGTCGGCGCCGGCTTTGAGGCCGTCGACCCGCTCATGCCAGGCGTCACGTGCGGTCAGTACCAGTACCGGCGTGCGGTTACCGGCATTGCGCCAGCTGCGCAGCACGTCCAGACCGTTTTTACCCGGCAGGCCCAGATCAAGCACAATCAGATCCGGCTGCAACTCGTTGCCGAGAAACTCACCATCAATGCCATCGTGGCTGACCTCTACCGCGTAACCGGCTTCGCGCAGCAGCGGCTGCAGGGCATCGGTCAGTTGCTGGTCATCTTCGATCAGCAGCAGCTTCACAGCGGCCGGGCCTTAGTCGTCATCGCGTTCATCCTCCAGCCAGACACCGCTGCGGGCGTCGATATAGGTTTCATGACGATGACCGTTGCTATCCAGCCATTTGAGTTCATACACCAGCACACCGTCTTCCCATTCCACTTCGGCATCCAGCAGTTCACCGCCGAGCGGATGCCGTTGCAGAATGGCTTCAAGGGACAGTATCTCACCCTGCTCTACCCAGGCCCTGATCTGGGTCTGGTCGGGATGTTTTCCGGCAAAGGCCGGATTAATCATCCCAGCGGCCAAAGCCAGGAATAACCACCGTATGTTCATTGAATTTCCCCTGTGCGGCATCTTTATGGCAGCTGTCGCATTGACTGAATGAACCGACCTGCGGATTGCCGCTGACCATGCGTTCCGGTACTTCCCGGTGCTTACGTCTGAAGTATGGCAGTTCGGTGATGCGCTGAGGAGTGTCGTTGTAGGCGAGGCCTTTCAGGTAGCGCGTGTGATTGCCGGCGCTGTGAGCACTCAGGTAAGCCAGAATCTCTGCCTGAGTGGCGGCACTCAGCGAGGCATCGTCACCGAAGTGATTATCAAGGCTGGCCATCATCGTCTGCCAGCTGCGCGCCGGCAGCAGTTTGGCCGGATAAGGCAGATGGCAGCTGCCGCATTCTTCTTTGTATTGCTGTGTTGCGGCCATACCTGTGCCGGGTTGTTCAGGGCGCGGCCGGTATTCACTGTGCTCATCATCGTCGTCATCGGCGAGGGATTGATTATTCAGAGTGCTCAGGCCGTAAATACCAAGGGTCAGGGCGCTGCCCAGCAGCAGTGTGCCGGTGGCAAAACGCAGGGCGTTGAGAGAAGTACGCAGGGCGTTCAGGTTACTCATCATCTTTCTCCTTCTTTATGGCTGGCTGAGCCAGGTAATCACATCGCCTTTTTCCTGAGCGCTGCATTCGCGGCCCAGCGTCCAGCGGCAGTTGCGCAGGAACCACTTCGCGGTTTTGGCGGCATCGGTAAAGCGCTCCGGGTTGGCGTGCACTGTCATAGGCTCAATGGTCTTGCCGGTTTTCTGATGTTTGCCGGGCTGAGACGGATCGCGTCCGTGGCAGCTGGCGCAACTGCGCCCGTTGTTGTCCTGCAGCCACAGGGCCTCGCCGGCGGCGGCTGAGAATGGCCCGGCTCCGCCAGCCTGCAGGGCCTGCAGCTGGGCGCTGGCACCGGCATAGCTGAGGCTGGTGGCGAGCAGGCTTAAGGTAAAAAGAGCCGCACTCAGTGCGCGGCGGGTCAGGTTATTCATGCTGATCTCCCCGGCTATCGGTGTCGTCAGCGCGTGCTTCTTTGCGACCGTGAATCATCGAGCGCACCAGGTTTTCGCGATGATGCAGGCTGCTGAACAGCACCCCGGCAACGTGCAGGAAGACCAGCGCCAGTGTGCTGTTGGCGAAGAATTCGTGGATTTCTTTCAGCGTGTGTTCGTTAAAAGAGGCCAGCCAGGTGCCTGCTAACGGCCCGGCGTTTTCATCCGCCCCCAGCGTTGCCATACCGAATACCACAGTGCCGGTCAGCGCCAGCAGCAGGGCGATAACCATGGCACCCCCGGCCGGATTGTGGCCGATATAGCGGCGCGCCTTACCGGCCGGAATGGCGAGCAGATAATTCCAGACTCCCCGTGGCGATTGCACGAAGTCGCTGAAGCGCGCATGGCGTGTGCCGATCAGCCCCCACAGCAGGCGGAAGGCAACCAGCGCAGCCACGCTGTAACCAGCCCAGACGTGCAGGGTTTCGAACTCGTCTTCACTCAGATAAGCGATAAAGAAAAACAGCACCAGCGACCAGTGGAAGATACGCACCAGCGGGTCCCAGACTTTGATTGTGTGTGTCATAACGACCTCTCCTCAGGATTTGCACCCAGCGTAGAGCGGCCATGCTTAAACCAACCTTAAAGTTATTCAGCGGCGGAAGTAGCCGGCCTGAAGGGGTGATCACGTCTTTATTTTCACCGCTCAGCGATAACAGCACTGGCCCGAATTGCCCTTTGTTTTGCTACTCAGGTTTACGTTAACGTAAAGGTAACTTAACAGCCCGACAGCCCAACCCGCATGAGCCGTACTTACAGCATCCGTGACCTCGCCGACGAGTTTGATATCACCACCCGCACCATCCGCTTTTATGAAGCGGAGGGCATGCTCAATCCGCAGCGCGAAGGTCAGACCCGTATCTATACGCCACAGGACCGGGTGACGCTGAAGCTGATTCTGCGCGGTAAGCGTTTGGGCTTATCGCTGGCCGAAAGCCGTGAGCTGATTGATATGTACCGCCCCGGACTGGAGCCGGAGGCCAACCGTCCGCAGCTGGAAAAACTGCTGGCGGTGATAGAACAGCGGCGCAGTCACCTGCGCCAGCAACTGCACGATATCGAACGCATGATGCAGGACCTGGACGACGCCGAGCTGAAAGCCAGCGAGGCACTGGCGGCACTGAAAGGCGCTTAACGCCGCCCGTCAGTCTCCGGCCCTGCTACCAAGAATAAAAATACAACAGGAAGGAGCCATACGATGACCGGATTCAATTTTGGCCTGGGCGAAACGCTCGATATGCTGCGCGATCAGGTGCGCGGTTTTGCCCAGCGTGAGCTGGCGCCGCTGGCCGCGGACGTTGACCGCGACAACCAGTTCCCCATGCCCATGTGGCGCAAGTTCGGCGAGCAGGGATTGCTCGGCATTACCGTCAGTGAAGAATACGGCGGTGCCGGTATGGGCTATCTGGCGCATGTCATCGCCATGGAAGAAATCAGCCGCGCCTCGGCTTCGGTCGGGCTGTCTTACGGCGCTCACTCCAACCTCTGTGTAAACCAGATTTACCGCAACGGCACGGCGGAGCAGAAGGCGAAATACCTGCCGAAGCTGATCTCCGGCGAGCACATCGGCGCGCTGGCGATGAGCGAGCCCAATGCCGGTTCCGATGTGGTGTCGATGAAGCTGCGCGCCGATAAAAAAGGCGACCACTATGTACTCAACGGCACCAAGATGTGGATCACCAACGGCCCGGATGCCAACGTCTATGTGATCTACGCCAAAACCGATCTGAGCAAAGGCCCGCACGGCATGACCGCCTTTATCGTCGAGCGCGACTGGGCCGGTTTCTCACGCAGCCCGAAACTCGACAAGCTCGGCATGCGCGGCTCCAACACCTGTGAGCTGGTGTTCGATAACGTCGAAGTACCGGCGGAGAACATCCTCGGCGGCGAGAACATGGGCGTGAAAGTGCTGATGAGCGGCCTCGACTACGAGCGTGTGGTGCTGTCCGGCGGCCCGACCGGCATCATGCTGGCCTGTATGGATGTGGTGCAGCCCTACATCGTCGACCGCAAACAGTTTGGCCAGAGCATCGGTGAGTTCCAACTGGTGCAGGGCAAGCTGGCCGATATGTACACCAGCATGAACGCCAGCCGCGCCTATCTGTATGCCGTGGCCGCCGCCTGCGACCGTGGCGAAACCACGCGTAAAGACGCCGCCGGTGTGATTCTCTACTGTGCCGAAAAAGCCACGCAGATGGCGCTGGATGCGATCCAGCTGCTGGGCGGCAATGGCTATATCAACGACTTCCCCACCGGCCGTCTGCTGCGCGACGCCAAACTGTACGAAATCGGCGCCGGCACCTCGGAAATCCGCCGCATGCTGATTGGCCGCGAACTGTTTCAGGAGCTGAGCTGATGCCGCTTATCCAGTCCCGGCTCGACAGCCGCAGCCCGCAGTTTGCCGCCAACCGCGCACAGATGCAGGCGCTGGTGGCCGACCTGAAAGCCAAAGTCGCCCGCATTGCCGAAGGCGGTGGTGAGGTGGCGATGCAGCGCCATACCGCACGCGGCAAACTGCCGGTGCGCGAACGTATTCAGCTGCTGCTTGACCCCGGCAGCCCCTTTCTCGAAATCGGCCAGCTGGCGGCCCATGAGGTGTACGGCGAAGACGTACCCGCCGCCGGTGTGGTTGCCGGTATCGGCCGAATCAACGGTCAGGAATGCATGGTGGTGGGCAACGATGCCACGGTGAAGGGCGGCAGCTACTACCCGCTGACGGTGAAAAAACACCTGCGCGCGCAGACCATCGCCCAGCAGTGCAATCTGCCCTGTGTCTATCTGGTGGACTCCGGCGGCGCTAACCTGCCACGTCAGGATGAAGTCTTCCCCGACCGCGAACACTTCGGCCGAATCTTCTTTAACCAGGCCAATATGTCGGCCGCCGGTATCGCCCAGATTGCGGTGGTGATGGGTTCCTGTACCGCCGGCGGTGCCTATGTGCCGGCGATGGCCGATGAATCCATTATCGTGCGTAATCAGGCCACCATTTTTCTTGCCGGCCCGCCGCTGGTGAAGATGGCTACCGGCGAAGAAATCGGTGCCGAAGAACTGGGTGGTGGCGAGTTGCATACCGGTCAGTCCGGGGTGGCCGACCATCTGGCCGAGAACGACGAACACGCGCTGCAACTGGCGCGTAACGCCGTCGCCAATCTGAACCGCCACAAGCCGCAAAGCACGGCGGCAGAGGTAAAAGAACCGGCCTATCCGGGCCATGAACTGTACGGCCTGATTCCGACCGATACCCGCCAGCCCTACGATGTGCGCGAGGTGATTGCGCGGCTGGTGGACGGCTCGGAGTTTGATGAATTCAAAGCGCGCTTCGGCACCACGCTGGTGTGCGGTTTTGCCAAACTGTACGGCATGCCGGTCGGCATCGTCGCTAATAACGGCATCCTGTTTTCCGAGTCGGCACAGAAAGGCACGCACTTTATCGAGCTCTGTGCACAACGCAAAATTCCGCTGCTGTTTCTGCAGAACATCACCGGCTTTATGGTCGGCCCCAAATACGAAGCCGAAGGCATCGCCCGCCACGGCGCCAAGATGGTGATGGCGGTGGCCTGTGCCAAAGTGCCGAAGCTGACGCTGGTAATTGGCGGCAGCTTTGGCGCCGGTAACTACGGCATGTGTGGCCGCGCCTACGATCCGAACTTCCTCTTTATGTGGCCCAACGCGCGCATCTCGGTGATGGGCGGCGAACAGGCAGCCGGCGTGCTGGCGCAGGTTAAGCGCGAGCAGCTGGCGAAAAAAGGCGAGCCCTGGAGCGACGCCGACGAGAACGCCTTTAAACAACCAATCCGCGAGCTGTACGAGCAGCAGGGCCATCCGTACTACAGCTCGGCGCGGCTGTGGGACGACGGCATTATCGACCCGGCCGACAGCCGGCGCGTGCTGGGGCTGGCGTTGTCGGCCTGCCTGAATAAACCCATCGAAGACACGCGCTTTGGCGTGTTCCGCATGTAGGAGATAAAGATGCTGGAACTCGCAATTCATCAGGGCGTTGCCACGCTGAGCCTCGACCGTCCTGAACTGGGTAATGCCTTTAATGCGGAGCTGATTGCCGAGCTGCGGGCGCAGTTAACGGTACTGGCCACCGAGCCTGCGGTGCGGGTGCTGGTGCTCGCCGGTCAGGGTAAACACTTCTGCACCGGCGCTGACCTCAACTGGATGAAAGTGCAGAAAGACGCCTCCGAGGCAGAGAACCACGCCGATGCCCTGCAGCTGGCCGGTCTGCTGCAGGATCTGAATGACTTCCCCAAACCGACCATCGCCCGCGTGCAGGGCGCAGCCTTTGGCGGTGCGCTGGGGCTGATCTGCTGTTGCGATATGGCGGTGGCAGTGGACAACGCGCGCTTCTGTCTGAGCGAAGTGAAACTCGGTTTAAGCCCGGCGACCATCAGCCCTTATGTGCTGGCGGCGATGGGCGCACGTCAGGCGCGGCGTTACTTCTTAACCGCGGAACTGATCGACGCGCCAACGGCGCAGGCACTGCAGCTGGTGCATGAAGTGGTGCCGGCCGAACAGCTGGATGAGCAGGTGCTGCGCTGGTGTCAGGCGTTGCTGGCCAACGGTCCGCAGGCGCTGGCGGCGACCAAGACCCTGATCGCCGGCCAGAGCAGCCCGGTCAATGATCAGCTGAAAGAACAAACATCGGCACTGATTGCCCGCCTGCGCGTCAGCGCCGAGGGCCAGGAAGGATTAAGTGCGTTTCTGCAGAAACGCGCCCCCACTTATGCACAGGAAGCAGCCCATGACTGAGCACCTGTTTAACAAGATTCTGATCGCCAACCGTGGCGAAATTGCCGTGCGCGTGATGCGTACCGCGAAAGCGCTGGGCATCCGCACCGTTGCTGTTTATTCCGATGCCGACGCCAGCGCGCTGCATGTACAGCAAGCCGATGAAGCCATCGCTCTCGGTGGTGTGACCGCCGCCGAAAGCTATCTGGATATGCACAAGGTGCTGGACGCCGCGCGCGCCACCGGCGCCGAAGCCATTCATCCGGGCTACGGTTTTTTGAGCGAAAACGCCGCCTTTGCCCGCGCCTGCGAAGAGGCCGGCATTGCCTTTATCGGCCCATCGGCTGCCGCGATTGAAGCCATGGGCGATAAGGCCAGCGCCAAAGCCCTGCTGGCCGACAGCGGTGTGCCGCTGGTGCCCGGCTATCACGGCGATGAGCAGAGCGACGAACGCCTGTGCGCCGAGGCTGAACGCATCGGTTATCCGCTGCTGCTGAAAGCCAGTGCTGGTGGTGGCGGTAAAGGGATGCGTATCGTGCACTCCGCTGCCACGCTGCACGACGATATCGCCGCCGCCCGGCGCGAAGCGCGCTCGGCCTTTGGTGATGATCGCCTGCTGATTGAGAAATACCTGATCCGTCCGCGCCATGTGGAAGTGCAGGTGTTTATGGACAGCTTTGGCAACGGCGTTTACCTGTTCGAGCGCGATTGCTCGGTGCAGCGCCGCCATCAGAAAGTGATCGAGGAAGCCCCTGCACCGGGTATGACGGCCGCGCTGCGCCAGCGTATGGGCGAGGCCGCACTGGCGGTGGCGCAGCGTATTCAGTATCGCGGTGCGGGTACGGTGGAGTTTCTGCTGGATGCCAACCATGAATTCTTCTTTATGGAGATGAACACCCGCCTGCAGGTCGAGCATCCGGTCACCGAGATGATTACCGGCGTCGATCTGGTGTACTGGCAGTTACGCGTGGCGGCGGGTAAAGGTCTGCCGGATGACGTCAGCCAGCAGAACCTGCCGATTAATGGCCACGCCATTGAGGTGCGGCTGTACGCCGAAGATCCGGACAACCATTTCCTGCCGGCTATTGGCCGCCTGAAACTGTGGCAGGCGCCAGAGCTGAGTGCTTCTGTTCGTCTCGACAGCGGTGTGCAGCAGGGGGATGAAGTCAGCCCTTACTACGACCCGATGCTGGCCAAGCTGATTGCCCACGGCCGTGACCGCGCCGAAGCGCTGCATAACCTGCGCACCGCGCTGGCTGCGCTGCAGGTCGACGGGGTAAAAACCAACCGCGATTTTCTGCTGCGTCTGCTCAGCCTGGAGGCTTTTGCCAATGCCGAACTGAGCACCGATTTTATTGAGCGTAACCAGCACGAACTGACGCAGCCCTTGCCTACCCACTGGGAACTGGCGGCGTTAACCGAGCTGCTGTTGCCGACGCTTGCCTCTCAACCTCAACCTCAGCCTCAGCAGCAAGCGCATGACCCGTGGCACGCCGATGGTTTTCAGTCGGCACTGCCTGCGCAGCGCGTGCTGCGGCTGGAAAGTGCCGTCGGTGATGTGCTGCGTGCACGGGCGCGGGCGAATGAGCAGGCGCACGGTCCGGACAGAAATCAGAGCTGGAACCTGCAGCTGGCCGATCACAGTGTGCAGTTTCAGGGGCGCCTGGAATTTAACGGCCAGGCCGGTGATATCCGCCTGCTGCAGCTGGAGGCGTGGGTAAACGGTCAGCAGCAATCGCTGCCGCTGGCGCTGAGCGAGCATGAACTGCTGCTGTTTCTGCCGCAGGGCAGCCAGCGTTTTGTGCGTAACCGCTGGCTGGGCGAGCAGGCGCAGGATGATCATGGCGGTCTGACCGCACCCATGGCCGGTCAGGTGCTGGAGGTTAAAGTGCAGCCGGGCGAACAGGTTGAGGCCGGTCAGGTGCTGATGATTATGGAAGCGATGAAAATGGAGCACAGCATCCGCGCGCCGCAGGCCGCGCTGGTGCAGGCGGTGCTGTATCAGGCCGGTGATCAGGTAGCCGAAGGCACTGAGCTGTTGCAGCTGGAGATAACTGAAGAGGCAGCAGCGGAGGCCGACGCATGATGCAGCGGGCACATCCGGACAGCGTGCGCATTGTCGAAGTCGGCGCGCGCGATGGCTTACAGAATGAGGCGCAGGCGCTCAGTGTTGAGCTGCGCTGCGAGCTGATTGAGCGGCTGGCCGCAGCCGGACTGCGCCATATCGAGGCCGGCAGTTTTGTCTCACCCAAATGGGTGCCGCAGATGCAGTACAGCGACCGCGTTCTGCTGCAGCTTAAACGGCAGCCCGGCGTGCGCTATGCCGCCCTCACCCCCAATCTGCAGGGACTGGAAGCGGCGCTGGCGGCCAACGCCTCAGAGGTTGCGGTGTTTACCGCCGCCTCCGATGCTTTCACCCGGAAGAACATCAACTGCAGCGTGTCGCAGAGTCTGGAACGTATCCGCCCGGTGCTGGAACATGCCCGTACGGTGGGTCTGCCGGTGCGCGGTTATGTCTCCACCGTGATGGGTTGTCCCTATCAGGGCGAGGTGCCGGTGCAGGCGGTGGTCGATGTGGCGCAGGCGCTGCTTGATATGGGCTGCTACGAAATCTCTCTGGGTGACACCATCGGCACCGGCAGCGTGCCGCAGACGCAGAATCTGATCCGCGCGCTGGCACTGCATATGCCGGTATCGCAGCTGGCGGTGCATTTTCACGATACCTATGGTCAGGCGCTGGCCAATATTTACGCCGCGCTGGAGCTGGGAATCCGCACCGTCGACAGCTCGGTTGCCGGACTGGGCGGCTGCCCTTATGCCGCCGGGGCATCGGGTAATGTCGCCAGCGAAGATGTGCTGCGTCTGGTCGAAGGCCTCGGTCTGCATACCGGTATCGACGCGCAGTTATTGGCAGCAACCGGGCAGTGGATCAGCGACCAGCTGCAGCGCCCGAATGGCAGTAAAAGCGGCCGCGCGCTGGTGGCGAAAGCCACGCAGAAATAGTGATGAGATGGCTGTAGGAGGGGATCTTATCCCCGACCTTGGACAGTAATGCAGCTATATAACAGGGAATGTTATGGCAAAGCTCTGGCAACAAACCGGCTACAGCCTGTTAAGGCGCGGGCGTTATTCCGAAAGCGGTCGTATTTATCTGGTTACTGCCGTGGCATTCATCGCGAGGAAGATGTTCTGCCTGCCGCACGCTATATCGTCGCCAATCCTCTGCGTGCCGGGTTGGTAAGACGGGTCGGAGATTATCCCTACTGGGATGCACTGTGGATCTGAGTCAGTAATGGGTCGGGGATAAGATCCCCTCCTACAGGATTGGTACCGGTATTTGCCGTAGCCTTCGGAAGTATAAGGACAAGCAATGACAGAACAGCAACACCCCCTCTGGACGCCCTGCGCCGGACGCCGTACCGCCTCGCAGATGCAGGGTTTTATTAACTGGCTGGAGCGCACCAGTGGCCACCGGTTCAGTGACTACGATGACCTGCATTTATGGAGTACCCACGAGCGCGAAGATTTCTGGCAGGCGATCTGGGATTACTGTGATGTGATTGCCAGTCATGAGGCGACGGCGGTGCTGAGCGATGGCGATAAGATGCCCGGCGCGCGCTGGTTTGAGGGCGCGCGGCTGAACTTCGCTGAAAACCTGCTGGCACCGGCGCAGAATCCCGCGTTCCGCAATAAAGCTGCACTGGTATTCCGCAACGAAGATCCGGCCCAGCGCCGCAGTCTGACCTATGCCGAACTCTATACCCAGGTGGCGCAGCTGGCACAGGCCATGCGTGCAGCGGGTGTTGAGGCCGGTGACCGGGTGGCGGCCTTTATGCCGAATGTGCCGGAAACCGTGATTACCATGCTGGCGGCAGCGTCGATTGGCGCGCTGTTCTCTTCCTGTTCGCCGGACTTTGGTCTGCAGGGTGTGCTTGATCGTTTTGGCCAGATTCAGCCCAAGCTGCTGATCGCGACTCAGGGCTATTTATACGCCGGTAAAACCATCGACTGTGGTGAGCGCGTGGCCGCTATCCGCGATGCGCTGCAATTACCGCCGCAGCAGCTGATTTCGGTGCCTTATCCGGGGCTGACGCTGAACAAACCACAGGGCTCAGTGAGCTGGCAGGATTTTATCACCTCGTCGCAGCAGCAGTGGTCAGAGGATGACATTGAATTCGCCCAGCTGCCGTTCGATCAGCCGCTGTATATCCTCTACAGCTCCGGTACAACCGGCGTACCCAAGTGCATCGTGCATGGTGCGGGCGGTACGCTTTTGCAGCATCAGAAAGAGCTGCGTCTGCATACCGACGTACGCGCCGATGACGTGCTGTTTTACTTTACGACCTGCGGCTGGATGATGTGGAATTGGCTGGTTTCCGGTCTGGCCACCGGTGCCACGCTGGTGCTGTTCGACGGCTCGCCTTTTCACCCGGCGCCTGATGTCTTGTGGAAGATGGCCGCCGAAGAAGGCATCACCATTTTCGGCACCAGCGCCAAATACCTGTCGGCGCTGGAGAAAGCCGGCATAAAACCGGCGCAGTTGCATTCGCATAAAGTCCGCACCCTGCTCTCTACCGGTTCGCCGCTGGCGCATGAAAGCTTTGATTATGTGTACCGCGATATCGGCGCCGATATCGCGCTGTGTTCCATCTCCGGCGGTACCGACATCATATCCTGCTTTGCGCTGGGTAACCCCTTGCTGCCGGTCTATCGCGGTGAGCTGCAGTGCGCTGGCTTAGGCATGGCAGTGGAAATCTGGGATGACGAAGGCCGCGCGCTGGCTCCGGGCGAAAAAGGCGAACTGGTGTGCACCAGAGCCTTCCCGTCAATGCCGGTTGGTTTCTGGAATGACCCGGACGGACAGAAATATCACGATGCCTATTTCAGCCGCTATAGCGTACAAAAGCCTGATGGCGTCTGGGCTCATGGCGATTACGCCGAACGTGTCGCGCACCATGGCAAAGACAGCGGTGAAACCGCCGGGTTGGTTATTCACGGCCGCTCCGACGCGGTACTCAACCCCGGTGGTGTGCGTATCGGCACCGCCGAAATTTACCGTCAGGTCGAGCAGCTGGACGAGGTGCTGGAAAGTCTGGCCATTGGTCAGCCCTGGGCCGGCGATGTGCGCGTGGTGCTGTTTGTGGTGCTGAATAATGGCCAGACACTGGATGATGCGCTGCGCGATAAAATCCGCAGCCAGATCCGCAGTCACTGCACGCCGCGCCATGTGCCGGCGAAGATTATTCAGGTGGCGGAACTGCCGCGTACCATCAGCGGTAAGCTGGTGGAGCTGGCGGTGCGCAATGTGGTGCAGGGTTTGCCTGTTAAAAATACCGACGCCCTGAAAAACCCGGAAGCGCTGCAACACTTCCGCGATCTGGAGGAACTGCAACATGACTGACCACAGCGCACACCTGACTCTGGAATTATGCAAAGACGACAGCGGTGCCGAAAGCATTGCCCTGCTGACGCTGAACCGGCCGGATATTAAAAACGCCATTTCCGATGGCGAAGTGATCGACGCCATCGAACAGACGCTGGCCCAGGTTAACGATCGTCAGGATATTAAGGTCGCGGTATTTACCGGTGCCGGTAAAGTGTTCAGCGGTGGCGGAAATATCAAAGCGATGCAGCAGCGCAGCGGTATGTTTGCCGGCGATGCACAACAGCTGAGCGCCAATTACAAAGCCTTTATTCAGCGTATTCCGCTGGCGTTTGCGCAACTGGAAATTCCCATTATCGCCGCGGTTAATGGCCCGGCGGTGGGTGCTGGCAACGATATGGTGTGCATGTGCGATGTTGCCATTGCCAGCGAGCAGGCGACCTTTGCCGAAAGCTTTATCAAACTGGGGATTATTCCCGGCGATGGCGGCGCCTGGTTATTACCGCGCCGTATCGGTATGCAGCATGCGCTGGAAATGGCGCTCACCGGCCGCACATTTTCGGCCGACGAAGCACTGCGCATGGGACTGGTCAGTCGTGTGGTACCCCATGCCCAGCTGCTGGGCAGTGCCCTTGGTCTGGCGCGGCAGATGGCCACCAACGACGCCCGCTGCCTGCGGGAAACCAAGCGCCTGTTTAATGCCGCCCGCAGCCAGACCTTAGAACAGGCGCTGGATGATGCCGCGCAGATTCAGGGACAGCTGCATCATGCGCCGGGGTTTAAGCTCTGATACCGGGTTTTACAGCCCGAAACCAATCGCCGAGACGGCTTTGCCCATAATTTCTTCGCGATAAAAAGCGCTGCCCTGATCCGCGCCCGCGGCTCCGGCCACCATCATCATCGGCAGCAGGTGCTCTTCGCGCGGATGCACCTGACGTGCGCCGGGGGCATCGCTCCAGTGATTGAGCGCTGCAGTGCGCTGGGTTTCGTCCTGTGCTGCGGCGTCAATCAGCCAGTCATCGAAGGCTTTAGCCGCCGCCGCATCGCTGGCTGAGTCGGCGAAGAATGCACGCAGGTTGTGGTAGCTCAGACCGCTGCCGATGATCAGTACGTTTTCATCACGCAGCTGTGCCAGCACTTTTCCGGCAGCCTGATGTTCGGCCGGGTTCAGACCTTTTTTCAGCGACATCGCCAGCACCGGAATCTCTTCCCGCGGATAGGCGACCTTAAGCGGAATAAACACACCGTGATCCCAGGGTGCGTTGTTATCCACCGCCGCTCCGATACCGGCATCCTGCAGTAATTGCGCGGCCCGCTCCGCCAGTGCCGGGGCACCGGAAGCCTGATAGCGGATTTCATAGGTATGCGGCGGGAAACCGTAATAGTCGTATTCCAGTTTCGGGTGTGAGCCACCGCAAAAGGTAAATACCGGCGCTTCCCAGTGGGCCGAAATCAGCAGAATGGCGCTGGGTGGTTGCGGCAGACGCGCAGGAATCGAACGCAGCATGGCCGCCATGTTATCCCACAGCTGCGGGTTGCCCGGCCATTCCATAAAAAAACACGGGCCGCCGCCGTGGGGAATATAGAGACTTGGCTGGCGTTGGTTGGCTGACATCTCAGCGTCCTCAGTGATCGCGGCGTGCGGGTACCCACAACATTAATACAAAGGCCCATACCAATGCTGCAAATCCCCAGATAAAGGTGGATGACAAACTGGCCCCACCTTCAATACCGAGTTTTGCCAGCCAGGGGCCGAGCAGCTGGGTGAAGCCATAGAGGGCAATGAGCGCGGCGCTTAACCTTGGTCCCTGATGCGGGTGCAGGCTGCGCGCCAGACGCTGGGTCAGCAATACCGCGCCTAAAAAAGTACCGCCGACCAGAATCGCACAGAGCCACAATCCCGCCGACTGCTGCGGCAATAACAACAGCGCCCCGACCCCCGCCGCCTGAATGGCGTAGTTCCACAACAGTGCGGTTTTATCACCGATAGCGGCACCTAAATGATTCCACAGCCAGGTCGATGGCAGCGAGGTGATGGCGACTAACAGCCAGGCGCTGGGCACCAGCGTCAGTTGCCAGTCGGCGGCGACCGCCGGCAGAAAGGTCATCGGCAGGATGTAGCCTAATCCGGCACCGGCATAGGCCAGAAATAACGGCGTGCTGGCGCGATCCCAGAGTGCGGAATGATCGTCACCCTGCCCGGCCGGTGCATGGCCGGGTAAGCGATGCAGATACCAACTGCTCCACAACGCCAGCGGAATGGCGGCGATGGCCGCCGGCAGCCAGCGTTGCGGGCCGGCCAGCCAGGTGGCACTGAGTTCAACCAGTGCGCTGGAGCTGAGCAGGCCAATGCCCACCCCCAGATACATCAGGCCACTGAGTTGCGCCTTCTGTTGCGTCACCAGCCACTCCAGCACCAGTGCCGGTGCCAGTACAAACACCACACCGTTACCTATGCCGTTCAGCAGGCGCAGGGTGGCAAGGGTTTCATAGTGGCTGACAAATACCTGCAGCAGGGTAATCAGGGCGTTAGTTGTGAGCATCACGGCCAGCGCATTACGACCGTGGCCACGCTGATAGAGAAACAGCGCCAGCATGGCACCGCTTAAATAGCCGACGTAGTTCCAGGTGGCGAGGGATGCGGCCTGAGACAGTGTGATCAGGCCGTCATCAACCAGTAGTGGCAGCAGCGGCGTGTACACAAAGCGGCCGAAGCCATGCACCACAATCAGCGATACCGCCGCAGCGATAATGGGCCACCAGTGGGAGGATGGCTGATGACTGGCAGTGGAATTCATACGCTGGCTCCATTAATGAGTATGTGCATGATAGGACTAAGTGCTTATAAGCCCAATCCGACTTAGGTTATGTCCGGAACAAGTCTGGTGAATGGGGCTCTTAATGGGCGCTTAAGGCGTGTGTTTCCCGTCTGTTGCGGGCATATGCTAATATCCGCGGCCTTCTATCTAGCCGGTTTGATGCACCATGAACGCTGAAACAGATTCCTTAACCCGCCAGCTGGCCTACGGCGCCGAACAGATGCAGATTGCCCTGACGGCAGAGCAGCTGAGTGCGTTACGTGCCTATCTGGATCTGCTGCAGAAGTGGAACAAAGCCTACAACCTGACCGCCATCCGTGAGCCGGAGCGTATGGTTGCATTGCATCTGCTCGATAGTCTGGCGGTGCACCCCTTTGTGCAGGAAGCGGGCAATATTGCCGACGTCGGCACCGGGCCGGGCTTGCCGGGCATTGTGCTGGCGATTATGAACCCGCATAAAACCTTTACCCTGCTCGACAGTAACGGCAAGAAAACCCGTTTTCTGTTTCAGGCGCGCACCGCACTCGGGCTGGATAACGTGACCATAGTGAACGATCGGGTCGAGGCATATCATCCCCCCCGGCCTTTCGATATGATTGTCAGCCGCGCTTTTGCCTCGCTCGCCGATATGACCCACTGGTGTCAGCATCTGCGCGCTGAGCAGGGCTGCTTTCTGGCGATGAAAGGGCAATATCCACAGGATGAAATTGCCGCCATCGCCGACAAATTCCGCGTGGTGGCTTCCGATGCCATCAGCGTTCCCGGTGTGGAAGGCGAACGGCATCTGCTGCGCCTGCTGCCGGTTAATACCAACGATTGAAGGCGGATCGCCGTCAGGCACTGAAGGAAGCTGAGTTGTGAGCAAAGTTCTGGCAATTGCGAATCAGAAAGGTGGTGTCGGCAAAACCACGACGGCGGTGAATCTGGCCGCCTCGCTGGTGGCGACCAAGCGCCGCGTGCTGCTGGTGGACCTCGATCCGCAGGGCAACGCCACCATGGGCAGTGGTATCGACAAGCACGATCTGGACGTCTCTTTATACGATGTGCTGACCGGCAAATGCCGCACCGCCGCCGCGATTCAGAAAACCGAAGCGACGGCCGGCTTTGATCTGCTGCCAGCCAATGGCGATTTAACCGCTGCCGAAGTCGAGCTGATGGATCTGCCACGGCGCGAAAGCCGCCTGCGCGAGTCTCTGGCTGAAGTACGCCCGGATTACGACTACATCCTGATCGACTGCCCGCCGTCACTGAATATGCTGACGGTCAATGCACTGGTCGCAGCTCAGGGTGTACTTATTCCGATGCAGTGCGAGTACTACGCGCTGGAAGGTCTGAGTGCGCTGATGCAGACCATCGAATCGATCAAAGCAACATCCAATCCGAAGCTGGAAATCGAAGGCCTGCTGCGCACCATGTACGATCCGCGCAACAGCCTCACTGTTGATGTTTCCACCCAGTTGATCAGTCATTTCGGCGACCGGGTGTATGGCACTGTGATTCCGCGCAATGTGCGTCTGGCCGAAGCGCCAAGCCACGGCGTGCCGGTGCTGAGTTATGACAAATCCTCGCGTGGTGCGGTTGCTTATCTGGCTCTGGCCGGAGAAATGAACCGCCGCACCCGTCAGGCCGCGACGGCCTGAAAGCTGAATAAGGTTATCTGAACGCATGACAAAGAAAAAACGCGGCCTTGGCCGTGGCCTCGACGCCCTGCTGACCAGCTCGCGGGCGGCCGCCGTCGCCACTCAGCCGGACAACGCAGAGAACATTGAAAGCAATCTGCCGGCTGAGGCCGGTGAGTTGCGTCACCTGCCGGTCGAGTGGATTCAGCCGGGCCAGTATCAGCCGCGCAAAGACATTCAGCCGGAAGCGCTGGAAGAACTGGCCGCTTCTATTAAGGCGCAGGGTCTGATGCAGCCGATTGTGGTGCGACCACTGGCCAGCGCCGATGATCGTTTTGAAATCATTGCCGGTGAGCGCCGCTGGCGCGCCTGCCAGCTGGCTCAGCTCGATACCGTTCCGGCTTTGATTCGTGACGTGGCCGACGATGCTGCCATCGCCATGGCGCTGATTGAGAATATTCAGCGTGAAAACCTGAATCCGATGGAAGAAGCCGCGGCCCTGCACCGCCTGCAGCACGAGTTCGAACTGACGCAGATGGAAGTCGCCGAAGCCGTGGGTAAAAACCGCGCCACCGTTGCCAACCTGCTACGTCTGATGAATCTGAACGAAGACGTAAAACGCCTGCTTGAGCACGGCGATATCGAAATGGGCCATGCCCGCGCCCTGCTCGGCTTAAGTGGTGGCCAGCAGAGTGAAGCCGCGGCGCAGGTTGTCAGCCGTACGCTTACCGTGCGTCAGACCGAAGCGCTGGTGCGTCATCTGCAGGAAGGCAAAAGCGCAGATAAAACCGCCAGCAAACCCAATCCGGATATTCAGCGTCTGGAGCGTTTACTGGGCGACCGTCTGGGCGCCAAAGTGGCCATCAAGCACAGCGCCAAAGGCAAAGGCCAGCTGGTGATTAACTACACCAACCTGGATGAGCTGGACGGCATTCTGGCGCATATCAAGTAAGTTACTGTGCGGAGGCATTGCGGCTGTTCAGCAGCAGCGAATGCCTCTCCCCTTCCTCTTTTAATACCAACCAGGCCGCAGCTTTCTCACCCTGACTGAACATCAGCCGGCTCTTGTCAGGCGCGGTCCTGTTCAGCATCAGCAGGTCGCTGCGCCGGCAGGCAGGTCCGGCGGACTGACGCTCATCTGTAGCGGAAGAAAAACTGCAGTGACAAGATGGATAAGTGAGTCATCACTCTGTGATAAAGGCCTGACAAATCCTGACGTTAGCGGGAAGACGGCTGAAATTCAGCGCATATGGCCTTTCCCGGCTTGCCGGCCGAGCTATTGGCTGAATTATTCTCGCTTTGCCCCCGGTTTCGGTTGAAGCTGACTGGTCGAGCCAATATAATCACCGCGCCTTAAAATAGGCTGTTGCAGATTTTTGACTAATGTGAGGCTGGGGATGACAGGCATACCGCGTCCACCGGTCTATCGGATCGTGATTTTTCAGCTGATCCTGACGTTTGTTGTTGCACTGGTCGCCTGGTTGTATAGCGATGTAGCCGCCAAGTCGGCATTGATGGGGGGGCTGATCTGCGCTCTGCCTAATGCGTATTTCGTCTGGCGAGCATTCCGTTATCGCGGAGCCCGGTCATCAGCACAGATCGTGCAGTCGTTTTATCAGGGTGAAGCCTGGAAGTTTGTTCTGACCGGATTTGCCTTTGCTGCCGTGTTCAGCCAGAACTGGCCACTGAATTATTTGGCACTGTTTGCAGGCTTTGTGACAGTGCAGCTGGGACATTTGTTCTCAGCAAAAATTGCCAATTTATAAACCTTTGGAACAGAGAGTGAAGAATGGCTTGTAACTCACAAGAGTATATTGCTCATCACTTAACCAATCTTACCTACGGTAAATTGCCTTCCGGCTATGTCCGCAAAGAGTTAGTACCGGTTAAAGATGATGCAGGTAATGCGGTTGCAGATGACTCCGGTTGCCCGGTGACTACTGTTCGTGAAACTGAACTGACGACATCAACCTGGACCATCGCAGCAAACGGTCAGGAAGCCAAAGACATGGGCTTTATGGCTGTGCACGTGGATTCTCTGGGCTGGTCCGTCTTTATGGGTCTGCTGTTTGTATGGTTCTTCAGCCGTGTTGCTAAGAAAGCAACTTCTGGTGTTCCTGGTACTGCACAGAACCTGGTTGAAGCGGTGGTTGGCTTTGTTGATAACACCGTAAAAGAAACCTTCCATGGCCGCAGCCCGCTGATTGCTCCGCTGGCTCTGACCATTTTCGTATGGGTGTTCCTGATGAACTCCCTGAAGTGGATCCCGGTTGACGTTGTTCCTGGTATCGCACACGCGCTGGGCGCCCCTTACTTCAAGATCGTACCAACCGCTGACCCGAACGGTACCCTGGGTCTGTCCATCGGCGTATTCCTGCTGATTATTTTCTACAGTATTAAGGTGAAAGGCGCCGTTGGTTTTGCCAAAGAGCTGTCGTTTACTCCGTTCAATCACTGGCTGGCCGTACCTTTCAACCTGTTCCTTGAGATTCTGGGTCTGCTGACCAAGCCTCTGTCTCTGGCACTGCGTTTGTTTGGTAACATGTATGCCGGTGAGGTTGTATTTATTCTGATTGCGCTGCTGCCATTCTATGCGCAGTGGGTACTGAACGTACCCTGGGCAATCTTCCATATTCTGGTAATCCCGTTGCAGGCGTTTATTTTCATGGTTCTGACGATTGTATATCTGTCTCAGGCCCACGAAGATCATCACTGATACGGAATTGACAGACTGTTTTAAACCCTTAAATCACTAACTAGTAACTTTCAGGAGTCTCAAATGGAACTCGTATATATTGCTGCATCTATCATGATCGGTCTGGGTGCTCTGGGCACTGGTATCGGCTTCGCCCTGCTGGGTGGCAAGCTGTTAGAAGGTACCGCGCGTCAGCCTGAGCTGGGCCCACAGCTGCAAACCAAAACCTTCCTGATGGCAGGTCTGCTGGATGCTGTGCCAATGATCGGTGTTGGTATCGCGATGTACCTGATCTTCGTAGTAGCACCGTCTGCAGCCTGATAAGTAGGTGCGATCCCCGGATCGCTCGTCTACCTACTTTAACGTAATGGCAAGAGGTGAATCACTGTGAATATGAACCTGACCATCTTGGGTCAAATGATTGCCTTTGCGATTTTTGTCTGGTTCTGCATGAAGTTTGTATGGCCGCCACTTGTGGCTGCCATGCGCGAACGCCAGGAGAAAATTGCAGAAGGTCTTGACGCTGCTAACCGTGCTACACGTGATCTGGAATTGGCTCAGGAAAAGGCCATGAATCAGATGCGTGAAGGCAAGGAAAAAGCTGCCGAGATCATCGAACAGGCTAACAAGCGCGCCAATCAGATTATCGATGAGGCTAAAGAAGCCGCTCGTGCTGAAGGTGCACGTCTGGTAGCCGCTGCTCAGGCGGAAGTCGAGCAGGAAGTAAACCGCGCTAAAGAAGAACTGCGTAAGCAGGTGTCTGAGCTGGCCGTTGCCGGTGCAGCCAAAATTCTTGGCAAGTCAGTCGATGCAGCCGCCCATGGCGATCTGCTGAATAAATTAGCTGACGAGCTCTAAGCGAGGTTTCCATGGCTGAATTAACAACACTCGCTCGGCCATATGCCAAAGCGGTGTTTGCTGAAGCAAGTGAGAAAGGTGCCTTTGATGCCTGGTCTGCGGATCTGGCATTGCTGAGTGCATGTGTAGCTGATGAAACTTTAGTCGGCGTTCTGCAGCACCCTTCCCTTACTGCTACACAGCAGGCACAGACACTTACAGGCGTATGTGGCGATAAGCTGAATGAAGCAGCCAAAAACCTGGTCACTGTTCTGGCCGAAAACAAGCGTCTGGCGCTGCTGCCTGAAATTTCTGAATTGTATGAAGAAATGAAGGCGAAGCTGCAGAACACCGTGGATGTTGTGGTGAAAACAGCATATCCACTGAGTGATGAACAGAGCGAAAAGCTCTCTCAGGCGCTTAAAGCCAGACTGCAGTGTGATGTACGTATGAGCAGCGAAGTCGATGAGTCCATCATCGGTGGCGCCATCATTCGTGCCGGTGACCTGGTAATCGACGGCTCCTTAACCGGTAAGCTGTCCAAATTAGCCGAAGCGATGAAATCCTAATTTGAAGGACGATGCACATGCAGCAACTGAATCCATCTGAGATCAGTGAAGTCATCAAAAAACGCATCGAAAATCTCGATGTGACTTCACAAGCCCAGAACGAGGGCACCGTCGTATCTGTATCCGACGGTATCGTTCGTATCCATGGTCTTGCCGACGCTATGTACGGTGAGATGATTGAATTTGAAGGCGGCGTATACGGCCTGGCAATGAACCTGGAGCGTGACTCCGTTGGTGCTGTTGTTCTGGGTGAATACAAAGGTCTGGCTGAAGGCCAGACTGCCAAATGTACTGGCCGTATTCTGGAAGTACCAGTTGGTGAAGCCCTGCTGGGTCGCGTAGTCGACACTCTGGGTAACCCGATCGACGGTAAAGGTCCGATCGAAACCAACCTGACTGCTCCGATTGAACGTGTTGCGCCAGGCGTAATTGCACGTCAGTCCGTTGATCAGCCGGTTGAGACTGGTTACAAAGCAGTTGACTCCATGGTGCCGGTAGGCCGTGGCCAGCGTGAGCTGATCATTGGTGACCGTCAGACTGGTAAAACTGCGATGGCTATCGACGCCATCATCAACCAGAAAGGCTCTGGTATTAAGTGTATCTACGTTGCTATCGGTCAGAAGCAATCTTCTATCGCTAACGTAGTACGCAAACTGGAAGAACACGGCGCGATGGAACACACCATCATCGTCGCAGCAGGCGCGTCAGACCCGGCAGCAATGCTGTTCCTGGCTCCTTACGCCGGTTGTGCGATGGGTGAATACTTCCTGGATCGTGGTGAAGACGCTCTGATCGTTTATGACGATCTGACCAAGCAGGCATGGGCATATCGTCAGATCTCCCTGCTGCTGAAGCGCCCACCAGGCCGTGAAGCTTACCCAGGTGACGTATTCTACCTGCACTCCCGTCTGCTGGAGCGCGCATGTCGCGTGAACCCAACGTACGTTGAGCGCATGACTAACGGTGAAGTGACAGGCAAAACCGGTTCTTTGACCGCTCTGCCAATCATTGAGACCCAGGGCGGTGACGTATCTGCGTTCGTACCGACCAACGTGATCTCTATTACCGATGGTCAGATCTTCCTGGAAACTAACCTGTTCAACTCCGGTATCCGTCCGGCGATGAACGCGGGTATCTCTGTATCCCGTGTAGGTGGTGCTGCTCAGACCAAGATCATCAAGAAACTGGGCGGTGGTATCCGTCTGGCTCTGGCTCAGTACCGTGAACTGGCGGCTTTCGCCCAGTTTGCATCGGATCTGGACGAAGCGACTCGCGAACAGCTCGAACACGGCCGTGCCGTTACCGAACTGATGAAGCAGAAGCAGTACGCGCCAATGTCCACCGCTGAGATGGGTCTGGTGATCTACGCTGCGACTGAAGGCTTCCTGAAAGACGTTGACGTGAACAAGATTCAGTCATTCGAAGCCGCTCTGCTGAGCTACGCCAACAGCGAATACGCTGAACTGATGGCGAAGATCAACGTGAAGGGCGACTACAACGACGAAATCGCCGCCGGTCTGAAAGAGTGTATTGAGAAATTCAAGAGCACTCAGACCTGGTAAGTCCGGTGCTGGCGGCCCGGTAACGGTAACCGCCAGCTGGATTCACTCAACGTAGGGCAGCTAAATGGCAGTCGGAAAAGAGATTAAAGAGCAGATTACGAGTGTAAAAAGCACGCAGAAAATTACTTCAGCAATGGAAAAAGTTGCTGTAAGTAAAATGCGTCGCGCTCAGATGCGCATGATGGCAAGCCGTCCATACGCGGATAACATCCGTCGTGTGGTAGGTCACCTTGCCAGTGCTGCGACTGAGTCACGTCACCGTTATCTGCTTGATCGCGAAATTAAGCGAGTTGGCTATATCGTGGTGTCTTCCGACCGTGGACTGTGTGGCGGCTTGAACAACAACCTGTTCAAGCGTGTTGCTCAACAGTCAAAAGAGTGGAAAGACAAAGGTGTGGAAGTTGACTTCTGCGCTATCGGCTCTAAAGCCGGTCTGTTCTTTTCCAGCTTTGGTGGCAATGTTGTGGCGTCTAAAACCCATCTGGGTGACGCGCCTGAACTGGCCAGCCTGATCGGAGCTGTAAAAGTGATGCTTGATGCATACGATGAGGGTCAGATTGACCGTTTGTACATCGTGCATAATCGCTTTGTAAACACGATGACCCAACTGCCGGTCGCAGAACAATTACTCCCGTTAAAGGCAGTCGAAGACGATTTAACAAAGAAAAACTGGGATTACCTGTATGAGCCGGATGCAGAGACCATTCTTGATGGTCTGTTGCTGCGCTACATCGAATCACAGGTATACCAGGGTGTGATTGAAAACAACGCCTGTGAGCAGGCTGCGCGTATGCTGGCGATGAAAAACGCCACCGATAACGCCGGCGGCATGATCAAAGAGCTGAACTTGCTGTACAACAAAGCTCGTCAGGCAGCGATCACCCAGGAAATTTCAGAAATCGTTAGCGGTGCCGCGGCCGTTTAAGGCCCGGGAACACAGGTTTTAAGTTAAGAGGAACCGAATATGAGCGGACGTATCGTACAGATCATCGGTGCCGTTATCGACGTGGAATTCCCGCGCGATGTGGTGCCTAAGGTCTACGACGCCCTGACCGTAGATGGTACTGAAACAACTCTCGAAGTTCAGCAGCAGCTGGGCGACGGCGTAGTTCGTACTATTGCGATGGGCTCGACAGAAGGTCTGAAACGTGGCCTTTCTGTAACAAACTCTGGCGCACCAATCTCCGTACCTGTTGGTATCGAGACTCTGGGTCGCATCATGGACGTGCTCGGCCGTCCAATCGACGAATGTGGTCCTATCGGTGAGAAAGAAGTTGCTTCTATTCACCGTGCAGCACCAACCTTCGACGAGCAGTCTGCCAGCAGCGATCTGCTGGAAACCGGTATCAAGGTAATCGACCTGGTTTGTCCATTCGCTAAGGGTGGTAAAGTTGGTCTGTTCGGTGGTGCCGGTGTTGGTAAGACCGTTAACATGATGGAACTGATCAACAACATCGCCAAGGCACACTCCGGTCTGTCTGTATTCGCTGGTGTTGGTGAGCGTACCCGTGAAGGTAACGACTTCTACTACGAAATGGCTGAATCCGGCGTTGTAAACCTGGACGACAAAGTCAAATCCAAAGTAGCAATGGTTTACGGTCAGATGAACGAGCCACCGGGTAACCGTCTGCGTGTAGCTCTGACTGGTCTGACCATGGCTGAAAAATTCCGTGACGAAGGTAAAGACGTACTGTTGTTCGTAGACAACATCTACCGTTACACCCTCGCGGGAACCGAGGTATCTGCACTGCTGGGTCGTATGCCTTCAGCGGTAGGTTACCAGCCAACTCTGGCAGAAGAGATGGGCGTTCTGCAGGAACGTATTACTTCTACCAAGACTGGTTCCATTACTTCGGTACAGGCCGTATACGTACCTGCGGATGACTTGACTGACCCAAGCCCGGCGACCACCTTCGCCCACCTGGACTCAACCGTAGTACTGTCACGTGATATCGCTTCTAAAGGTATCTACCCTGCGATCGACCCACTGGATTCCACCTCTCGTCAGCTGGATCCACTGGTAATCGGTAACGAACACTACGACGTAGCTCGTGGCGTTCAGGGTGTTCTGCAGCGCTATAAAGAGCTGAAAGACATCATCGCGATTCTGGGTATGGACGAACTGTCCGACGAAGATAAGCAGCTGGTAGCCCGTGCACGTAAGATCGAGCGTTTCCTGTCTCAGCCATTCCACGTGGCCGAGATCTTTACTGGTGCGCCTGGTAAGTACGTGTCTCTGAAAGAAACCATCCGTGGTTTCCAGGGTATCCTCAATGGTGAATTCGATGACCTGCCAGAACAAGCGTTCTACATGGTTGGTACCATCGACGAAGCTATCGAGAAAGCCAAGAAAATGTAACTTGGGCGGGTCAGGGAGCGAGTAGTGTAGTCCGCTCCCCGGCCTCCTCAGTCTGAGGGAAAGATTATGGCGATTACCGTCCATTGCGATATCGTCAGCGCCGAAGAGAATCTGTTCTCCGGTCTGGTTGAGCGTGTGGTAGCCCGTGGTGTGATAGGTGAGTTAGGTATCGAACCTGGCCACGCTGCGCTGCTGACTCCGCTTGTGCCAGGCACTGTCCGTATTATCAGACAGGGTGGTGAAGAAGAGGTTGTTTACGTCTCTGGCGGTTATCTGGAAGTTCAGCCGAATTCAGTGACTGTACTGGCTGATACGGCGGTGCGCGCAGGCGACATCGACGAAGCTGCAGCTATTGAAGCCAAGAAACATGCGGAGCAGGCTATCGCGAATCAGGGTGCAGACTTTGATTATTCCCGTGCGCTTACTCAGTTGGCAGAAGCTGCGGCTCAGCTGCGTACCATCCAGCAGATCCGCGCAAAACTCGGTAAGCACTAAGCTTCCTTGTTTGGCTGCGAAAGAAGCCCGCTCTGTGCAAACAGAGTGGGTTTTTTTATGCCTGCTGAAATACGCAGCGTGCTGCGACTAAACCTGAGCCAGCAGATCCGCGCAAACCCCGGTAAGCACTAAGCTTCCTTGTTTGGCTGCGAAAGAAGCCCGCTCTGTGCAAACAGAGTGGGTTTTTTTATGCCTGCTGAAATACGCAGCGTGCTGCGACTAAACCTGAGCCAGCAGATCCGCGCAAAACCCGGTAAGCACTAAGCTTCCTTGTTTGGCTGCGAAAGAAGCCCGCTCTGTGCAAACAGAGTGGGTTTTTTATGCCTGCTGAAATACGCAGCGTGCTGCGACTAAACCTGAGCCAGCAGATCTGCGCACAACCCGGTAAGCACGAAGCTTCCTTGTTTGGCTGCTAAAGAAACCCGCTCTGTAGAAATGCAGCGTGGTTTTTTTATGCCTGCTGAAATACGCAGCGTGCTGCGACTAAACCTGAGCCAGCAGATCCGCGCAAAACTGGGCAAGCACTAAGCTTCCTTGTTTGGCTGTAAAAGAAACCCACTCTGTAGAAATGCAGCGTGGTTTTTTTTATGCCTGCTGGAATGCAGCCCGATGTGAATCGACTCTAGATTAGTTATGAAAAATGTTGATAAGGATAATCGAGGCTGGATAATGCACGACCGTGCAGAATGGTTCTGTACGTATTTCTTTGATGCTAAGGACAAGCATTTATATGACCAACACAATAAAAACCATTGCAGGCGTTCTTGCGCTTACGTCTTTTTCTTTATTTGCGCAGGCAGATATTGCTGAGTCTCGTCCCCGTTTTTATCTGGGCCTGACCGGAGGTTTAGGCGGCGGTGATACCGAGTTCGAGGGTAATATTACTATTACCGAAGATATGGACACGACATTATCAGCATTGGTATTAGGCGTTGAGCTCCGTACTGGTAACCGGTTTGAAGTGAGCTTTACATCCATTACTGCCGATTTTGAGAATGCTTCCGCTGATGATGAGTTTTCAGGTATCGATTTTGACTGGAAATTCCCTTTTGGCGAAGAAACGGTTAAGCCATTCCTTGGTTTAGGTCTCGGTTTGTATACTTGGGAAGATACCGCTGACTTGTTTGCTGACGATGAAGACCTGTCAGGTATTGCCCTGAATCTGATGGGGGGCGTTCTGGTTCAGCCGCATGAGCATTTGGAGTTTGAAGCGGGTTATCAGTACAAAGGCATTGGTTGGCAGACGATCCGGCCGGTAGGCTCAAATACGGATGTTGACACCTCAACCTCTATGGGCAATTTGTATATATCCGCGAAATACAAGTTCTGATGCCTGAAGCAGCGGAGCAGTTTTGCTCCGCTCAGCGCTCTTACTCCTTTCCCCCTTTCACCGCAAACAGGTCTTCGTGCTGCGCCGGTTGTTAACGCGCAAACCGCTGAATATTTGCCGCAACGCGGAAATTAAAAGCAACGCTGATACGCGGTTTATCGCTGAAGTGCGGTGCCACCATATGCATCAGATAAGACGGGAAGACATACATCGTACCTACCTTCGGCGTGTAGGCAACGGTGGTCGCTGGCCGGTACGGGGCTCCCACAGGTACCGGATCAAGGAACAGGATATCACCGTCGTGAATACCGCTTTCTGACACTGGTGCAATGTCTGCTACATCAATATAAAGCACGCCACTCCATTCACACGGCAAATGCACATGTGGAGCATTCCAGGCTCCGGCATCGTTGATATTGGCCCACATCGAACTCAGTAACAGCTCAGTATTATCGGGCATATGGTCTGCATGGCGGATCAGCTTACCGGCCACCTGAAAAATAACTTCACTCAGCCATTTGATTGGTTCAGCCGGGTGATTGAACAGGTCATCCTGTGAGTGCCAGCCGCGCTGATTCGATCGCTGAATACCGGTTTGCTGCGCTCTTATTTCCAGCAGCAGCTGAGCAATGTCCGCTGCACGCTCACACACTTCATCCAGCTGCACCTCGACAATAGGCACACCAAAATGGAGACGGTTTTCGGCTTTCATACAATCTGTCCGCAGTAAAAGCGGTCACTATTGCACAGAGAGCGGCCGGGCTGAACCCGTTGTGACGGTGAAATAGACCAAATTGACTGCTGTTATCGTTGTACGGGCAGGTATTTATTGACCAGAGCCCGGGCCTTCGGTTGAATGTCCGGATGAGAATAAATCTCAATAATATTAGAATTATTAATAGCCAGGAACGCCCATGGAATTTGTCTCTAAACATTCGGCTGTTTTAAAACCGCTCGCTGCAGTTATTGCGCTGGCCAATGCGCAAATGGCTTCGGCTGTTATGCTCGAGTGTCCATTACAGATCACAGTCGATGCTGTAGAAGCAGAAGATACGGCTGCTACCACAACGCTGGCGGAGGCATTGTCGACGGTGTCCGGCTGTTATATTCCTGACACTATGACGGTTACTGTTGCTGATTCACTGGCAGGCAGAACTGACAGTGTCAGCGGTGTCCCTTATTATTTCGACGGGGGCAAAAAGGTGGTACTGAATGGCCCTGCCGCAGGAGACTTCACGGTCACCGTAGCGGCCGCAAATCTGCCGTTACTGGAGATCAATGAATCGGCGGATGTCAGCATTAACGATATTAACTTTACCGGTAACGACGCTGAAACCCGCAGCGCTCCGCTGTTCAATATATACGGGGCGGATGTCACCTTTAACCGGGTTGATATCGATGATGTAGTCAGCAGTAGCAATCACGGTGCTATCGAGGTCAATGCACCGGCAATGGTATCCATCACTGACAGTAATATCCGCAACAATCAGAGTGTCTGGGCTGCCATAGGTGTCAACGGTAATGGGACGCCGGGCGCTACGGTCATTAATATCAGTGACAGTACCTTTTCAGGAAACAGCGCCAGCAGCAATCGTGGTGGGGCGCTGTACACCTTTGATGCTGACCTGACGGTCGAAGACAGCGTCTTCGGCAGTAATGCATCGACGGCAGACAATACCAGTTCGGGTGGTGGCGCCATTTATAACGCTGGAGAATACAGCCACGGTAATACCGTGATTCGCAATTCCACGTTCCGCAATAACCAGGCAAAGAACTATGGCGGAGCCATTTATCAGTCCAGTCTGGCGACCTTCAGCATAGAAGATTCCGTATTCGAAAATAATTCGGCATCGGCAGCGTCCAGTGAGTTCGGAATCGGCGCTACAGCAGAAGCGCATGGTGGTGCTTTAGCTCTGGACCGTTCAACGCAAATCAGCATTTCCGGTACGCGTTTCGTGGGTAATGATGCGCAATCGGCGGGCGGTGTTGTATATATTGGTCGCAGTGGGCGGAATGGTAGTGTGACTATCGAAAACTCGACCTTTGATAGCAATACAACCACCGTCAATGCCAACGTGTCTTCTCTGGCCAATGGTGGTGCAATCTACGCTGACGCGACGGATACCGACCCGTTCTCGATTCAGATCCGCAGCAGTACCTTCAGCAATAACCAGTCCGCAGGTGTTGCTGGCGTTATCTATGCTCTCGGAGCCGGTGTCGGTCTGGATATTGAATCATCCACCTTCGATGGTAACTCGGCGGCGACGTTCAGTGGTGGTTTGTTCCTGGCTGGTCTGGATGGTGCTTCCGTACGTCATACCACCGCAACCGGTAACAGCACGCCCGATACCTCTAATGTGGCGTCGGGCTTTATCTATGCGTCAGCTCCCAGCGGACCGATTGAAATCAGCCATTCAGTATTCCACGGTAATACCACAGGCAACCCGGCTGCGGGCAATATCTGTGTCAGCTCTGAATTCAGCTTTGATGCCCAGCTGAGTTACAGCTATTGGAATGGCGCCAATGCAGCAGGCTGTCGTCCACCCGTAACCGATCAGACGGTTATCACTTCTTCTGCTGACCCTCAGCTGGCAGCACTGGCTGACAACGGCGGTGATACCCTTACCCGTTACCCTGCCTATGGATCGCCGCTGATTGATGCCGGTGATGCGAATATCGCTGTTGCTCCGGCAACGGATCAGCGTGGCAGCACCCGTGTTACCCGTGGCGCGATTGATATTGGTGCTGTGGAATACGGCAACCTGCCACCGGAAGCAGATCCCGTCGAAGCGCTCAGCGCAACCCTTGGCGATAGTGTGGATGAAGATGCCAGCGACTGGTTCAGCGATCCGGAAGCCGACAGTCTGAGTTACCAGCTCAGCGGTGCTCCGGCGGGTGTCAGCATTGATGCCGAAAGCGGTGTGCTGTCTGGCACCCTGAATGAGGCAGGGACTTTCGCCGTCAGCGTTACCGCGACCGACGAGTACGGATTAAGCACCACTGCGACCTTTACCCTGACGGTTAAGTCCGCCAGTAAGAAAAGCTCAGGCGGTGCACTGTCACCCTGGTTGTTACTGGGTCTGCTCGGTTTGCGAGGCCTGCGCCGTCGTCGCTGAAAACTTCACGGCTCTGACAAAAAAGCCCTGCAGTTGCGGGGCTTTTTTTATGTGGCGCTGTTTATTCGGCAGTGTTTATACCGTACCGCGCCGGTTTATTCCTCGAACAGGCCCTTCAGCGGACGCAGGTCTTCGTATTCAGCCTGCTGCTTCTGTGCTTTGGCCTGGAAGGTTTTCATCATATCAGTCGGGCGGAACATACCGGACTGCCAGGTCGCCATATAGCGCAGGCTGTCTTCGACACTGTGGTCGCGGCTGTAATTCAGCATCTCTTTACAGCCGGTAACCGCCAGAGGTGAGTTTTTCGCGATCTGTGCGGCAATGGTCATTACGCCATCCAGCATGGCTTGCTGGGATTCGTAGACTTCATTAACAAAACCCAGTGCCTTGGCCTCCTGCGCGCTGAAGTTGCGGCCGGTATAAGCCAGCTCGCGCACCACGCCCTGCGGCATCAGTTTCGGCAGGCGCTGCAGGGTGCCGACGTCAGCGGTCATACCCAGCTCAGTTTCTTTGATGGTGAAGTAGGCATCGGCGCTGCAATAGCGGGAATCGGCGGCGCAGACCATATCCAGCGCACCACCAATACAACCACCCTGAATGGCGGCCAGTACCGGTAAACGGATTTGCTCCAATGAGCTTAAGGTGTCCTGCAGTTGCATTACTACACGACGCAGATTTTCGGCCATCCGGCCCGGATCACCGTTCATCGGTACCGCTTTCGGGTTGGTGAAAACACCCAGATCCATGCCGGCAGAGAAATGCTTGCCGGTCGAAGAAATCACAATTACCCGGGCATCAGTCTGGGCCTCAATAGCGCGCATGCATTGCGGCAGCTCCAGCCAGAAGGCCTGATTCATGGAGTTCAGGGCGTCGGGGCGGCACAGTTGTACGTGAGCGATGTGGTTTTCGACACTGACGTTAAAGCTCTGGAATTCAGGCAGGGCACTCATGGCAGATCCTTATGGTTGTCTGATGGCAGTTGTTATTGATTATGTTGACGCCGTCAATATAGGGGGAGGCTGTGCAGCAGGTCAAATAAGCGGCTGCCCCGGGTGTGGACTCGCATGGTACTCTTATTGTCTATATGAATACTGCTGGGCCTGTGTATGCAGAAAATGAATCTTTCCCGCGTCGATCTGAATCTCTTTGTGGTCTTTGATGTGATTTATCGTGAGGGCAATCTGACCCGTGCCAGCGAACAGCTGAACCTGTCGCAACCGGCGGTCAGTCATGCTCTGGGACGTTTGCGGGAGCGCTTTGACGATCCGCTGTTTGAACGCTCCGGCAAAGGCATGAGCCCGACGCCTTTGGCGAAAGCCATTATCGGCCGCGTGCGGGCGGCGTTACAGGATCTGGAATCCACGTTAACCGAGGGGCTGGCCTTTGACCCGGCGCAGGCCAACCGGGTATTTACCCTGGCCTCGCGTGATGTGATGGAGGCGACGGCACTGCCACTGTTAATGGCCCGGCTGCAACAGCAGGCGCCGGGTATTCAGTTGCGCAGTGTGCGGCTGGCACGGCGTGATATGGAAAGCGCGCTGTCATCCGGCCAGATCGATTTTGCCGCCGATGTGTTGCTGCCCGTTGGCGATGATATTGAGCATCAGGCGATTGGTGAGGAGAAGCTGGTCGTGGCAATGCGCAATGGGCATCCGCTACAGGGCAATCTCTGGGATCTGGATAGCTACCTGAGTGCCCGTCATGTACTGGTTTCCAGCCGTGCCGAAGGCCCGGGAGTGGAAGACTTTGCCCTGACCCGGCAGGGGAAGGTGCGACAGGTCGCGCTGCGCTGCCAGAATTATTACGCCGCGATTCAGGTGATGCAGCAAACCGATTTGTTACTGACATTGCCCGGCAGCTTTGCCCGTAATATGGCCAGCCGGCAGCCCGATTTCACCGTGCTGCCATTACCACTGCCTCTGGCACCGTTAGAGATGCATCTGTACTGGCACCGTAAGGCCAGCCGCGATCCGGCGGTGATGTGGCTGAAGGAACAGATGGCCGGGCTGATGCCCGGCGTTGTATCGGGTTAGGGGAGCGTCAGGGTTGTGCTGTAGCTGCCGGTGGCGTCCTGAGAGTCGTTGGCCAGGACTTTGGCTTCTGACAATACGGCGTTGCCACTGAGCTGGCTATTACTGCTGTTAATGCTCATTGGCTGAGCCTGATTATTCTGCAGGATTACATGCGTCTCAGTGTATTCACTCGACATCGCTGTCTGTTCGGCTTGCCCCTGCTGACTGTAGGCCAGGGAGGCCCGGCCAGTGCTGCTGCGGGTGCGGATCATCAGTGTCAGCACGCTGTCTTGCGGGGCCTCTGCGCACAGCTGAGTGGCGGACAGATCCCGTTGCTGTGTCAGGCAATAGACATCCTGATTGGCTTCATCAACTTCAGTTGTATCGTAATTGATTGCGACAGAATGCTGTCCGAAAGCCGCGGTGTTGGCCGAGATTTTGATGGCTTCAACATACTGTGACGTAAACACGGTTTGCCCTGTGCCGGTGCTGTAGTCGCTCATAGGCACCCCTAGCAGGTGGCTGTTGCTGCTGAGACTGAAACGCTGCTGTTCGTAATTGCTGCCGGAATCAAACAGAGGCAGGATGAAATGACCACTGGTATCCGGCAGGCTGGTGAACGTCAGTGCTCCGGAAGCGCAGTTTGCTACTTCAAGCTGGCCGGCATTATCGCGGATGACAAAGACGGATTTTTGCCAGCGCAGGCGTTTCTTCTCGCTGTTACCTACGCTGGGGGTCAGGGTACGGCTTTGCTTCTGCACCATAACCCAGGTGCCGACCAGGTTTTCGTTCAGATCGGTACGTTCGTTATACAGACTCAGGTCGTAATCCACGGTGTTGTTGGTATTGCCCAGAGTGTTCAGTGGGGTTACCTCTGCAACAGGCTGGTAGTTGCAGTCGGGCTCGGGATCGGGATCGGGATCGGGATCGGGATCGGGATCGGGATCGGGATCGGGATCGGGATCGGGATCGGGATCGGGATCGGGATCGGGATCGCCCGGGTTATCGCCGTCACCGGTATCGCCGCCGTCGCCGGGGGGATTAGTATCAGGGGCGGATTTGTGACCTGAACTGCTGTCACCACCGCAGGCGGCAAGCAGAAACATCAGGCAGAGGGCGAGTATGTGGCGCAAAATATTATCCTTATCATTATTTTGCCCAGAGACTAATGTTGTACGCTGGTTCTGTAAATGCAGAAAAGGATGCTTTGCCTGTTGTTTACGCGCCGGGTTTGCCAGCGCGCACTATGGCGGTCGGTTTACCAGCTTTTATACGGCAGGAATTTACCATTCAGGGTCAGCAGAACGCGGTCGCCTTTCGGGTCTTCGATTTTGTCGACTTCCATAGAAAAATCGATGGCGCTCATGATGCCGTCGCCGAATTTCTCCTGAATCACCTCTTTCAGTGTCTCGCCGTAGACGCCGACAATTTCGTACAGCCGGTAAATCAGCGGATCGGTGGGAACGGCCTGATCCCAGATTTTGGTGGGATAAGCTGCGAGGGCATTGCTGATTTCGCTGCCCAGCCCCAGGTAGTCGCTGATCGCGGCGGCTTTATCGGCAGGCGCACTGTTCATGCCCAGACAGGCTGAGGTCAGCCAGACCGGCGACATGCCCAGGTCTTTGCCCATCTGCTCCCAGCTCAGACCCTTGCTGAGTTTGGCGGCAATGATGGTTTCCGTCATGGTGACTTTATCCATAAGTAACTCCTGCTTCTGATTAAGGCGCCCGGGCGCGTAAATGCTCCGCCAGGGTGCGTTTTCCGGCTTCAGACACCGGCAGAGGATGGTCAGCAGGGAGTTAGCAAGGCGGGTGCCATTCAGCCCAGATACTGCGGATAGAGGTGAGCGGCCGTTTCAACCACGATGGCGTGGCGGCGGGCGAGGCGTTCATGGTCGCGGTCATAGCCTCCGCCAATCACGGTCGCCAGCGGAATATGGCGGCGCAGGCAGTGACTGAGTACCAGCTCATCGCGCTGCTGTACGCCGGCCCAACTGATATCCAGATGACCCAGTTCATCGCCCTGCCAGACATCGGCGCCGGCATCGTACAGCACCAGATCGGGCTGCTGCTCATCGAGCAGACGCTGCAGTGTGCTGTCTACGATGTCCAGATAGGGCTGGTCGGTGAGGTGTTTATCGAGACCGATATCCAGATCGCTGGCGGATTTGCGGAACGGAAAGTTTTTCTCGCAGTGAATCGAGCAGGTAAAGGCCCGTGGCTCACTGGCCAGTATGGCGGCGCTGCCATCGCCCTGATGCACATCCAGATCGAAGATCAGTATTTTGCTGACTTCACCCTGTGCCAGCAGCGTCAGAGCACTGTAGGCCAGATCATTGAGCAGACAGAAACCGGAGCCAAAATCGCGGTGGGCATGGTGTGTCCCGCCGGCCAGATGGCAGGCCATGCCGTGCTGCAGCGCCAGCCGGGCGGTCAGCAGGGTGCCGTTAGGTGCTGTCAGTGTGCGGTCAATAAGGCCCTGGCTCCAGGGCAGGCCGATACGGCGCCAGGCTTTCGGGTCCAGCGACTGATCACAGAGCATGGCCAGATATTCCGGGGTATGGGCGATGCTGAGATCGCTGAGTGTGGCGGCTTCAGAGCAGAACAGGTTATTACGGCCAATCAGTCCCTGTTGCCGGCAATAGTCGTGCAGACGCACAAACTTCGACATCACAAAACGGTGCTGCTCGGGGAAGGGGCAGGAATAATTCGGGTGGTATACCAGTGGCAGCACAGCGGTTGCAGTCAGTGAGTGGATGGGGGTTCATTTTGCCGCACAAATTCAATGAACTCATCTTCTGTCAGCGGCCTGCTGAACAGATAACCCTGATATTCATAGCAGCCATGATTTTGCAGATACATTCGCTGGGCATCGTATTCGACCCCTTCGGCGATGATTTCCATTCCCAGGTTTTGCCCCATCTGGATGATGGAGTCGACAATCCGTGCCGGCTTGCTGTCATCTTCAATATCCATCACAAAAGAGCGGTCGATTTTCAGTTTGTGCAGTGGCAGATGCTGCAGGTAACTGAGGGATGAATAACCGGTGCCGAAATCGTCCAGCGCAAAGGTAAAGCCCAGACTGCTCAGCCGCTCCATTTTACTGCGGATAATATTTTTATCGCCGAGGAAAATGCTCTCGGTAATTTCCAGCTCCAGTTGTGCTGAGCAGAGAGAGTGGCTGTTGACCTGAGCGGTGACGTAATGCTCGAAATTGTCGTCCATAAACTGCGCCGGGCTGATATTCACCGCGAGGCGTCGAAAGCTGTCGGGTAACCGGTTTTCCTGTCGCCAGCGTTTCAGGACACGGCAGCTTTCCGTCAGAATCCATTGCCCCAGTGGCAGAATCAGCCGGGTTTCTTCGGCGGCACGGATAAACACATCCGGGCTGACCGGTGTGCCGCGGTTATTCCAGCGGCACAGAACCTCGGCGCCGGTGACTTCGCCACGTTGATTAAGCTGTGGCTGGAAGACCAGAGTAAATGCCTGCTGCTGGATAGCCTGATGCAGATCGTTATACAGGTTCAGCTTATCCTGCGTTTCCTGTTGCATATTCTGGGTGTAAATACTGATCCCACTGCGCCCCTGAGCTTTGGCGTGATACATGGCAGTATCAGACTGGCGGATAAGATCGGCCGCTTCATTCTGGTCGGCGGGAAATACGGCGATGCCGATACTGGCTGACAGGTGGAAGCAGTGGATATCGATATTGAATGGCTCGCGGATCGCAGCCAGCAAGCGTTCAGCACAGTCGCTGCCGTACTGCGCGGCAGCTTCCGGCGTGTCACCCAGCTCGTCAAACAGTACCAGAAATTCATCACCGCCCAGACGGGCGGTCAGATCTTCACTGCGCACCAGGTTATTCAGTCGTTCACCCATCTGCACCAGTAATTTATCGCCCACCGGATGGCCGAGAGAATCATTGATGTTTTTAAAGTGATCAAGGTCGATGAACAACACGGCACCGTATTTTCCCACACGCCGGGCATGGGCCATTTTTTTCTCAATATGCAGCAGGGCAAAGCGGCGGTTGGCCAGACGGGTAAGGGAGTCGAAATTGGCCTGATACTCGATCTGCTGTTGTTTACGTTTTACCTCAGATATATCGCGGATCAGCCACAGCAGGCCATTCACCAGAGGTTGTCCGTCATCGTTCTGACTCAGCAGCGGCGTCATGCGTGACTCGATATAAAAGTCTTCGTGACGGAACTCGGTAATTTCCATGTCCTGTGATGCCAGCGCCTGATCGCGGTGCTCGGCGATGCGCTCGGCGGCCAGCGGCTGCAGCCAGCAGGTGAACGGCTGGCCGGTGAGGTCTGCGTGCAGCGCCGGCAGCGGACTTTCCTGATTGCCATAGCGACTGCGGATAATACCGTCGTTGTCGAGCAGGAAGGCAACATCGGGAAAGGCACGGGTAAAGGCCTGATCGCGCATGTGCTGGTCACGGATCTGCTGCATCGAATGCTGCAGGTGCAGGCTGAGATTGTTGAAGGCTCCCTCCAGATGAGCAAATTCAGAGGATGAGCCGGAATGAATGGTCTGCCCCAGCTGACCGGCCTGCAGAGTGCGGGTGAACTGCACCAGTCTGTACAGCGGGCGCAGTACCTGACGCTGGACAATGCGCTGCAGGCCGAGGGTATAAAGCACCAGCAGCAGAATCAGCAGAGCAATACGCAGTCCGGTGTTTTGCAGCATCTGCTGGCGCTGGTCACTGGCGTCGTAGTGGGCAAACAGCCAGCCCTGTTGCTGCTCACGCAGTTCTCGGGTACGGAACTGCAGCGGCTGCAACCCATAAAAATGTCCGCCGCGCTGCACAAACTGGAACTGTGGATTGTCTTTGGACAAATGCAGAGCATTCAGGTCGGTTTGAAATGGCTGGCCAATGTCGGCGCGCCGGGTTGATAGCAGGACTTTGCCATCAACCAGTAACACCAGATGGCTGACATGAGGGCGTGTTGCCATGCGGCTCAGGGTTTGGTCGCTCAGGCTCCATTCCTCATCTGCCAGCTGATGCTGCAGCGTCAGGCGCAGGCCGCTCAGTTCGGCTTCCATTTTGTTCGACCAGGTGCTGCTGAACTGCTGGGTTAATGCCTGAAACAGAAAGTAGCTGAGCAATAAGGTTGCGATGCCCAGAGCAATGGCCGACCAGCTGAGCAGAATTTTGCGCAGCGACCCCTGTTTCCTGCGTAGCTTCCGTGCTTTTTTCATGATGATTCCGGCAAAAAACGGGGGTCGGTGAGCTGTTTAAGCGGTGGCGGTGCGGGCATCAGCTTCTGTTTAACCATCAGTTGAGCAAGGCCTTCTGCTGTGCGGCTTAACGGTGAACGTTTGCCGTTAAGCAGGCGTCGGTTTTCTTCTGTATCCGGTAACTCCAGACCATCAAACATGGCGCCGACCTGCTCGTCCGGCAGACGCAGACGCTGGTTCATAATGGCAAATGCAGCCTGCGGAGAAGTTTGCATCAGCTGGCGGGCCTGCATATAGCCGTCAATCAGCTCGCGTACATGCTGTGGCTGCTTCTCCAGAACAGTACGGCGGACAGCCAGCACATCGACGATCTGCCCTTTGATTGCGCTGCTGTCGAATAAGATCCGGGCGCCAGCTCTGGCCAGTTCGCTGCTGAAAGGCTCATAGGTGATCATGGCATCGATTTTTCCGCTCTGATAAGCCCTGAGCTGATCACTCAGGTTCATATGGCGGATGCGTAATGAGCCATCCGGCAAGCCGGCAAAATCCATGGCATTTTTCAGCATCAGAGCGCCAACGGCTGTGGTTTCCAGAGCAATGGTTTTGCCGCGCAGATCGCTCAGGGTCTGTATATCCGGATGCGCCATCAGCATGTCGGCGCCGGCTGATATATTAAAAACCAGTACGACGACCAGATCCTGACCTTCCTGAATCAGGGACAAAACTTCATCCAGTGTCAGAGCACCGCCTTCGAGGTGGCCCATGCGCAGGGCATCGATAACATCTGATGCCGAAGGCAATTCGACCAGCTTGATATGATGATTGTAGAAGCCCTGCTCGCGGGCCAGATAAAGAGGTTCATAGCCGGGCCATACATTGGTACCAACCCGCAATAATGGGTCTGGCGCATAGCACCCGGTTATTGAATATAAAGACAGGCAGAGAAGTACTCCCGAAATCCAACCCCGCACAGAAACTCCGCCTATTTACAAATACAGTGTTAAGCCTAGCAGTTTATGACTTTCCTGCTGCGGAAAGTGGCATATTCGTCCGTCAGGCTTCCGACCATCGGCTAATGGTTCCGTGTGCCGGAATATGATCCTCTGAAGGTTCAACTGAAGACAGGTACAGGCTATGTCAGACAAGAATAACAATAAGCGCAGTCACGCTAAGGCAGATGCAGAAACAACGCCTGCCAATGATGCCGGTTCGCGTTTTGAAAGAGTGTTTTATCGTTATCTGGCCTGGTTTCCGATTCTGGTGCTGCCGATGATGGTGTGGGACATGATGGGAACGGGTCAGTATGGGGTTGGCAGCATTGTTGCGCTGATCCATGCCGTACTGGTGTTCCGCTTTGTGCAGGTCATCAATTTGCCGGGAATCTTTAAGCGTCGTCGCCCAACAGACGCCTGAAAACCAGAGATGCCTGAAAAACAGAGATGCCTGAAAACAAAGGGCGTCTGAAAAACAGGGGACGCCTGAAACAAAACAGGCAGAAAGCGGGTAACGCTTTCTGCCTGTTGTTTTTCCGCCTGCTTTATTTCAGGTGCCAGTGATTACTGACGGATACCTTCGATAAACAGACCAATCTCAACGCTGGTAGACGCGGGTCCCAGGTTGTAATCGATACCGTAGTCAGACAGCTTCAGTGTGGTTTTACCTTCAAAACCAGCGCGGTAGCCACCCCATGGATCTTTACCTTCACCGATCATTTTCACCGGAAAACTGATCGACTTGGTGACGCCGTGCAGCGTGAAATCGCCGGTCAGAACGCCTTCGCCGGCGCCGGTGGATTTAAAACCGGTGCTCTTGAATGTGGACTGCGGGAATTTGCTGACGTCGAGGAAATCAGAACCTTTCAGGTGCTTGTCACGTTCAGCATGATTGGAATCCAGGCTGGCGGTTTCAATGGTCACTTCAATGGCTGACTTTTCCGGTGCCTTGGCATCGTATTCAAACTGACCGTCAAAAGTATTGAAACGACCCAGCAGCCAGCTGTAACCCAGATGCTGGATCTTAAACTGGATAAAGGCGTGGGCGCCCTGGGTATCAATTTTATAAGTCGCTGCCTGGGACAGGGACGGCATCAGCAATGCGGCGCTCAGGCCGGCAGCAAGCATCAGTTTTTTCATTGTTCGCTCCTTGGTTTTTTAAAGCGGTTTTGTCATTGAATCTGTTGTCGCACGGAGTGATTTAAGCGCCGGGCTTAAGCATCCGCACCAGTGTTTTGTCTTTATCCAGCCAGTGATGTTTGATCGCTGCCACAGCATGCAATCCGGCAATGAGCATCAAAGTCCAGGCCAGCGCCCAGTGAATAACACCGGCGACATCTTCCTGATTAGCGTGGGTCAGGGTGGCGGGTAACTCAAATAAGCCGAACACCTCAATGGCCCGGCCATCGGCGGTGGAAATCAGATAGCCACTGATAAACAGTGCCAGCATCAGCAGATACAGCAGAATATGCGTCAGGTGAGCAATCTTATGCTCCCAGACCTTGCTGCCCAGTGGCTTTGGCTGCGGGTTACGCAGCTTCCAGATCAGGCGCAACAGCCACGCCAGCGCCAGTATGACGCCGGCACTTTTATGCAGATCCAGCGAACCCCGGTACCAGGCGTCGTAATAGGTCAGCTCAACCATATACAGGCCGAGGCCAAACAGCCCGAAAACGGCCAGCGCCATCAGCCAGTGGAAGGCAATGCTTACCCAGCCATAGGAAGAAGAAGTGTTGCGAAGCATAAAGTCCGGCCCTGAGTACCCTTGAGAATTGATCTCGATAAGAACCCACCATAGCGGCTTTAGTTCAGCAAAAAAACACGCATAATCGGACAACTGTTGTGCAAATATGCACAACTCAGATGCATTGATGAACGGAGAATCCGATGGAAACGAGCTGGGATGATATCCGCATTGCTTATCAGGTGGCGGAGTCGGGCAGTCTGAGTCGTGCCGGTGAACGGCTGGGTATGAACCACAGCACGGTGCTGCGTCACATCAACCGGCTGGAGCAGCAACTGGGGCATAAGCTTTTTATCCGTCATCAGCGCGGTTACCGGCTGACCGATGCAGGGCAGCTGCTGCTGGAAAAAATGCATCCGATTGTCGCAGAGATGCGCCGTCTGCAGGGGACGCTGTCGACGCTGGATGCTTCACCTTCCGGTACTTTGCGTATTTCGACAGTGTCTGATTTTTCACCGTTTTTTACGCCATTGTTGCATGCGTTCCGCCAGGAATTTCCCCAGATCCGGGTGCAGATTGTTGCCACCGATGATGTGTTATCCCTGGCGCGTGGTGATGTGCATGTGGCCATCCGTATGGGCGCCGAGCCGCGCGAACCCGATCTGATTGCCCGGGCGCTGTTGCCGGTGCAGATGCACTATTGTGCTGCTGAAAGCTATATCGAGCGCCATGGTTTGCCGCGTTCGATGGCCGATATCAACCGCCATTGGTGGGCATTACCGACCGGCGAAAAGCAGCGTATATCGGGCATCAGGCAGCTGCTGGAAAAGCTCGATCCGGGCCAGATTGCCTTTCAGAGCAACAGCTTTAACGACATCCTTTCGGCGGTAAAGGAAGGCATGGGGATAGGTCCGGTTGGTGCTTTGCAGCGTCTGGCCGACAGTGTGTCAGGCCTGAAGCAGGTAGAATTCGGACTCAGTGCCGAACCGTCATTGATGTGGTTTGTGTATCACAAGGACATGCGCCGCAGTGCGCGGGTGCAGGCGCTGCAGGAGTTTATTCTGCAACGCCTGCCGGAAATTCAGCACAGGCTTGGCTGAGCGCTATCACAGCAGGTTGCTGGTTAATCCCATTTCGTTTGACATGGATGGCCACTGACGCCAGATATGTACCAGATTGCTGGCTTCCTGACGGTTCATAAAGGCTTTGAACTCCGGGCTCTGATAGGCCATCTGCGGGCCGAACAGACGTTTCACGGCAATGTCGACCAGCTGATCCAGATCGTTGGCAAAAGGTTCGCCGATCAGGGTGTGGATAATCACATTCGACAGTGTCATATCCATCGGAATCAGTGGTTGGCCGACGCGGTGAATATAGGTTTCGTTCACTTCTTCCAGCAGACGGTGGGCCAGATAGGCTTTATCCATCAGCGCAGCAAGGCCCGCTTCATGGTTGAGTGCAGCAGGAGGCGTAATAAAGAACTCGGTTGCCATGCGGATAACCGGCTGGACGTAGTGGCTTAAGCCAGCTTCCAGCGCGGCGGCCTGCAGATCGAGCAGCATCTGCGGCACGTCTTCGATATAACGGATGACAAATTCCAGTAATTTTTCAGCGGCTTCGCCTTCCGGCAGGTCAACGATGCGGGCTACCTGGTCGGCACGGGAGCTGAGGGCATTTTGCAGTTGCAGGGTAATGGCTTCATCGCTGATAGCATTGCGGATTTGCTGGTGGATAACTTCCATGGTCATGCGTTTGCCTCGTTTCCAATCTGCCGTGATTGACGTGTGGTAAAGCTATAAGTTCCGTTTTACACACGCAATGGAAAATCACGGCACAACTTAGACGGAATTGATCTAAAAATTAATTTGTTAAAAAATCTTTTAAAATCAATAGTTTACGAATCTAGTTTCTGTCGACATTGGAAAGTATAGTAAAGTTTGACGCTCTGGCCAGTCGATTCAGACAAAATTTTGTGGACGCTTCCACAGTGTCAGAAAAGTGTTAACTGCAAATAAGGCCCGGGCCAGCAGGAAGGCGTAGAACGCCCACCACAGTCCGTCATTTCCCCATTCTCTGGTCAGCCACCAGACCGGCAGAAATATCAGCAAAGCTGCAGCCAGCATAGCATTGCGCATAGCACTGCTCGCTTGTGCACCAATAAAAACACCGTCCAGCCAATAACTGGCTACCCCCACTAAAGGCAACCAGAACAGGTAGTGCTGATAGCGCTGCAGTTGTGGCAGCAACTCCGGCTGACTGGTCATCAGGCTGAGCAGATAAGGGCCTGCCAGCCACAGCAAAAGAGTCAGGGCGGCGGCCAGTCCCAGCATGTTCAGGCCGGTGAGCAGCAGCGTCTGGCGCAGTTGTCCGCTGTCGGCCTGGCCCAGACTGTGTCCGGTCAGGCTTTCGGCAGCATGGGCAAAACCATCCAGCGCATTGGATATCAGCAACAGCGCTGTAATCAGCAGGGCGTTGGTGGCCAGTGTCAGTTCGCCCATGCGCGCTCCCTGAGCGGTAAAGAAAGCAAACACCAGCAGCAGGCACAGCGTGCGCACAAACAGATGATGGTTGATGCGCAGCAGCGGACGCAGGGTTGCCAGTGGCGGGCGGATTCCCAGTGATTGCAAGCCATGGCGGCGGGCAAAATACAGCGCCGCGATTAAGCCGCTGTAATCCGCCAGCACGCTGCCCAGGGCAACCCCATCGCTGGTCATGCCGGCGTGGAATACCAGCACATAATCCAGTACGGCATTGAGGCTGTTGACCAGTGTCAGAATCAGCAGCGGAATGCGGGTTTTACCCAAACCGATAAACCAGCCGGTGAGTACATACTGCGCCAGTACCGCCGGCGCCGACAGCAGACGAATACTGAGATACTCCGCTGCGCCGCTTTGCACACTATCGCTGCCGCCCATTAACGGCAGCAGCCACGGCAGGGCAATAAACGCGGCGGTCATTACCAGCAGGCAGACCGGCAGTACCAGCCACAGAGAGTGTTGCAGGCTCTCAATAATCTGTACCTGCTGCTGTGCACCGGCGGCGCGGGCGGTTACCGCGGTGGTACCCATGCGCAGAAAACCGAAGCTCCACAACAGCAGGGTAAACAGTTGTGCGCCTATCGCTACCGCCCCCAGATGTTGTGGATCAGGCAGGTGGGCCAGTACCGCACTGTCGGCCAGACCCAGCAGCGGCACCGTAATGTTGCTGAGCATTATCGGCCAGGCCAGCATCCAGATGCGGCGTTGTGTCGCAGCCAGAGAAGGGGCTGTTGCTGCGTGGCTGGTCATTATGGCTGATATACTCCGCGTCTCAGATTTTGGGGCACTATAGGGTATAGGGGCTGGCACTAATGAAAAAAGCGATTGTACTGTTTTTACTGTTACTTGCGGCATGGCTGGCCGGTGCCGGTGTTGCTTATGCGCCGCAATGGCAACAGACGCAGCTGCTGCAGCAGGATGGCCTGATGCTGTTTCCGCGTGCGCTGGCGGTGAGCGATCAGACCTTTATTAACCAGCATGGGCAGCGGATGGCATTGAGTGAATTACAGGGACGCAATGTGCTGCTGTTTTTTGGTTATACCTTTTGCCCGGATATCTGCCCGACCACCCTCGCCGATCTCAGCCGCAGCTGGAAACAGCTGCCGGCGGATATCCGCGAACAATGGCAGGTGGTGCTGGTGTCGGTCGATCCTGAACGCGACAGTCCGCAGTCTCTGCAGCCTTATATGGCGTACTTCAATAAGAGTTTTCTGGGTTTAACCGGTAATGCCGCTGGTCTGGGCGTGCTGGCGGCAGAACTCAATGCGGTGTACGGCAAGGTGGAGCGCGGCGAAGGTGTGGCTTATCTGATGGATCACAGTGCCAATCTGGTGATTCTGGATAAACAGGGCGCTTATCGTGGCTATATCGCCCCGCCGCATTATCCACAACGTCTGGTGCCGCTGCTGCAGGCGCTTAGTGCCCGCCTTCAATAACCTGCCGTCAGTAACGGCTGATCTGCATGGGCGCAGATTGCAATGGCGGCTGTACGCGTTTGATCAGCTGCCGTAATCCGCTGTCGGCGCAGCGCCCCTGATACTCCAGCCAGTGAATGGTATTACCCGCCAGATAAACAGAGCCGGAGACGATAGCGCTGCCGGCGGTCCAGCCTCCGACAATCACCACATAGGCTGCGAGGCACACTTCGGTGCTTTGCTGACAATCCCCCAGCCCCCGTAGCAGGTTGGCATGTGTGTTCGCCTCCAGCCACTCATAGTTCAGTGCCAGCTGGCGTGATACCAGTTCGCAGCGGGCATAGCCCTGATCGAACGGCACTTTGCTGGGGTACACGGTGCAGCCGCTGAGCAGCAATACCAGCGTCAGCGCGGCAAGCTGCAGGCGGTTATCCGGTAGTTTCATCCATGACATCCATCGGGCACAGAGCCGTCAGTATGCTGAACGGCGGCTAAACCGCAGCTGAACCGCTGCGGTTCTCCTGATATCAGGCTCAGGGCGCGGTGCTTTTGCCAGCTTCGGCAGATTCTGTGGGAGGCCGGCTCAGTATGCGCTGGCTATTCAGGCTGCTGTTCAGGCTGACCATAAAATTCATGCCACTGCGGTTGCTATTCAGTTCGATGATTTGCGGTGTGCCAGAACCCGGATAGACACCACAGGTTTCGCCGGTCTGACACAGGTGGTTGTCGGCATCGATATCTGATCCGGCCAGCAGGGCGTAGCGTCCTGCCGGAATACCATAAAAGTAGTAACGGCCATCCGCTCTGGCGTAGATGCTGCGCGTGCACTCGCCGTTATCGCGCCCGGCGGCTATGCAGTCGGCATCTTCCAGCAGCACATACTGCTGGGTCATGCTGTTACTGATATCGACAGCACCGTTCTGCATATAGACCGGAATGCTCAGGCTGTAGCTGCCGGCACTGACGGTAATGGTGGCGCTGTAGTAGCCGTCGCTCAGCCCGGTACGGTCAATGCTGGCGTTGTAGCTGCCAAAGTTCTTGCTGTCGGTTGTGCCCGGGGTAATCGTCAGCCAGTCGGCATTACCGCTGACGCTGAGAGTCAGAGCTTCCTCATCACCTGCGTTCGACAGGATAAATCCCAGGCTGTTACCGGCGCCGAACACCAGCTCAGCCGGAACAGATTGCAGGGTTACCGGACGTGGCGGCAGGGTGCCGCCGCCTTCCAGCCGGAGTGCTTCACTGACCGCGCGGTAGGCATCAATCTGACCATAGCCCAGCTGGTTATCGCGGTTGCAGTTATTGGCTTTGCTGGTGATAGCGCAACTTTGTAAAAGCAACTCGACATCGGCTGCGGAGAGTGACGGGTAGGCGGATTTCATCAGCGCAATAACCCCGGCGACATGCGGGCTGGCCATGGATGTTCCTTCGAACAGGCTATAGCCGGGTTGGCGTGTGCCACTGCTGTCATCGGCAACGGTGCTGAGCACCCCATCTTTCTGGCCATCCAGATTATCGTCATTACTCAGTTCACCACCGGGAGCGGCAACGCTGATACTGCTGCCAAAGTTGGAGTAGCTGGCCGGCGCGCCCTGATAGTTGGTGGCGCTGACGGAAATCACTTCCGGGTAGGCGGCCGGGAAAAAGGGAACAGACGACGCGTCATTACCGGCGGCGGCAACAACGATCACGCCAGCATCACGGAGTTCGCTGTACAGAGCCTGTTCTGCAGCCGATGAGTTATAGCCGCCGAGGCTGAGGTTGATGATATCGGCCTTTTTGGCAGGCAGCGTGTTGCTGTCATTGCTCAGGCGTGCGGCATAACGTACAGCCTGAATGATGTCGTAGGAGGTGCCGTTATTTTTACCCAGCACCCGCAGCGGCATTATTTTCGCGTTCGGGGCGATACCGGCACCACCAATAGCGTTATTGGTTAGCGCGGCAATGGTGCCGGCAACATGGGTGCCATGCCAGGAGCTGGCGCCGGGTAACGGGCTGTCGCCCGGATCATCGGGATTGTCGTCAAGGCCATCACCATCGCGCGCACTGTCTCTGCTGGCGATAAAATCATAGCCTGCAATCCACTGACCACTCAGATCCGGATGGTCCAGAAAAACCCCGGTATCAATCACGGCCACGATGACGTCGTCGCCTTTGCTCAGATTCCAGGCCTGTGGCAGGTTAATCGCGGGGTAGTGCCACTGGTAGCGGTAACCCGGGTCGTTGGGCGTAGCCTGTGCCTTGCGGCGGATGTAATTCGGTTCGGCATACTCGATACCTTCCTGCTGGCGCAGGCGTTTGATATCCATCAGGGTCTGGCGTTTGTTGTACAGGGTTGGGCTGAATGTCAGCAGCGGGTCAGCATCGGTGCTGCCGCTGCTCAGCAGGGCGGTGTTTCGTCTGATGCTGAGCAGTTGCGGCTTATCTGAATCAGTTGCCGTTGCGTCCGAACTCAGCGTGCTCAGAGCCACAGGATTGAGCGCAGTGGTTAAGCTGGCGCTGCGGATCTGGGCGCTGAGCGTATGGCCGGCTCTGGCTTTAACAATGATTTCATCAGCCACAAAATCATCCATACCGTGGGCAGGCGCTGTGCTGCTGGCCGGCAGAATCTGCAGTACGTATTTGGATATGCCGCTCACCGCTGTCACGTTAATCAGATAGTTGCCATCTTCTGCCACTACAAGTTCTTCAATGGCGTTGTAGCTGGTAGTCATCTGCACGGGACCATCCGGGTTCCAGGCGCCGTTGTTATCGAGAGAGAACAGCCCCAGCTCCAGATCATTCAGTTGTGGGTTGTCTGCGTCAAAATCGGCAACCTGTAAACGTAATATCTGCCCTTTCTGCAGGGCGGCACGGAAGTAGTCGTCTTGATCGGCGCTGTCTGCGAAACGCTCATATTCCTGATTGCCACCGGTTTTAACGCTGGAAACGAAACCCTGTACGCTGCCACGGTTGTTCAGTTGCTGCGGCTTGGCAGGATCATCGTTACTGGCAAAAAAAGGCGCGGCTTTATCGTTGATATCGGAATCGGTAACAATGCCGCTGGCGATACTCAGGCGACCGGACAGGGAGAAAACGGGGCTCTGAGCGGAAGGGTCATTATCGTCAGTACCGGGGATAAGACTGCCTCCATCCCCACCACAGGCACTCAGGGTAAGGCTCAATAACAGGCTCAGGGAAAGGCGGGGGCTTGAGAGGCGGGTGGTCATGAATCATTCCGGCAGACATGGGATAGGCCATTCTAACGTCTAAAATAGCGTCTGTGTGCAATGAGGTTGCTGTTTTGATGCATAGGCAATGACAGCACTTTGCATTACCCTGAGATTTCAGCCGTACAGCAAAGGATTGCTTATGTCGTTAGCCCGCGTATTTACCCGCGCGCAGCTGGGTATTGATGCTCCGCCGGTCATTGTCGAGGTGCACCTGTCCAGTGGCCTGCCGTCGCTCAGTCTGGTGGGATTACCGGAAACCGCCGTTAAAGAAAGCAAAGACCGTGTGCGTTCCGCGCTGATGAATGCGCAGTTTGAATTCCCGGCCAAGCGCATCACCATCAACCTGTCTCCTGCCGATCTGCCAAAAGAAGGTGGCCGTTATGATCTGGCCATCGCGCTGGGCATTCTTGCGGCTTCCGGCCAGATTCCGGCCACCGCTCTGGATGGCCATGAATTTATCGGCGAGCTGAGTCTGGGCGGAGAACTACAGCCGGTACCCGGTGTACTGCCCTGTGCGTTGCAATGCGCGCGGGCGGATCATGTGCTGGTGCTGCCGGTTGCCAACGCCGCCGAAGCGGCACTGTGTTCGCAGGGGGAATTCCGCAGCGCCGCCAGCCTGCTGGAGGTGACCGCTTATCTGCATGGCCAACAGAGTCTGACAGCTGTAACAGCGGGCAATGCTGTCCCCGCGGGGCGTCTGCAACAGGCTGATTTAACCGATGTGCGCGGCCAGCCACAGGCGCGGCGGGCGCTGGAAATCGCCGCCGCCGGGCAGCATAACCTGCTGTTTATCGGCCCGCCGGGCACCGGCAAAACCATGCTGGCCAGCCGTCTGCCCGGCATTCTGCCACCTATGAGTGAAGAAGAAGCGCTGGTATCGGCGTCGGTGTATTCCATCAGCAGCCAGCCGTCACAATGGCAGGAGCAGTGGCGTGTAAGGCCTTTTCGTGCGCCCCACCATACCGCTTCCGGAGTGGCGCTGGTTGGTGGCGGCACAACCCCCAAACCCGGAGAAATCTCGCTGGCCCATGGCGGAGTGCTGTTTCTGGATGAGCTGCCGGAATTCAGCCGTAAAGTGCTGGATGTGCTGCGCGAACCGCTGGAAAGCGGACGTATTGTTATCAGTCGTGCCAACCGCTCCATTACCTATCCGGCGCGTTTTCAGCTGATTGCGGCGATGAACCCCTGTCCCTGTGGTTATTTTGGTGATCCGTCCGGACGCTGCCACTGCACCCAGGAGCAGATCCGCCGTTATCAGGGGCAGACCTCGGGGCCGCTGCTTGACCGCATCGACCTGCACGTTGAGGTACCGCCAATTCCCACCGCTTTACTGCAGCAGGCGCCGCCGGGCGAGAGCAGCGCCGCGGTGCAGCAACGGGTGATGGCCGCGCAGGCACTGCAGCAACAGCGCCAGGGTTGTGCCAATGCCGAACTGAATCCCACCCAGCGTGAGCAGTTCTGCGTGCTGAATGAAGACGATCAGCACTGGCTGCTGGCGGCGATTGAGCGGCTGCAGCTGTCGGCCCGGGGCTATCACCGCCTGCTGAATATTGCCCGTACTATTGCTGATCTGGATGCCCAGCCGGCTATCGGTCGCGTGCATCTTCTGGAAGCGCTGAGCTACCGCACACTCGACCGTTATCGTCAGGGGTAATATCGGGGCTTACAGATTTGTGCATTATTTGCACTGTTGTCAGTACCTGCCACACTTGATGAAACTCCACGGATAAGCACGCAGGTATGGTAAAACAACTGATTGTCTTCCTGATTATCATCGCTCTGGCCGTGGCGGTTATGGTGTATTACCACGAAAACACGGAAAGCCCTTTTGATGGTGAAGCCTTCTTTGGCCCGAAAGAGCGCCCCGCAGAACCGTCACCTTCGCCTCAGAACAAACGTCCCTGAGTAAAGCCGGAATGCTGCGGGAAACCACTTTTCGCCTGTGAAATCAGTTCGCCCAGCGCCAGTGGGCGGGCGTAGATATACCCCTGTATACGGTCGCAGCCAAGCCTGCGTATCTCCTCCAGACAAGCAATGTCCTCAACGCCTTCAGCGGTGGTTTCCAGTTGCAGGCGGTTCGCCAGATCCAGCATGGTGGTAACAATATGATTCTGTGGTCCGTGATCGGGCAACGGTGAGACAAAGGCCCGGTCAAGTTTAATGCCGGTCAGTGGCAGGTCATTTAAATGAGATAACGATGAGAAGCCGGTGCCAAAATCATCCAGCACAATGTGTACGCCGGCGGCTTTCAGCTGGCGCAGATTCAGCAAGGATACGCTGGTGTCACGTATCATGGCGGTTTCGGTCAGCTCCAGCTCGAGAAACTGCGGTGGCATGCCAAGCTGGTCGAGTAAGCCGAGTACCTGTTGCGCATAAAAGGGGTCGGCTATTTCCGGAAAGGAGACATTCACTGCCATGCGCAGCGGCTGGTCCAGCAACTCCTGCAGTTGCTTCCAGGCGCTGATGGTTTCACGCAAGGCCCACTGCCCCAGTGCCTGAATCAGACCGGCATTTTCGGCCTCGCGGATAAACACCGTGGGCGGGATAACGCCCAGTGCCGGATGACGCCAGCGCATTAACGCTTCAGCCCCGACCAGAGCACCGGTCCGGCTGTCGAACTGGGGCTGGTATTCAAGGTAAAACTCATCACGCTGCAAGGCCAGATGGATACCGCTCAGCAGGCTCAGACCGGTGTCCTGCTGGCGCCATTCGAACTGGGCTTCCTGCACCAGCCGTTCGCGGGCAATCTGCTGTACGCCTTCCTGTAACACTGCGCTCAGGGCAGAGAAGCCGCTGATAGACAGCGGTGAGCTGTGGTACACCACCCAGGGACGGGCGTCATCGTCCGGCTGCAGCGGCAGCCAGTCGGCATGGAGTTCGTAGTAATTATCACTGACCACAACCAGCTGATCGTCCAGTATGCGGCCGATAATGGCTCCGGCGGGGGCGCGCTGGCTGATGGTGCGTTCAAATTCCTGCTGGATATCTTCCCGTTGCTGCCAGCCGTCGCGATCCTGCTGATGCCGTAACCAGCGGCATTGCAGCACCTGCAGATAATAGCCGTGGTCTGTCTGGCTCAGCTGCTGGCGCAGGCGGGTAAAAAACTCATTGTGTTGTAAGGGGGCCGGGATGTTTCTGAGTACCTGCTGCTGCAGAGGCCCCAGACTCTGAAAGAAACGCTGACGATTAAAATCATCCAGCGCCAGCCAGTGTCCGGACGAAGGCAATTGATCGCGGTGTTTGGTGGTGGAAATAATCAGGCAGGGCAGGTGTGGCGGAAGTTGGGTAAGCCATTGTTGCTGGGCAGTTGTAAAGGTGTCTATCAACAGTACTGCAGCATGCCAGCCGTCGCCTGAGGGGGGCAGGTCAGACGCAGAGAGCGGATTCAGGAACCGGAATTCCGTTCGCATAGCGTCCGGCCTCTGATGTTGGCCCAGCCAGTGTTGCAGGTCTCCGAGGCGCTGTTCGCAGGTGCTCAGAATCAACAGATTGAGTCTGGACTGGTGTGGTGAAAATTCCATAAAACCTGAACTGAATAAGGTCGGGTGTGTGCCTGCCTGTAAGGCGGCGCCCGGTTATGTGGTCTGCGTATTGTTGCCTGAGTGGCAATATACGACACGATCCATAACCATTTCTTTTAATAATCAGCGTTTATATATAGGACATTTCGGGCAGTCTGTCTTCTTTTGTGGCATAAAAATTTCCTTCGCCGACAATGACTTGCATGCCGTAGCCGCAGCTTTGGGGATAAAAAGAGTGACACTTGTGTCTGTATTCTGCCTGACTCGCTCCGTGGCAGATTCCAACCATGCGCTGAGCTGTTAGAATGCCCGCCCGTCAGAGAGGTAAGCCCGTGGTCGATCTAAGTCAGCTCAATCCCCGTCAGAAAGAAGCCGCCAAGTATGTGGATGGCCCGCTGCTGGTGCTGGCCGGTGCTGGCTCCGGCAAGACGTCGGTGATTACCCGTAAGATTGCTTACCTGATCGGTGTTTGTGGCATCAAGTCGTACCATATCGCTGCAGTAACCTTTACCAATAAAGCCGCGCGCGAGATGAAAGAGCGGGTGATGTCGCTGGTGGGTAAAGGCGGGGCCAAAGGTCTGACAGTATCGACCTTCCACAACCTTGGCCTGAATATTATCCGCCATGAGCTGACCACCGCCGGCTATAAAAACGGTTTCTCGATTCTTGATCAGGATGACTGCAAAGGCATTATCCGCGACGTGATGCACCGTGAACACGGTGACGACGGCGATATGATCGAGCTGGTGCAGAACGCCATCTCCAACCTCAAAAACGACCTGATCGCCCCCGACCATGCCATCAAAGTGGCATCGACGCCGCAGGAATTGCTGATCGCCCAGACCTACAGCGTTTATCAGCGCATGCTGAAAGCCTATAACGCGGTGGATTTTGACGACCTGATCATGGTGCCGACGGTGCTGTTCCGTGATCATCCGGAAGTGCTGACCCGCTGGCAGAAGAAGATCCGCTATCTGCTGGTGGATGAGTATCAGGACACCAATACCAGCCAGTACGAGCTGGTGAAGCTGCTGGTTGGTCACCGTACCGGTCTCACCGTGGTAGGTGACGATGACCAGTCGATCTATGCCTGGCGTGGTGCGCGGCCGGAAAACCTGTCGCTGCTGAAGAAAGACTTCCCGACGCTGAAAATCGTCAAACTGGAGCAGAATTACCGCTCCACCGGCCTGATCCTGAACGCCGCTAACCGCGTAATCGACAACAACCCGCACGAATTCGAGAAAAAGCTGTGGTCCGATATGGGCTACGGCGACCCGATCAAGATTCTTAAATGCCGCAACGACGAAGTGGAAGCCGAGCGCATTGCCACCGAAATCGTCGAGCGCCGCCTGCGTTATGGTTGTGGCTACCGCGATTTTGCCGTGCTCTATCGTGGTAACCACCAGTCGCGTGTGATCGAGATGAAACTGCAGGCCTATCAGGTGCCGTACAAACTCAGCGGTGGCCAGTCGTTTTTTGGCCGCAACGAGATCAAAGACATCATGGGTTACCTGCGGCTGCTGATTAACCCGACCGATGATGCGGCTTTCCTGCGTGTGATTAACACGCCGCGTCGCGAAATCGGCCCGACCACCATCGAAAAGTTGGGCGAATACGCCGCCATGCGCGGTATCTCCATGATGGCGGCGACCACCGAAATGGGGCTGGAGCAACAGCTGATGCCCAAGGCGCTGGATCGTCTGCGCCGCTTTGGCCACTGGCTCGAAGGCATTACCCGCAACGCCTATACCGATGATCCGGTGGCGGCGGTCAAAGAGATGATCAGCGATATCGACTACGAAGGTTATCTGCTGCAGAACTCCGGCACGCCGAATCAGGCCGAACGGCGCATGAAGAACGTCTGGTTCCTGGTCGATTCGATCAGCAAGATGATCGCCAAAGCGGAAGAGCTGGGCGATGAATGCACCATAGAAGATGCGGTGTCCAAGCTGATTCTGCGCGACATGATGGAGCAGCAGGAAAAAGAAGACGAAGCCGATCAGGTGCAGCTGATGACCCTGCATGCCTCCAAAGGTCTGGAGTTTCCGCACGTTTACATCATGGGCATGGAAGAAGAGCTGATGCCGCACCGCAACAGCATCGAGGCCGATACCATCGAGGAAGAACGGCGCCTGATGTACGTGGGCATTACCCGCGCCAAGCGCACCCTCACTCTTACCTATGCGGGTAAACGGCGTCAGTTTGGCGAAGCCATGGACACCACCCATTCGCGCTTCCTCGATGAGCTGCCACCGGACGATATCGTCTGGGAAGGTAAAACCGAAACCTCCGCCGAAGAACAGAAACAGCGCGGCCAGGAAACCCTGTCCAGTCTGCGCAATATGCTGGCTGATTTCTGACAGACCGCATAAAAAAACGCCCGGCATTGCGTCAGTAATGCCGGGCGTTTTTGTTTCTGGCGAACGCTGTGGTTATCAGCGGATATTCCATACCTCGCCGCGGACATCACCACTGGCGCTGTCCAGTCCGGCTTCGCTGTCGGCTTCCAGCCCCAGGGTAACCACACTGACCTGACGCGCATTCTGCTCAACCTTGGCAATGTTCATGCGCAGGTAGAGGGTGGTGCCGTCGCCGTTCGGTGTAGAAGTGTTAATGACGATGTAGCCGCTGCCATCAATGCTCCAGGTGAAGTCGAGATACTTCTGGCCATCATCACCCAGCTCACCAAAGTAGCTGCCGGTGTTATTGGCAGCGAAGGTGAATATGCCGAAGTCAGAGGTCAGAGATTTACCGGCGACATCATCACTGATAAAGGCCGTGGCGGAGCAGCCCGTTGCTGCGGTATCCAGAGCGCCGATTAACGCAGCGTCAGCATCTCCGGCGGTACAGGCAACCAGACTGACGAGCAGATCATCGTCGAATGCAGCTTTGATATCGTCGCGCGCGGTATCGTTAAAGACCCATTCATCATCACTGCTGCTGCCGGCTTTGGCGACGTAGCCGCGGCGCACATAGCCTTCATGTACGGTGAAAAACTGCACGCGGTCATAGCGATCGAAATCCCCCTGAGCAGCAACCAGCTCCGGCAGGGTAAATTGCAGAATGGTTTTGCCGTCGACGGTTTTCTGTACCCAGCTGCCGCTGACTTTGCTGCCCAGTGTTGGTCCGCCTTCCCCATAACTGAACGGGTAGAAGTTGAGTGTGCCACCGCTGACAAACTCCATCAGCCAGCTCTTGTCGTTGCCGTAAAGGTCGGTGCCTTTGATGTCTTCCGGGGTTTCCGGGCTGACCGCCGCATTGGCCGAAATCAGCTCAGACAGTGCCGCGGCGGCATTGCCGTCGGTCTGTGCGTTGCCATCACCGGTACGGGTAAAGGCGTTATTACACCAGGTGTCGGTTGGCGCCCACGGGCCTTCGGTATTGGCGGTGCCATCCCAGCAGTCAGCAATACTGGCTGTGTTGTCTTTATACAGTTCGTAGTAGTCGTTGCTGCGGGTAAAGGTCAGTTTATAACCTGTGGCGTTGGTGCTGAACTTAGCGGTCGGATCAAGAGCGAGGCTGAAGTATTCATCGTTGGCATAGGTCTGAATACGTTTGTCCGTGAGGCTTACGGCGATGCCGCTGATGGTTTCCTGAGCAACGCTGAGACCACCGCGGCTGACCACGACGCTGTCACCGCTGATGGCAATGGTTTCAGCGTCTTCGCTGACGCAGGTCCAGCTGCCGGAAGACAGGATGCAGGTTTGTTCGCTGTTGCTCTCGCTGGCCTGGGTTTCCCACAGGCCGTTGCTGCTGTTATAGCGATAGTCAGTGACAGTGACACTGCTGCCGCCGCCAGACGACACTGTGCCATAGTAAAAACTGACCTGGCCGTTGTCTTCGTCACTTTCAAAGAAGTGCAGGCTGCCGCCGCCGCTCAGTACACCGGCGATGCTGACACTGCTGGCATTGCGCTCGGCTTCACGTTCCGCCAGATCGTCTTCGACCACAGAAGGGTCGATGCCGGCATCATCAACCACACCGGAGTCGACCAGTGCGTCGGCATCAAATTCTCCGCTGCTGTTATCAACGGCGGTGCCGATGGTTTCCAGTGCTTCCAGAACCTGACTGACGATTAACGCCAGCACATCTTCAAAAGAAACGTTGGCGCCATCCAGTACCTGGGTAACGGTTTCGATATTCTGCTGCATGACCGCACGGGTAACCTGCGCCACTTTATGCACGCGCTCAAATTCGGCGGCGTCATTGCCACCACCATCACTGCCGGCAACATAGTCTTCTTCGAGGTCGACGCTGGTGCCCAGACGGGTCTGAATCGAGGCTTTGGCCTCGTCAGGAGTGACGCCTTTTTCCCGTACTTCATTCTGTACCATGGTGGTCAGCGGGCTGACAAAGCCATAACCGGCGGGGGCCGTCAGGGTGTAGGTTTTATTAATGGCGGTGCCGGGATTGTCTTCATCGATGGTTTCGCCGACGATGATTTCAACCACGATGGCGGCACTGGCAATTTGCTCAGCGGTGGCGTTGGTAATGGTGAAACTGCCACCTGAGGAGGACGTTGTGGAGGGTTCGCCATCATCACAAACCTGGTTGGCGTTCAGGTCGAGACACACTCTGGCACCGGCCAGATAGCCATCGGCCACTTTACCGGACATGGTTGTACTGCTGCCTGAACTGCTGTTGGATGAGTCGTTACTGCAGGCCGCCAAACCTGCGCCAAGCAGTCCGCTCAGCAGAATTCTGAGGGGAATATTGCTGCTCATACTTACACTCCTGTGAATCTTTTCTGGGGGGTAAATTGAGTAAAGCAGAGCATCAATGCACACTTAGAAAGATTGGTTCTAACCGCCGGAAAGCACCCTTCTGCTGTTATTTTTACTAATAACGCCAGCGGTCCTCAGAGTGCGACAGCAGAGATTTCAGCATCTACACTCAGGGCAGTAATCAGGCGGTGAGAGATCTATGCAATACACCCTGAGATGCGCCATGGTATGGCTGGTTATCAGTCTGCTGCCGGCACAGCCGGTCCGGGCTGAAACGGTGCTGCGGATTTGCGGCGATGCAGCCGGCTGGCCGCCTTATACCTTTGAGTCTGATGGTGCCGTGCGTGGGTATGATGTGGATGTACTGGCACTGATTCTGCCGGCGGCCGGCTTTGATTATGAGATTCATATGCTGCCGTGGAAGCGTTGTCTGCTGGAGGTTGAAAAAGGCCTGTATCAGATCGCTCTCAGCGCCTCGGCCAGCGCCGAACGCCAGAAAAACTTTCTTACCAGCAAACCTTATTATCAGGTGCAGCCCGGCTACGCCTATTCGCGTAAGCGCTTCTCTTCAGCACCGCCGATAAGTAGCAGTAATGACCTGAAAAATTATCTTCTCTGTGGTTTGCGCGGTTATGACTACAGCCGTTTTGGCATTGAGAATCGCTGGGTGATGCGTGAGGCCAATCATTACGCTCAGGCGCTGGCGCAGATCCGGCGCGGCCGTTGCGACCTGTTTCTGACACGCCTGGAAATATTGCACAGCCTGTATCGTCAGGGGGATGTTGATCTGGGTGATGACATTCAGGTGGAGGCGTTGCCCGGGGTCGCGGCAGATGATTTTGTGATGCTGATTTCGCGCCTGTACAGCCGCGCGCCACAGCTCAAAATCGTTCTCGATGAAGGCATCAGCCGGCTACGCAAAGAAGGGAGGCTGCAGGAGCTGCTGGAGTTCTATCTCAGTCAGCCATAATCACAGATTCTGAAAACCTGACTATTTTTCGCTCATATCTCGTCGAGGATATCAGGGTGCGACGCAAGCTTTTGATATTAAAGGATTTTTTATCGATCCTTATGTAGGGGTTTATCAATTTCTCAGGGAGAAACATTCCGTTACATATATTCCATACAACAAAGAAGACAATTCTGGAATGATGCTGCGCTTTTTATGACCGCTTGGTCAGGTTTTAATCATCGCAGAGAATTTCATGTCTAACGCTACCTTCTCCCGCGCCTTACTGGCGACCCTGTTGATTGGCCCTCAGGCCTTTGCTGATACCCACGAAACCAACAGTCTGGAACAGCGGGTAACCGCGCTGGAAAATGTACGCCTGACTGGTGGCTTCCGTCTGAATTACACCTATAAAGACTGGAACGAAGCGCAGACCGAACGCGGTGGCGATTTCACCTATAACCAGATCAACCTCGGTATCGAAGCTGAACATCAGGGCGTACGTCTGTCGAGCCAGTACCGCTGGTACGACAGCGGCAATGGCGCCATGGTGCACCACCTGTATTTTGCTACCGATGCGTCTGACAACACCGAAGTACAGGTCGGTATCACCAAGGTGCCGTTCGGTATCCTGCCGTACGAATCTCACAGCTACTGGGGCGATGCCACTCTGTATCTGGGTTTTAACGACGACTATGACAGCGGCATCAAGGTACTGAGCAAGCAGGGTAAGTGGGATCTGCAGCTGGCTTACTTCGCCAGTGGCGATGCGGCTCCGACCGATGCTCAGCGTTTCTCATTTGATGTGGTCTCCGATGGCGATGCCGGTGTGCAGCAGAATCAGGAAACCCACCAGTTCAACCTGCGTGCGGCTTATGCCCTGAGCGAACAGGCGGAAGCTGGCGTGTCGCTGCAGTATGGCGGTCTGTATAACGAAACCACCGGCAAGATGGGTAATGCCCAGGCTCTGGCGCTGCATTACATCGCGACCTACGGTGCCTTTGGTGTGCAGTCGGAAGCGATCCGCTATTCCTACAATGCCGAAAACGCTGATGGCGTCAGCGATGACACCATTCAGATGGGTGGTTTTGGTGCGCGTTACATGGCCGCCGCACAGGCGAATGTCTATGTCCTGAACCTGAGCTACGACCTGCCGTGGAAAGGTGGCATCGTCAATCAGGTGCAGCTGTACAACGACTACAACCTGCTGGATAAAAACAAAGAAGCCTTCCGCGATTCACAGATCAACACGCTGGGTGTACTGGTGGTGACCGGTAATCTGTACACCAACTTCGATGTCACCAGCGCCAAGAACGTACCTTTCATCGGCGCCGGTGATTACACCAAAGCCTTTGCAGAAGGCGATGGCGAAAACGGCTGGCAGACCTTCTTTAATGTGCAGTTTGGTTACTACTTCTGAGTGTGAGCAGCACAAGCTGATAAAGAAAAGCGGGCACGGGTTTATACACCGGCCCGCTTTTTTTATGCCCGCTATTTGCCACAACAACTCTCTGCCTGATCAGCCTGAGGCTCAGGTCACCTTTTCCCGTGCTGCTGGCGTTATACTCTGGCGCTTCGGTTCCTGAGCAAAGATCAGGACAGCGGCAGGGCGGATTGCGTATAGTCTCCTGCTGAGTTATCAGTCAATGAAAGTGAATGGTGTTTATGGATGAATTTGTCACTCTGACGCTGCTGTTGGTACTGGCTTTAATCGGCGCATTGGTACTGGGTGTCGTCGCGTTCTTTAAAGTCAGTACGCTGGAGCAGCGTATCGGGCAGCTGGAAGCCGCCCTGCGCCGCCTTACCGCCAGCCGGGAAAAACCAGCAGAAACTGAGCGCCCGGTTACTTCGCCTCCACCGACAGCGGTCGGTTCTGCGCAACAGGTACCAGCCGCAACCGGACAGACTGAGGTTGCCGCCAGCGCGGTTCAGCCTGTTAATGCCTCTGAATCAGCCTCCGAATCAGTATCCGAATCAGGACCAGAACCTGTATCCGCACCAGCATCTGAGCCTGCTGCTGAACTGCCGGTGTATTCTCCGACCGCGCCTTCTTATCAGGCGCCGGCGGCTTCTGCTGCTCACTCTTCCGGGACAGCAAGCCGCGAACCGGATCTGCTTGAGCGCCTGCTGCAGAATATCCGCAACAACTGGATGGTCTGGCTCGGTGGTATCTGTGTCGGTCTGGCCGGCGTGTTTATGGTGCGTTACTCCATCGAGCAGGGGCTGCTGGGGCCGGAAACCCGCGTAGTGCTGTCGTTGCTGGCGGGTATCGGCCTGCATGTTGCGGCGGAATGGCTGCGGCGTAACAAAGGGCAGAATAACGTCTTTGCGGCGCTGGCCGGTGGCGCCAGCATCATCCTTTATTCCGCGTTATTTGCAGCCTTCAAATTATTGCCGGGCACGTCGCCCGGATTGGTGTTTACCGGCATGGCGCTGGTGTCTTTTGCCACGCTGGCGCTGGCACTCCGCCATGGCCCGGTGCTGGCGGCGCTGGGCATGCTCGGTGGTTATCTGGTGCCAATTCTGCTCAGCAGTGGTTCGGGGCAGATTGCCGTGGCGCTGGTGTATATCAGCATTCTGACGCTGTTCTCGCTCTGGTTGCTGGCCTATGTTCAGCAACGCTGGCTGTGGATCGGTGTGATTGCCGGCTCTCTTTTGTGGTGGCTGATCAGTCTGATGACCGAACCTGCTGATGGCGTGCGTTCTCTTTACCTGCTTGCGCTGGCCTATATGTTTCTTGCGGTACCGCATTTTGACTGGTTACTGCAGAACCGCCATCAGGATAACGATGATGAGCCTGCCAGCGCAGACAGCTGGTGGCAGCGGGTGCAGAGCTGGCGTGCCGATCCGCACTGGCCTGCTTTGCCGGGCGTATTGCTGGTGTTGCTGGCGCAGGGGATTACCCTCGCCGGCGAAGGCGTGATTGATTCGGGTTACTTCACCCTGCTGGCATTGCCGGTACTGATGTTGCTGGCGGCCAGCCGTCGCCCGGAACTGAACCCGCTGGCGGCGCTGCCATTAGTGCTGATTGTGCTGGCGACGGTTATCCCCATGCTGACCTATATCGGCGATGAACTGGTGCTGTTGGGTCCGGACGCCGCCGGGCAGGCGCAGCTGGGTGTACGTTTCCTGTGGCTGACATTGCTGTACTGCGGCAGTGCGCTGTGGCTGCTGCGTATGCGCGTGCCTTACCCGGCGTTCTGGACCGGGCTGGGCAGCGCCGTACCGCTGCTGATGCTGGCTTTGGGGTATTACCTGTTTACCGATTTCCGCCTCGACTGGGCCTGGGGGCTGGTAGCGCTGGTGTTGGGCATGCTGTATCTGTGGCTGGCCAATATGAACCAGCAGCGTTATGGCGATGCCCGGCCGCTGATCAGCGTGATTCTGATCAGCGCGGCGCATCTGGGTCTGTCACTGGCGGCGGTGATCTGGCTGGCCGAAGCGACCCTGACGCTGGCCTTTGCCCTGCAGCTGGTGTCGCTGGCCTGGCTGCAGCAACGTTATCAGCTGCCGCTGATGGCGTGGATTATCCGCGCCGTGCTGTTGCTGGTGGTTGTGCGTCTGACCTTTAACCCCTGGCTGCTGAGCTACGACGCTGGCACTCACTGGTCACTCTGGACCTATGGCGGCGCTACGCTCTGCGCGGCGGCGGCGGCCTGGATTCTGCGCCATGAAGTGAAAATGCAGCCCTGGCTGCAGGGTGGTGCCGCACAGCTGCTGGTGCTGACGCTGGCCGCAGAAGTGCGCTACTGGCTGTACGACGGCGATATTTTCCATCATGAATTCAGCTTTCTTGAAGCAAGTCTCAATGTGCTGATCTGGGGCTGTGCGGCGGTGATCTACCTGTGGCGTGCACGCTTAAGCGAACAGCTGCCGCGTTTCTATCAGGTGGTGGGTCTGCTGCATCTTGCAGCGGCTGCAGCAACTTATCTGTTTGTGCTGATGCTGGCGGAAAACCCGCTGTGGAATAACGGCAATATCGGTTCGACGCCGCTGTTTAATATGCTGTTACTCAGCTACGGTCTGCCAACGCTGATTATGCTGGCGCTGTGGCGTCAGCTGCCGGCGCAGTACGGCCGTTTTGCCGCACTGGCTGCCGGGCTGAACACGCTCTGGTTTATCTCGCTGGAAATCCGCCAGATCTGGCAGGGCGATGCCGGTATGAGCCTGAGTAACTACACCCCGGATGGCGAACTCTACACCTACTCAGTGGTGTGGATGCTGCTGGCCGCCGGCGCGCTGACGCTGGGGCGCTGGCTCGCCAGCCGCGATATTTACCGTGGCGGTATGGTGTTGTTGCTGGTGGTCGTGGCCAAGCTGTTCCTGATTGATATGGCGGGCCTGACCGGGCTGTGGCGTGTGGCGTCCTTTATGGGGCTGGGTCTGGCACTGCTGGCTCTGGCGTGGCTGCATCAGAAGTTTGGCGAACGCTACGGACCCGATGCCGATACCCGCTTGCCGGGACTTTGAGTAGTTAATGCTGCAATAACCGTTTTGTCATCAATTCCTGATAGGGTGCGTTTACCTATCAGGGACGATGACTATGCAATTCAGGATTCTGGCATTTTTTTCTGTTGTTACACTGGTTGGCTGCAATCCCTTCTATCAGAAGTGGCATGAAAAAGTCTGCCAGCACGATGATCAATACTGTGACATCCCGGTGTACCTCGATCCGGATGATCTGCAACGCCTGCCTGTCCCGGTTTACGGTAACAGCGTGCCGTTACGCAGTCCGGGTAAACTGCTGCAGAGCGGTGATTTACTGGTCGTTAATGACCGTTACTCCGGGCATCACTTCTTCGATATCTCTGATCGACAGAATCCCCTGCGGATAGGCTTCTACCCTCTGCCTGGTGCCACCGAGCTGACCATCAGTAATGGCTACCTTTACACCAACAGCTTTACCGACCTGTATGCCATCAACCTTGCCGATCTGCGCGATGCCACCTACAGCGCCAATAGCGTGAAGCGGGTTACCGATCAGTATTCCATGCCGCGCCAGCCCAGTAAGTGGATTGAGGGCGCTGATTTTAAGAGTGGGGTTCTGGATGGAGGGCATCCGCTGATCATTGGCTATGACACGGTGGATGGCCGTCGTTTTCTTTATGGGGTGCAACAATGACTGCGAACTGGAAGCTGCTCACTCTTGCTCTGTGTCTGACAGGGCTGCTCAGCGCCTGTGGTGGTGATTCGGGTAGTTCGGATCTGAGCAGCAGCGTTAATGGCTCCACGTCGGGAATGGTTATACAGAATGGCTATCTGGTGGTGCTGAGTAATTCAGAGCGGGTTCATACCTACGATCTGAGCGATCCGGCAAAACCGGTATTGCGGGATTCGCTGGATCTGAGCTTTGGCGAAACACTGTCAGTGGAAGGAACGGACAAGGTTCTTGTCGGCGCCAGCGACGGCAGCTATGTACTGCAGGTTGGCAGTGATGGAGCGCTGATGCGGCTGGCCTTTGCCCGCCATGCCCGCAGTTGTGATCCTGCTATTGGCCGTGATGACCTGATGTACATTACCGTCAGGGCTGGCAATCGCTGCGGTGATGAAGGAGAAGACCGGTTGTTGATTTACGACACAAGCTCTGGCGATAACATCTGGTTGCTGGCTGTTTTGCCGTTACCCCAGCCGCAGGGGCTCGCGTTGTCGGGTTCTGTGCTCTATGTCTGCACCGCTGCAGGTTTGCAGGAAGTGGATGTCAGCAATCCGCTGCAGCCCACAGTCGCTGCGCTGCACACAGGTTTGAATTGTACGGATCTGATTGTGCAGGGGAACGAGGTGGTACTCAGTGGTGATGATGGAATCATGCTGGCAACTCTTGAGCAGCTTGCAACACCTTCTGCTCAGATCATGACCGGGCAGTAGCCCGGTGTATTACCAGCGGTGGAGCCGGCCCAGGGCACGGATGCGCAATGGTAAATGCAGCCCCACAGATATCTGCCAGTGCGGGTTGCCATCGGTACGTTCCGAATTATCAGAGCAGGCTCCGGCCGGTGTGGACGGTACAACATAACCAACACTGCTACTGACGCTGAAACGATCATAGCGGGGCGTTATTCCTACAAACAGACTGGCACCATAACAGGGCTCTTCGGTGCTGATTCCGTCTTCTCCGTAGCTGGTTGCAAGCGCGACAGCACCGTACATGGCACCGTAACCAAAACGCGGATAGCTCTCCAGTGGCCGGTGTTGTAAACCGAGTGCGCCACCAAGGCCGATAACAGGCAGCAGATCCATGGTATCTGTCAGGGGAATATCCAGCCGCAGGCCGGTAACCGAAAACGTGCTGCCGCTGCCGATGCCAATGGCCATGCGTTCCTGCCAGTTGTCTTTTGCCAGGGGCTCGGCATGCAAAGAACCGGCGCAGAGAAGTACGAGAGCCGGATAAAGAGGGTTCATCAGATTGCGCATATCCTTTGCCATTTCAATAACAGAAGGTCAGGGTCGCATACACAGATGACAAAAATATTTACTGCCCACTGTCTGAGAACGCAGCCCTAAACAGGCGTGCGGCTTAGTCGGCCTGTATCTGCTGTGACAGGGTACGCAGCCAGCGTTCTTCCTCGTCGGCGCTCAGGCTTTGCGCTGGCTGTTCGCTGGCGCTGGCCGGCTGGTACTGACTGCTGCTTCCCGGTGACTGATAAAGCCACTGCTCACCCTGCCAGCAGGCGCTGCTTTCCTCTGAGCTGACCGGTGTATGCACAATAAAATACCGGCAGAACTGGCCTGCGCTGTTCAGCTCTGAGCGGGTAATCTCAAGACGTTCCTCTGCGTTCATAATTTTTACGCTGCCGGAACTCATGCTGAGCAAAGCGCGGTCGGTTGCGGTATAGGCCGCCGGTGACAGTAGTTGCCAGACAAGGCCAACGCTCAGCACTACGCTGGCGGCAATGGCCCATGGCCAGCGTACGCGCGGCTGGAATTGCACTACCTCCGCTTCGGGCTGGTGCGCCTTTATCTGTTCCAGCAGGCCGGCGGGCAGGGGGATATCATCCTGACTGGCAAAAAACTGCCGTGCCATCTCATCGGCCTGTTGCAGTTTGTGCAGGCGCTCCCTGAGTTCCGCAGACTCCGCCAGCAAGTTATTGATATGATGCATTTCGCTGTCGGGTAAAGCCTTATCAATAAAGGCCGATAACTGTTCGTCGCTGATGGTATGCATGCTGTTCTCCTACAGTGCCAGACTGAGCTGTTGGCGGGCGCGGGCAAGGCGGCTCATGATGGTACCCACTGGTACTTCCATAATGTCGGCCGCTTCCTGATAGCTGTGGCCTTCAACTGCGACCAGATAAAGTGTGGTGCGCAGTACTTCGCTTAACTGCTGCATATGTGCCTGCACCCTGGCCAGTGTGGTATGGGTTTCGTACTGTTCGGCGAGATTGCTGCCGGAAAGCACGGTGTCGTGTTCTTCATCCAGACTGTCGCTTGGTTTTTCCCGGCGCATGGTATCAATCCAAAGGTTGCGGCAGAGACGATATAACCAACGATCAAAGTGGGTGTCTGCCTGATATTGTTGCCAGCGAGCCAGTGCCCGCTCGACCGTTGCCTGAAGCAGATCATCGGCACTGTGTTGCTGACCGGTAAGCGCCAGGCAATAGCGTCGGATTGCCGGAAGCGCTGCCAGTAATTGCTGCTGAAAATGTTGATGCTGAATATTCATATCAGGTAAACGCGGGACATGAAGTTTTATTCCATGTGCAGGAAATATTCCGGCCGGATAATCGTTAAAGAGAGAAGCAACCGGATAACCCAGTGTTTAACACAGGCTGGCGATACCGGAATAAGCACAGACAGCGGGAGTTTAGAGTGAAAGCGTGTTGGCTGCTGTACATTTTATTAGTCATGCCCCTGCCGCTGCTGGCGGAAAGCGATGCGGATGACGACCTGGAAGAGCAGGAAGAACTGCTGGAAGAGCGTCTGGAGGAACAGCTGGAAGAGATGCTCGATGCTCAGGAGGAACTTGAAGACCGGCTGGAGGAAGAGCTGGAAGAACGGCTGGAAGACGAGCTCGATGATGATCTGGAAGACGAGCTTGAGGACGAACTGGAAGACAAGCTGGACGATTCTCTGGATGACCGTGAAGAGGAGCTGGAAGATAAACTGCAGCATATTCTGGCCGCCCGGCAGTTAGATGAACTGGAAGAACAGCTCGAAGATGCGTTCGACGAGACTGAACCTGAGCGCTTTATTGCCTTATTAAGTGCGGAAGAATGGCAGGCCCTGCAGGCTCAGGGTGTTAAGGCGGTGGCGGCTGAGCCTCTGCCTGCGCTTGGGCTGCATCTGATCACGTTTGACGAAATGCCAGAGCTGCCAGAACAGCAGAAAGCGCTGCAGGATACGGTTGCGCCGGATCATTACTACCGGCTCGACGGTGATGCGGCTCCGAACGCAGCGCAGAAACCGGCCCCCGGTTCGGGACTACACGCAGCGGATGCACTGGGCTGGCCGCAGGCCAGAACGGCACAGCGGATTATCGGCATGATGGATTCCGCCATTGATACCCAACACCCCTGTTTTGCCGGCGTGAATATCGCGCAGCGTGAGTTTCATGCTGCGGATGCATTGCCCGACAGCCGCCATGGTACGGCCATCGCCGGTCTGCTGGCGGCCAACTCCGGCTGTGCGGTTCCGGGTCTGCTGACCTCGGTGCAACTGGTCAATGCGGTGGTGTTTGCCCGCTCGGCGGACGGGCCGGTGCAGGCCAGCGCCGGTCAGCTGATCGCCGGTCTGGACTGGCTGCTGCAGAACGATGTGGAGCTGATCAATATGTCGCTCTCCGGTCCGCCTAACCCCTTGCTGCAACGTGTGCTGACTCAGGTACAGGCGCGTGGTGTGCAGTTGCTGTCATCGGTGGGTAATGACGGTGCGGCCGCCTTTCCGCGTTATCCGGCAGCCTATGCGGAGGTGATTGCCATCACCGCAGTGGATGAGCAGCAGCGGATTTTTAACCGGGCAGTACAGGGCGAGCATGTTGAGTTTGCATTGCCGGGGGTCAACCTCAGGGTGGTCACAGCTGACGGCCACGGGATGATGTCCGGTACCTCTTTCGCTACGGCGCTGGCCACGGCGGTACTGGCCTCAAGCCCGCCAGAGGACTGTCAGACAGAGCGTGAACGTTTATCCCGCCAGGCTCTGGATCTGGGCGAGGCCGGACGCGATCCGGTTTTTGGCTTTGGTCTTATGCAATCTCTCTTTAACGAAAGTTAACAATAATGGATGGAATATTTTTCAACCGCCGGCGTTTTTACCAGTGAGTTCACTGAAATAAACGAGAGAGTATTGCTATGAAAAAACATCTTCTGTCTGTTGCCGTTTGTCTGGCTGGTTCGCTGCTGGTAACCGCTTGTGGTGGTGGTTCTTCATCTGCCAAAGACAATGGCAAGCAGGTAACACGTGGTGTTATCGACGGCTTTGGCAGTGTGATTGTTAACGGTGTGCATTTTAACAGCGACCGCAGCCAGTTTATGGTGGATGACCGCGCTGGTATCCAGGGCGACCTGCGGGTTGGTCAGGTGGTTACTATTGTCGGTAACCACAATGGTGCAGAAGGTGTGGCTGTTGAAATTATTTATGACGTCAGCGTTGAAGGTACAGTAACCGCCGTTGATGCAGCGGCAGGTACACTGACGGTGCTCGGCCAGACGGTTGTGACCGATGCCATGACCATTTTTGAAGGCCTTGATCTGGCGACTCTGAGTGCAGGTCAGCGCGTTGAAGTCAGCGGTTACAGCGCCGGTGAAGGACGCATCATCGCCAGCTTTATTGCCGCAGATGACGATGACCAGAGCCCGGAAGAACTGACCGGTGTTGTGGCTGGCCTCGACAGTGCTGCGCAGACTTTCCTGATCGGTTCTCAGCTGATCAGCTATGCCAGCGTTGCCAGTCTGGATCTGGATGGCGCCACGCTGAGCGATGGCATGCTGGTTGAAGTTGAAGGTGCTCTGGACGGCGACGTGCTGGTTGCCAGCGAAATTGAAGCCGAAGACAGCGACTTTGAAGAAGATACCGAGCTGGAAATGTCAGGCGTGGTGACCGCCGTTGATAGCGACAACAGCCAGTTTGTTGTAAACGGTATGACCGTGCGCTTTGACAGCGAAACCGAATTTGATGACGGCGAGCAGTCGGCTTTACAGGCGGGTGTGATGGTTGAAGTCGAAGGCGTTGTCGGTAGCGATGGCGTACTGCTGGCGGAAGAAATCGAGTTTGAAGAAGCACCGGAAATTGAACTGGAAGGTGTGGTTCAGGCGACCACTGAAAACACCCTGACCGTAATGGGTATTACCGTAAGCGTCGACCTGCGTACCCGTGTACGCGATGACCGCGACGGTGAAGTGTACTTTAATCTGAGCATGCTGCAGCCCGGTGATCATGTTGAACTGCTGCTCGAAGAAACCACGGCCGGTCAGTACCGTGCACAGCTGCTGGAACGTGTTGACGCCGACAGCAAGGTGGAACTGAAAGCCCCGGTATCGGACATCAACCTGAGTGCCGGTACTATTGTGCTGCTGGGACTGACGGTGGATGTCAGCGCGCAGGACCCGGCTATGCTGTCCTCTCTGGTGAGTGGCAATATGGTTGAAATTGAAGGCTCATTCGACGGTCAGGTTCTGATCGTGCAGTCGATGGAAATTGATGACTGATATTTTGCTCAATCCTTTAGCAACCCTAACAGCAGCCCCCCTGCGCGGAGTATTCCGGCAGCGGGGGCTGCTGCTTATCTTATTACTGGTGTTTGCCGCTCAGGCAAAGGCCGGACTGCAGCTCGAGCTGGCCGCCGGTGCCGGCTACGACTCCAATGTTGCCCCCGACGTTACCGATATCAATGCTGGCCTGGGTGACAGTTATCATGCACTGGAAGCTTCGCTTGGCTGGCGTACGGCGGGGCGTCGTGGTGTGCAGTTTGAGACCAGCTACTGGCTGAAAGAACAACGCTGGCAGATCTACAGTGAATATGACAACCGCCTGCAGACCGGCCTTTTGCGCCTTGGTTATCAGGGTGATGTGCTGGCCACCGATGTTTCACTGATTGCGGCCACCGCAGATGTGGACGGGCAGAGTTATATGCAGCTCGAACGTATCAGCCCGGCTCTGGGCTTTATCCCGTCAGAATCCCTGTATGTGCGCACCCAGTTCGATTTTATGCGCAAAACCTACGAACAAAACAGCGCCCGCGACAGTGAGCGCAGCGCTGCCCGTCTGCAGCTGTACTGGTTTTTCCGCAGCAGCGGCTTATCGCTCAGCGCCCTGATACAGGGGGTGGATGAACAGGCGAATGCTCAGGTTTACAGTTATCAGGCGGGTATCGGACGGCTGTCACTCAGACACCGCAGCCGCTGGTTTGGGCTCGGTGTGGTGAATCATCTGAGGGCGCGGCTGGAGCAGCGTCAGTACGACGCGGTAACGGAACAGCGCCAGCGTCTGGAGATCAGCAGCCGCTGGCAACTCAGTAAACGCTGGCAGTGGTCGGTCAGTTTGCAGCGTGATGATCGCCAGTCTGACGTTGCCGCAGCAAGCTATGGCCAAAACCGGCTGGAAAGCACCATAAACTGGAGTTTTTAAGGCTGCCGGTTAATTAATCGACAGCCCGAACAGATTGATTTCCATCTGGTAAGGCACTTCTTCGGCCGACTGCAGCAGCTCACCGATCAGCGCCTGATAAGTGGTGATCTGATGCGCCTGAAGGTTGCTTTCATCCGGCAGTGCCGTGCTCAGTTTGGTTGCGCGCAGCATGCTTTTTAACCCGCGGGTCTGCGAATATTGCTGGCCGCCGAGCAGAATAATTTCTTCGCCCATATGCCAGTAAACATCCAGATCCTTAATCTGCAGCGGGCTCAGTGGCGGCACCAGTGGCACCAGATCTTTCTGGGTAACGACCCGCGTCAGCGGAATACTGCTGTAGATATCAGCGCCGGTAACGTTGGTGACCTTGGGCTGGCCGAAAGTAATTACCTGCGTTATCTGCATTGCCGTATCGTGTTTTAAATACATCGCCAGCACGACGGCAATGGCACCACCCAGACTGTGGCCGGTAATCTGCACCGGCATGCCGGCAACCAGCCGTGGTCTGACATCGTTAAACACGGCCTCGGCGGCACTGCGGAAGCCGTTATGCAGGGTAATGCCCAGACGCTCGTCCGGCTGAAATTCAATATCCAGATCGACCATCACATTCGCCAGATTGGCGGTGCCACGGATCGCGATGGTCTGCACGCCATTGCCCTGACTGAGAAAATAACTGACCTGCGAATCCGCCAGCGTAGCCTGATGAATCAGCGTCTGGCCCTGCTGCAGAAGCTGCGCTTCACGTTCGCTGTCGGTCAGGTAAGTATCGCCGGACAGCTGCGCCTGCACTCGTAGTTCAGCGAAATCAGGAGCAGCCTGTACCGCTGGCAGAAAGCAGCAGAGCAGCGTGGTGGTGAGTAATTTTCTGAGCATATCCAGACAGTCCGGGAAATGAGTTAGTTGTAGCCTGTGAATAAAGTTTGATAAGAAATCCGCCGTTTTTGAGTGAGCTATAATCATTTTTTAAATAAAGTTTGATTAAAATACCGAGGAGTTTTAGAAAAACTCCAGATTCTTTATCAAATAGAGTTTGATATAAAAGTAGACTCAAGCTGAGTTTTCTTTGGAGTGCGTGGCTCCCGGGCCTTGCAATGGATCAATAATGGCTTCGTTTGGATCAAACGCAGACCAGAACGGCATTGCTAGCTCGCTTCCCACAGGGAGCTTTGTACCAGGGGTGTTCTTACGCTTTTCAATTTGCTCATAAACCCGTTTTTTTGGTGAGATGAATTGTCTGCGTTGCGTTTTTCGCTCGTTCTCCTGGCCCGGTCTAGGAGGTTTGGCTTCTATCAACAGGTAGCTTGATCTTTTTTTGTATAACTCCGTGATTGTTTTGTATCTGTTTTTCTCTTCTGGCCTGTCGTTGTCCTTGATGATCCAATTTTCCATCATTCTGTTGAGCTCAGGTTCGTGATTCTCATAGACTGCGCCAGGTGTAGTTCTGATACTGAAGCTGGCTACTGCTGGTTTACCGCATAAGAATGACCTGATAAGTTTTTCAATGATCTTAATCTTGCCAAGCCGTGAAGTTGTGTCGTTTAACCCTATGCTTCTCAAAACATCATTTTTCCCACCATTTGACCCTAGGTGATCGTCAAAAAGCCCGACTCTATGCTCTAGATCGAAGCTTAAGATTGCTGCGATGATGCTTGGGCATTGGTCAAGTCGCTTAACAATGCCCATGGAGTTCTTTTCCTGCCATGAGGCCATTGTGTTTAGCACATCTCTTGACGTTAAAGTCACCTTGCTTCTTTTGCCGCGAATACGGTGGAATTGAGAGACCTTACCCGTTTTATACAGTTCAGCTTGTATGCCAGCTGAAAGAGCATCGATGAATGCTTCAAACTCACCGAAATTACTTACAGATGTTAGATAAGCGCGATCCATTCTGATATCAAGTGATGTATCGGAAAGATAAAATTCGACTTGCTCGGTGAAGTGCTCATGAATCTTGTTGCTTCGTGGATTGGCCCAAAGATTGGCTGATATACGTTCGAACTCCCCCAGTACACTGCTTTCTATCTGCTGGAATACTTCATCTTCGGTCGGTAAGGTAGGTTCTCTCGTGACTGGTATGTGTTTTATGGCACAGCTAACAATGAGCTCCTCAGGTGCCGGTAGAAACAGTAGCTGTTGAAATAACGGCAATGTCTTGCTTAGAGCCAAATGCATTTGCTGAAAGCTATACGGATGTCTGTCGTCGTTCTTTGGGAATGTGATCGAACTGCATGCTAGGGCATCTTCAAGATCGGACGCCGCTCCTTTTAAGGCAGATCGGTTTAAGTGGGAAGTTAGCTCATCGCCTTTTATCTGTTTTGACTCATCATCGAGGCTATGCCTGAATTCTCCCAAGATGCTCGGGCAGCTATATCCGATCGATAGCTTTCTCAGCATGTCAGGCACTGCACTCTCCACGTAATTATTGTTAAGTCTTTCCAGCACATGAACCATCCGAATGCGCTGCGCGTAATTGTGAGCTTTTTCTTTCTCTTCCAAGACATAACAACTCCGAGAATACAGGCAAAGTGCAAACGTCTGCTCCCAAAGGTAGTGCTGAATATGGCGTGTCTGTCTAAGTAGGCGCCTTATATTTGAAGCGCCGAATCGTTCTTTTAATAGGGAGATCGATATTTCTGACATTTTTTTGCAGCTCAAACCGAGGTGGACGAATGTTCGCGCTCTTATTTCTAGTTACCCATAGCCAACTAAAAAATAAGTAATTTTTAATATTATTCCAATAAAATATTTCATTGGGTATGGATTTCATTTTAATTATTGAAATACATTACCCAGTGCTTTTGTTGTTCGAAATATATATATGGCTGAGTGCATTTTCAACTTACCCAAGGTTATGTTTGACTAGAAATCCCTGCTTGAGGGGCTAACTCAGAAATCTTGGAGAATGTCATGCACAAAAATATCACCCGATCTACAAAAGTTGGCTTGGCTGGAGGTGGCTTAACAGCTGCATCAGCGGCTTCTACGGCATCAGCAGTTGTTGGAGGGTCAGGGGCAACAATCATGTCGGCAACATCAGGTACTTTGGGTGCAACTTTGGCTGCATCAGCTGGTGCTGCAGGAACAACGGGAGCGGCGGCCATTGCTTCTGGAATGGCCACCATTGGTGGTGTCGTTGGTGGAGGAATGGCTACCGGAGCCATCATCACCGCTGCAGCTCCGGTAGCCATAGCCGCTGGCGTTATTTATGGCATCAGCTGCCTTTTTGATTGAGGTTAATATCATGGTTTTTATCAGTTTAACGCCTGTTAAGAAATTCGGCGTTCTGGTCTTTCGAGCCGGGTGGTGCAACTGCTGTGACCAGGAAGGTGACATCCAGAGTTGCTGTGATCGCTGTTACTACTGCTGTGATTGTTAAAAAATTACTACTTTACGAAGGACAGATCATGAGTCAAACAAAGAAACGTCTTGCTGTGGCTACCATCGAAGACAACCTTGAAACCCAAGGTAAAGAGGGGGAATATCAACCCAAACGTGAGGAGAGCGATTACGAAAGAGGCTTTCGCGACGGTGTGGAAGCGGGAGCCCGAGCAATGATCCAGCAACTAAGGCCTCTTGTTGAGGAGCTGGTCACAGAAAAGCTGAAGTCATCTGATCTAATCAAAGAAGCTTTGGCTGAAGGGACTCGACTTGGGAGCGGTAAATCAGGAAGGGCATTGGTGAGCCTTTATCGTTATGGCAAAGACTTAAACGGGGTAACTATTCAGTAACTTCTTAGTGAAAAACTAGATGATGTCTGACACCTTAGCAGGCGGAAGCAGCTCCCCTGGCTCACAACCCAGCTCTGCCGCAATGCGGTAGAGCTTTTCCACTGTAATGTTTACCTCGCCCCGTTCAATTCTGCCCATGTAGCTACGGTCCAGGCCGCAGTGTTGCGCAAAGCCATCCGGAGAAAACTTTTTCTGCTTTCTCATTGCTCTTATCTTGCTCTCGAGTGCTCTGATAGGGACTGCATACAGTCCTCAACTGAATATGAGGACGGGGTAGAACCCGTGGCCGTTCAGCCGTTGCTTACTCCACCGTCACACTCTTGGCCAGATTCCGCGGCTGGTCGACGTCGGTGCCTTTGATTACGGCAACGTGGTAGCTCAGTAACTGCAGCGGCAATGTGTAGAGTACCGGGGCGATGATGTCGTCGCAGTGCGGAACGGCCATTACCTGCATATTGGCCTGCGGGCTGATTTCCGCGGCTTCGTCGGCAAACACGTACAGCTCGCCGCCACGGGCGCGTACTTCTTCGATATTCGATTTCAGTTTTTCCACCAGATCGTTGTGCGGTGCAACCACGACGATCGGCATTTCGGCGTCGATCAGTGCCAGCGGGCCGTGTTTCAGTTCACCGGCGGCGTAGGCTTCGGCATGAATATAAGAAATTTCTTTCAGCTTCAGCGCACCTTCCATCGCAATCGGGTACTGGTCGCCACGGCCAAGGAACAGAGCGTGGTGCTTCTCGGCAAAGTGCTCGGCCAGCTTCTGAATGTCGGCGTTCATCTGCAGTGCTTTATCGATTAAGCCCGGCAGGCTGGTGAGGGCGTCGGCGATACGCTGTTCGCTGGCTTTATCCATATCACGGCCACGGCCCAGTGCCGCGGTCAGCAGCAGCAGGGCGACCAGCTGGGTGGTGAAGGCTTTGGTTGAGGCCACGCCGATTTCGGCACCGGCACGGGTCATCAGTGCCATATCGGATTCGCGCACCAGTGAAGAGCCGGGCACGTTACAGACGGTCAGTGTTTTGCTGAAACCCAGTTCTTTACCCAGGCGCAGGGCGGCCAGGGTGTCGGCGGTTTCGCCACTCTGGGAAATGGTGACCAGCAGACTGTTGGGGCGCACCACGGATTTGCGGTAACGGAATTCCGAGGCGATCTCGATATTACAGGCCACGCCGGCAATATCTTCGATCCAGTAGCGCGCGGTCATGCCAGCGTGATAACTGGTGCCGCAGGCGATAATCTGTACCTGTTCGATACCGCTCAGGTCGCCCAGCGCTTCGAGGTTCAGCTGGCCGTTAAACAGGCGGCCTTCGAGGGTATTGGCAATGGCCTGCGGCTGTTCGTAGATTTCTTTCAGCATGTAGTGGCGGAATTCGCCTTTGTCACCGGCATCATGTTCGACGGTGCTTTCGTGGGCTTCGCGTTCAACGGCGTTGTTGTCGCGATCGTAAACGCTGACGCCATCGCGGCGGATCTCGGCCACATCACCTTCTTCTAGGAAAGCGAATTTGCGCGTCACCGGCAGAAGGGCCAGCTGGTCAGAGGCGACAAAGTGCTCACCAATACCAAAACCAATCACCAGCGGGCTGCCGGAGCGGGCGACGATCATATGCTCTGGCTGCTGGCGCTCGATCACCACCATGCCATAAGCGCCATGCAGCTGGCTGCGGGCAGCCATAACGGCGGCCAGCAGCGAGTCGGCGTTTTTCAGTTCGCGCTCGACCAGATGGGCGATCACTTCGGTATCGGTCTGCGAGGTAAACACATAACCCTGGGCCTGCAGTTCGCGGCGCAGGGTTTCGTGGTTTTCGATGATGCCGTTATGCACCACGGCGATGTCGCCGGAAATATGCGGGTGGGCGTTGGCTTCGGACGGCTCACCGTGGGTCGCCCAGCGGGTGTGAGCGATGCCGGTACCGCCGGGCAGCGGATCGGCTTTTACCGCATCGGCCAGCGCCTGAACCTTGCCCAGACGACGCAGGCGTTTCAGTTCGGCCTGACCATTAATAATCGCCAGGCCGGCGGAGTCGTAACCGCGGTATTCCAGACGCTTTAAGCCTTCGAGCAGGATTTCCGCCACATCACGCTGCGCTACCGCGCCGACAATGCCACACATATTGTTATTCTCCGTTGCCGGACGCCGCGATGATTACGCGCACGCCCTGTTGTTCGATTAATGTCTGTTGCTCAGTGCTGAGCCGGTCATCGGTAATCAGAATATTGACCGCTGACCAGGGTAATTCGAGGTTGGGAATACGCCGTCCGACCTTGTCGGCTTCCGCCAGTACAATCACTTCGCGCGCCGCTTCGGCCATCACCCGGCTTAAGCCCAGCAGCTCGTTAAAGGTGGTGGTGCCGCGTTCGAGGTCGATACCGTCGCAGCCGATAAACAGCTGGTCGAAGTCGTAAGAGCGCAGTACCTGCTCGGCAATCTGGCCCTGAAAGGACTCGGAATGGGCATCCCAGGTGCCGCCGCTGAGCAGCAGCGTCGGCTCGTTTTCCAGCTCGCGCACGGCGTTGGCAACGTTCAGCGAGTTGGTCATTACCACCAGACCGCGCTTGCTCTGTAACTCCGGAATCAGTGCGGCGGTGGTGCTGCCGAAATCGATAATGATGCGGTTATGGTCGCGGATACAGCTGGCGGCGGCCCGGGCAATTGCCTGCTTTCGTTTCGAAACTTTCTGCTGAGCAGGACTCTGACCATCATCCGTGCCCGCAGGTTCACTCATCAGCTCGCTTGGCAGCGGAATTGCGCCACCGTAGCGGCGCAGCAGCAGGCCGCTTTGCTCAAGGGTCGCAAGGTCTTTGCGGATGGTGACTTCGGAGGTATCAAAACGCCGCGCCAGTTCTTCAACCTGGACCTGACCGTGCTTACTCAGCTGGCTGAGAATGCCGTGGCGGCGTTGTACCGTATTGCGTTTGGGCATTATTATGTTTCGAATCGAAAGATTTGAGGCGGGAATTTATCAGAGCGAAAGAAAAGATCAATAGTTGCAGCCAGATTTCTGCCATTGTGGCGCTATCTGTCAGGGCTATCAGCCCTGACAGATACGGTTACGGCCTTCTTTTTTGGCCTGATACAGTGCTTTGTCGGCACGATCGAAAACGGCGTCCGGTGATTCCAGTGCATGAAACTCACTGACACCAAAGGACATGGTGATAGGTACCCGTTCTTTTTTGAAGTTGAACGGGCTGTTTTCGATTTTGGCGCGCAGCTTCTCGGCGGCAATCATCGCATCGGCGGTATTGGTTTCCGGCATCAGGATGACAAATTCTTCACCGCCGTAGCGGGCGATAAAATCGACATCGCGCAGGTTTTTACGCAATGAGCGGGCGATCAGCTGCAGCACTTTATCACCGGCCAGGTGGCCATAATTATCGTTGATGCGTTTGAAGTGATCGACATCACCCACCACCAAAGCCAGTGAGCCGCCATAGCGGTTGCGGCGCAGCAGTTCATCGGCCAGCCGCGCCTGATAGGCATCACGGTTGGGCAGGCCGGTGAGGTTGTCGTGGGTGGCACGGCGTTTCTGTTCTTCGATGGCAACCCGGCTTTCGGTGACTTCTTTTTCCATTTCGCTCAGTCGCGCCTGCAGCATTTCCAGCCGGGCGGCGAGGCGTTCTTCGCGCTCTTCTTCTTCCTTCTGATATTTTTCCATCGCCTGCACGATCATGGTCAGGTGATCACGCACACTGACGCCCAGCTCGCCCAGATCGCCGGAGCCGGTGACCACTGAGCGGATATCGGCAATCTGGTCGCGCACCATGCTGTCGAGATCAAGGCGGGCGCGCTTGCGTTCCAGTTGTCCCTGGCTGGCTTCACTGACCAGTACCTGAATGGCTTTCAGGCGCTGATCGAGGCTTTGCAGAAACTGCTCAAGTTCGGTCTGGCTGTTGCCCAGACATTCGAGCAGGAAGTCGGTAGTGTCTTCCAGCAGAGGTACCAGTTCGTACCAGTTCAGACCTTCCTGCAGACGGTTTTGCAGATTCAGGGCGGTATGGTTCAGACGGTCAGGAATCACCAGCTGTGACAGCAGGTTGAGCAGGGTTTCGGAAACTTCCTGAGCAATATGAGAAAAGCCCGGCTCAGCTTCCGGCTGGTCGTCATGTTCTGCACTGTCGTCCGCTGTCTCTTCATCGCTTTCGGTGTCGCTGGGCTTAAACCAGCGCTGCCACCACTTGCTGTTACGCTGTTCTTCAAAGCCTTCGAGGGTGGCAATTTCACCGAGGATCTGAATCCAGCTCTGTAGCTGGTTGATATAACCGGACCAGCTCAGCAGCTCGTTGGCGGCACCTTTGCGGATATCTTTAATGCGTTTCAGCAGAGGTTTGGGTAGTGGGCACAGGCTCAGTTTATCGGCGGTGTCACTCAGCTGCCCCAGCAGCACTTCGGCCTGGGCGGTGTTCTGTTCTTCAAAACGTTTGACGGCCCGCTCCAGCTCATCCATTACCCGGTTCATGCCGCTGGCGCCGGGTTTCAGGGCTTCGCGCAGATCGTTCAGGGATTTGTCGACACCGGCTGCCTGACCTTCAGCCAGCAGGGATACCATCACCAGACCACGGCGCATCTGGTCGTGCTGCAGTTCGGAAGAGTTTTTGAGTTTCTCGTGGCTGTCTAACAGGTCGAGATATTTGTCGCGCCAGCGCCGGGCGGAATCCGACCCTGTTCCCTCTGCCATGTTGCGTCCTCGGGTTACTTCTATTGGTGGGCTTTGAAAATAGTCAGGCTAAGTATAGGTAAGGCAACCGAAGTTGCCGCGCCGGATGGCGGAAAAATCATGATCGGCGTCAGCTTATCCGGGCAGGACAATTTCGGCAGCGACCGGCAGGTGGTCTGACTGCGGATGGTCGATGACAGCAATGCGCTTAAGCTCAATATTGTCGCTCAGCAGAATATGATCAAGCCCGCGGCTGGGCTGCCAGCTGGGGTAGGTCGGCAGGTGTTGCTCCAGCCGGTGCAGTGCCAGCTGCTTCAGCGGACTCTGATGCAGCAGGATTTCACTTTCCTGATTGAGGTCGCCCATGATCACCAGCCGTCGTGCATCAGCGACCAGATCGCAGAGAAAATCGAGCTGGCTGAACTGTGTGCGTTTGCCCAGCGCCAGATGAGTGATGGCAACCACCAGTTCATGCTCGCCTTCGCCAAAACGCAGCAGCATTACGCCACGGCCGGGCAGCAGGCCGGGCAGTGCATGTTGCTCCACCCGTGCCGCCGGCAGTCGTGTCAGTAAACCATTGCTGTGTTGCGCCAGCTTGCCCAGGTTGCGGTTGATCTGCTGATACCAGTGCGGGAAGCAGGCTTCCCGTGCCAGACGTTCGACCTGATTTTCCTGGCTGCTGCGCCAGCTGCCACCATCGGCTTCCTGCAGAGCAACAATATCGAAGGGGCTGATTAACTGTGCAATCTGGCTTAATGCCCAGTCGCGTTCACGGCAGGGTAATAAATGCTGCCAGCTGCGTAACAGATAGTGGTGATAGCCGCCGGTCTGAATGCCGACCTGCATATTGAAGGAGAGTAAACGAAGGGTATCAGCGGCACGGGGTGCCGCTGTGAATTCCTGCAGAGTGCAGAAATGGGTCATGTTACTTGCCGGACAGTGCTGCGCGCTCTTTGGCGATCAGGTAGTCAGCAACGTCGAGCATTTTGTCCTGACCGCCCGCTGAAGTGGCGTCGATGATGTATTTGCCCTGTACGATCAGTGCCGGTACGCCGGAGATCTGGAACGCGCGGATACGCTGATCACCCTGCTTCATACGGCTTTTCACGGTGAAAGACTCATAGGCTTTATCGAAATCAGCAGCTTTTACACCGGCTTTGGCAACCAGGAAGTCGCGCTGATCGTCACGATCCAGCAGACGTGCGCGTTCAACGTGAATGGCTTTGAAAATTTCGCCATGAACCTGATCGAGCACGCCCAGAACATCGGCTACATAATAGAACTGGGCGTGGGATACCCAGGCACGGCCAAACATGGCAGGAACGCCTTCAAAGGCTACGTCAGCCGGCAGGTTTTTCTTCCATGGAGTAATGATGTCTTCAAGGTGGAAGCAGTGCGGGCAGCCATACCAGAAGGCTTCTTCAACATGCACTTTGCCATCGGCCAGCACAGGTACCGGCTCGGCCAGCACTTTATATTCTTTGCCGGCTTCGTATTCTGCGGCCTGGGCGCTGGCGCTGATCAGCAATACAGCGGCCGCCATCCATTTTGTTACCTGTGACAACATGGGTTACTCCATTCTTATTAATCAGATTTTTGTTAGACGTATTTTTGCATAAAGGTTCGGTATCGCCCACCGCCAAAGTGCAAAGACGGGTCAAGTTGCAGGCATAAAAAAAGGTGGCCGAGGCCACCTTTTTTTATCTGCGGATTAACGCAGACCCTGAATGTACGAAGACACGGCTTCGATTTCAGTGGTGTGCAGACGATAGGCAATATCGCGCATCATGCGGCTGTCACCATCGTTGGTGCGCTGGTTCATGCTGAAGGCAGTCAGCTGAGCCTGAGTGTAGGCGTCATGCTGGCCAGCCAGGCGTGGGAAGCCAGCAGCTTCGATGCCTTTACCGTCAGGACCGTGGCATGCCAGACAAGCCGGAACGCCCTTGCTTTCGATACCGGCGCGGTAGATACGCTGACCCAGTTCAACCAGCTCTTCTTTAGCACCACCGTTGGTTGGCACCTGAGCACTGAAATAAGCAGCCAGATCGGCGACATCAGCATCACTCAGGCCGGCAACAAAAGGAGCCATTGCCGGAACCGGACGATTACCATCGCGAATGTCCTTGATCTGTTTGATCAGATAACGCTCACCCTGGCCTGCAATTTTCGGGAAAGTTGGTGCAAGACTGTTACCGTCGGCACCGTGACAGGCAGCACAGGTAGCAGATTTTGCTTTACCGGCTTCAGCATCACCGGCGTGAGCAACGGACATCAGTCCGGCAGAAACGATCAGGCTAATCAACAGGTTTTTCATCATCAGGTCCAGGTTATATGTGAATTCGTCTACTACTCAGGGCGCGTTTACTTGGGCGCAGCCATGTAGTTGATCAGTTGTTTGTACTGGTCAGCAGTACAGTCCATGCACAGGCCGCGTGGCGGCATGGCATTCAGGCCGTTGGTGACGCTGGCTACCAGAGCATCCATACCCTTGGCCAGACGAGGCTCCCAGGCGGCCTTATCAAAGGATTTCGGAGCACCGGCAACAGCCATGGCATGACATACGTTACAGGTCTGCTGGTACTTGGCAGCAACGTCGAAGGCCTGAACATTTGCACTCATTGCTGCAGTTACGGCAGCCATCACAGCTAATTTTTTCATCATAGGAGTCTCTCTCTGATTGCTTGTTTTAGATGGTTAAAACAGCTTAGCCCCGGACTCATCGCCCTGTGATAGAATGGGTGCGTCATCCAAAGGCTAAGCATTATATAACATTAATTTCCGGACGGTCATTACGTTTACCCCATGATAGAACAGGAATCATTGACCTATACCAACACTCACTTCGTTAAGAGCGCCGCGAAGCTGAGCCAGTGTCCGATGGATATTTTGCGGGAAGTAGCCTTTGCCGGCCGCTCCAACGCGGGAAAATCCAGTGCACTGAACAGGTTAACAGGTCACAAAAAACTGGCGCGTACGAGTAAAACTCCAGGCCGTACGCAGTTAATTAACTATTTCCAGATTGGTGAATTACCGCTGGCGCTGGTCGATCTGCCCGGTTACGGCTTCGCCAAAGTGCCGCTGGCGGTGAAAAACGAATGGCAGCGCGAGCTGGATAATTATCTGCAGAACCGCGATGCCTTAATTGGTCTGGTGCTGCTGATGGATATCCGCCATCCGCTGAAAGAATTCGACAACGCTATGATTCAGTGGGCTAAGCGTTCTGAAATGCCGCTGCATATTCTGCTGACCAAAGCCGATAAGCTGAAACGCGGCCCGGCGCAGAGTGCCTTACTGCAGGTGCGTAAAGCAGTTTCATCGCTGGGTAAGCTGGTCAGCGTGCAGACCTACTCATCGCTGAACGGTGAAGGAACAGACGAACTGCAAAAGCGCCTGAACAGCTGGTTGCTGCCGCCTGAAGATAGGGCTGCAGAAACAGAAGAAACACCAGAAGCCTGACTCTGGCCGGCGCTATGCCGGCCTCCTGCCTTTTTCTGAGGCCGTTTGCGGCGGCCACAGAGCAACAGATCATCCGGTCTTACCGTCATTGCTGATATTTATCGCACAGCAGTTATCCATAAGAAAATACAACTGAAAAGCGCAGCTGCGACCAGCAAATTACGAATCCGTGGCTATAGTTTAAATATTCCTTCGGGAAGGATGTTAAGACGCATGACATCTCTCCGGATGGTTCGCAGTAGTTCTTTTCAGGTAGATTTTTCTTCGGTACTTCCCCAATGATCCGAAGTTGACCCGGTCGTTTGCCCCCAATGGCGACCGGGTCTTTTTTTGTCCGTTATTTATGTTTGGTGCTGCTGTCAGGCAGGACGTCTGGCGTCGCGCAGACTCTGCAGCACCAGGCTGAACGCGAATAAAGCCGTTGCTGCCACGACCACGCTGGGGCCTGCCGGTGTGTCCCAGTGGAATGATGCCCACAAGCCTAACAGCACTGAGATAACACCGGTCGCACTGGCCAGAAACACCATCTGCTCCGGTGTGCGCGCCAGACTGCGCGCCGCCGCCGGCGGAATAATCAGCAGGGCGCTGACCAGTAAGATCCCCACCACCTTCATGGCCAGAGCGACCAGTAACGCCAGCAACAGAATCAGCATCAGGTTCAGGCGCTGCACCGGATGGCCATCGATCGCAGCCAGTTCCTGACTGACGGTAATGGCAAGCAAGGCGCGCCACTGCCAGAACAGCAGCACGGCAATGAGAATGGCCGCCAGCAGAATCCAGAGCACATCAATACGCTCTACCGCCAGCAGATCACCAAACAGATAACCCATCAGATCGACGCGGATGCCCTGGGCCAGACTCAGTGTCACCAGACCAATCGCCAGCGTACTGTGCGAGACAATGCCCAATAAGGTGTCGGACGATAAGCGCGAGCGGTTCTGCAGCGGCAGCAACAGCAGCGCCAGCAGCACCGAGCCGAGCACCAGTGCCAGCGTCAGGTTGATATCGGTGAGTACACCAAAGGTAATGCCCAGCAGAGCGCCGTGGGCCAGGGTGTCACCAAAAAAGGCCATGCGCCGCCACACTACAAAGCTGCCCAGCGGTCCGGCCACCAGAGCCAGCAGAATGCCCGCCATTAATGGCATCAGCCACCAGTAATCGAACAGATTCACAGAATCTCCTTGCCGGGTGCGTGGTGCTCAACATGGCCGTCGGCACAGTGCTGATGATCATGATGATGGGTGTAGTGAGCAAGAGGAGCCTGTTTTTGTCCTTGCTGCAGGCGGGCACCAAATAAGCGGATATACGCCGGATCAATGGACACTGTATCCGGATGTCCGGAACAGCAGACATGGCCATTCAGGCAGATCACTTCGTCGGTGGCCGCCATCACCAGATGCAGGTCGTGGGATACCATCAGTACCGCACAGCCGAGCTCGTCCCGCAGTTGCGGTATCAGGCTGTACAGCTCCAGCTGACCCTGCACATCGACGCCTTGCACCGGTTCGTCGAGCACCAGCAGATCGGGTTTGATCAGCAGCGCGCGGGCCAGTAAGACCCGCTGCCATTCGCCGCCGGACAAATCATGCACCGACTGTTGCGCCAGCGCAGAGATGCTCAGGCGGTCGAGCCAGTAGCCGATGCGCTCGTTACCGGCGCCGCGCGCCAGCCGCAGAAAACCGGTAACCGTTAACGGCATACGCTGATCAAGGCTCAGGCGCTGCGGCATATAGCCGATACGCAGTCCGGGACGGCGCGTGACTTTGCCGGAATCGGCGCTTTCCAGCCCCAGCAGCACTTTAATCAGCGTCGACTTGCCGCAGCCGTTAGGACCGATCAGGGTAATGATCTGACCGGTTTTAAGGTTCAGACTGATATTGTCCAGGACCGTTTTGTGCTGGCGTGTCAGGCGCAGCTGGCTGGCGCTGAGAATGGTGGCGGCACTGGTGCTGCTCATACGGTGTCCTGACATCTTGGGCACAGACCCATCAGTTCGGTCATTTGTTGTTCGACTTTCACACCCAGCATCTGTTCGGCCTGACGGGCGATTTTATTCACCTGCTCAGCGTCCAGCTCCTGTGCTTCACCACATTCGCGGCAGACAAAAAAGCAGCTGGGATGCGCTTCGCCCGGATGCGTACAGCCAATAAAGGCATTCAGGGAGCTGATGCGGTGCACCAGACCGAGATCGAGCAGGAAATCGAGGGCACGGTAGACGGTTGGTGGTGCAGAGTTAAAACCTTCTTCCGCCAGTTTCGGCAGCAGATCGTAGGCACCAACCGGTTTGTGATTGGCCCAGACCAGCTCCAGTACGCGCTGGCGTACCGGGGTCAGACGTGCGCCCTGTTCTTCGCACAGGGCGCGGGCGCGGGAGACTGCACTGTTGATGCAGGCGTGGTGATCATGGGCTTTATAGACGTTTTGAGCCATCGTCGCGCCTCTGAGATTAGGTTATAATGTTGCAATTCTACGACAGGAACGCCCCGATACAATGAAGAATTTGCCGTTGCTGCTGATTTCACTGTTGCTGAGTCTCAGTCTGAGCAGTCAGGCTGCTCCTATCAGCCATGAACCGCCATACAAAGTGCTGGCCACTGTTCACCCGCTGGCGCTGATGGCTGCCTCTCTGGTAGAGACGGAACAACTCAGCGTATTGCTGCCACCGGGAATGACGCCACACGATTTTTCCCTGCGCCCATCCGATATTGATGTTATCCAGAGCGCCGATGTCATTATCTGGTCTGGTGCTCAGGCTGAGCCTTACCTCAGCGGTTTTGCCCGCCGCTGGCCGGATAAAATCTGGATTGATGTTGCAAAACTGCGCGAAGAAGGCCAGCCGAACGATGGTCACTGGTGGTTTTCGCCGGCCATGATGGTACGCGCCCAGCAGCAGCTGGCCGATGCGCTGGAGCTGCCCGCCGGTAACTTCGCGGCGGATGTTGATGCTGCTTTACAGCGCGCCGAGCAGTTGCTGGCACCGCTGCGCAGCCGTGGTTTCTTTGTTTTCCACCGTGCTTATGATCACTGGGTGCAGGCCATGCAACTCAATCAGGTCGGTGCCTTCACCCTGTCACCGGAGCAGAAACCCGGTATGAAAACCCTGCAACGCATGCGCGACCAGCTGACCTCCGGCGAAGTGGTGTGCGTGTTCAGTGAGCCGGAATTCTCACCGGCGCTGGTGCAATCAGTGGTACGTGGTCTGGATGTTAAACAGGGCGAGCTGGACCCGGTGGCCAGTCATATTTCTGTGACAAAGAGTGGCTACCCTGACTTTATTCAGGATCTGGCCCAGCGTTTTGCCAGCTGTTTAAGTCCGGATTAATCACCCTGATCTGACACCAGGTCCCGATCAGGCCAATTACCGCAACGGACTTGCCATGGCTGACGCTTTGGGTCAGGTTAACACCTGACACCAGTTTGCCACGGAGGTACGGACATGGAGCTTTACCGGCAGGTCCGGACACAGACGCTCGCTCTGTGCCAGCCGCTGAATGCTGCCGATCACGAGTTACAGGCCGCCGAATTCACCAGTCCGCTGAAGTGGCATCTGGCCCACACCAGCTGGTTCTTCGAAACCTTTCTGCTTAAACCCCACCGCCCTGATTATCAGGAATTTCATCCGCTGTTCGGCCATCTGTTTAACAGCTATTACAACGGCATTGGTCAGCCTTATCCGCGTGCTCAGCGCGGTCTGTTATCCCGCCCCTCGCTGGATGAGGTACTGGCCTATCGCGCTCATATTGATCAGGCCATGCAGCCCCTGTTGAATGACGCCGGCCTGCAGCCACTGATTGAACTTGGGCTGAATCATGAACAGCAGCATCAGGAGTTGATGCTCACCGACCTGCTGTATTGCTGGGCAAAGAATCCGCTGGAACCTGTGTATCAGCAGGCTATACCGCATTCTGCAGAACAGACAACGCTGAGCTGGCTGGGCTTGCCGGAAGGCATTGCCGAGGTCGGCTACAGCGGCCCGGCCTTTGCCTTTGATAACGAAACCCCGCGTCACCGCCAGTGGCTGCAGGGTGGAGAAATCGCCAGCCACTTAGTCACCAATGCGGAATACCTGCAGTTTATTGAACAGGGCGGTTATCAGCAGCCGCAATGGTGGCTGGCCGATGGCTGGAGCTGGATCAGCAGTCTGCCGCCACAGGAGCGGCAGCCGCTGTACTGGCGCCGGCACAATAATGAATGGAGTACCTACGGCCTGGCCGGCCGCCAGCCGCTCGACCCGCAGGCGCCGCTTTGCCATGTCAGTTTTTACGAAGCCGATGCCTACGCCCGCTGGGCGGGTGCGCGCCTGCCGAGCGAAGCGGAATGGGAGAGCGCTGCACGGTTGTATCCGCAACAGTTGCAGCAGCTGTTTGGTTGCCGCTGGCAGTGGACTGCAAGCTCTTATCAGGCTTATCCGGGGTACCGTCCTGCTGCTGGCGCAGTGGGCGAATACAACGGCAAATTTATGTGTAATCAGATGGTATTGCGCGGCAGCTCCTGCGCCACACCCGAAGGTCACGGCCGTATTACTTACCGCAACTTTTTCTACCCCCATGAGCGCTGGCAGTTTACCGGCCTGCGTCTGGCCCGCGACACTCACTAACCCTGATCAATCCGGAACACTCACCGCAATAAACGGGAGATAAGGTATGAAACGACAGGCTCTGCAGGTTTTTGATCATCTGCCCGCACCACTGGATCTGCGCGAAGAAGTACTGAAAGGGCTGACGCAACGGCAGAAGACGCTGCCAGCCAAACTGTTTTACGACGAGCGCGGTTCACAGCTGTTCGAGGCCATTACTGCGCTGCCGGAATACTATCTGACCCGTACCGAAATCAGCCTGCTGCGTCAGCATAGTGGTGAGATCGCAGGCATCGTCGGGGCTGGCAGTGTGCTGCTGGAATACGGTGCGGGGGCCAGTCTTAAAATCCGTTTACTGCTCGAAGCGCTGCGCCCGGATTGTTATGTGCCTATGGATATCAGCCGTGAGTTTTTACTGGCCGCCGCCCAGCGTCTGCTGGATGACTACGACTGGCTGAGCATTTATGCCGCCTGTGTGGATTACAGCCAGCCGCTCAGCCTGCCGCGCCAGATTGAGCAGGCGGAACGCAAACTGGGATTTTTTCCCGGCTCCAGTCTGGGGAATTTCACGCCGCCGGAAGCCCGGCAGTTTTTACAGCGCGTACGTCAGACACTGGGGCGTGGCAGTTATTTTCTGCTCGGTGTTGATCTGGAAAAAGATGTTGCAGTGCTGGAAGCCGCTTATAACGATCAGCAGGGCGTCACCGCCGCCTTTAATAAAAACATTCTGCGTCACCTGAACCAGACCTTAAGTGCCGGATTTGACGAACAGCGTTTCCGCCACGAGGCACGTTATAACGCTGAACAATCCAGAATAGAAATGCACCTGATCAGTGAGGTTGACCAGATGATTAATGTCGCCGGTCAGCAGATAGCGCTGCGTAAAGGCGAAAGCATTCACACCGAAAACTCCTGCAAATACCGACCGGACACCCTGCAGAACATGGCCCGCAGCGCAGGATTTGAAACCCGCCAGCTGTGGACCGACGAGCGTGAATATTTCGCACTGCTGTTATTGCAGGCGGTTGGTTGAAACAGGTTGCGGCAATACATCCAACATTGAGTTAAAGCAGGCTTTTATGTTTTTTGTCAGCAAATTACGGACTCAGCCACTATTCTGATAAACAGCAGCGCACTGGCTGCTGTTTATCAGATGTTGATTGACTGTCGTTAAGTGGCAGCTGTTGAGTATTGAGAGAGCCGATGATTACTGTTTCTGATGAAGTAATGGAGCGTATTTCCCGTGGTTTTACCATACCGTCCAAGCCGCAGATCCTGATCGATATCCAGCGCATTATTGATGATCCTGAGGCAGATCTGATGCAGCTGGCGAACTTGTTGTCACGCGATATCGGCCTGTCCTCCCTGATTCTGAAAACCATCAACTCGCCACAATACGGCATGAGCCGCACGATCAGTGATATTCCTCAGGCGGTGATGCTGCTGGGCTCAAAGTCGGTAGGGACACTGGTCAGCGGATTATTACTGCGTAACAGTTTCAGTACGACAGGTGCGATCAGCCTTGAGCGTTTATGGGATAACGCCAGTATGGTGGCTGACACCATGGTGTATGTCGGCAAAACCATCAAAGACAAAATAGCCGCCGAAAACCTGTACGCTACCGGTCTGTTCCATGATTGCGGTATTGCTGCGATGAGCCAGCGTTTTCCGGATTACCGTCAGACTCTGGAACGCGCTAATAAAGATTACAGCCGTAACCCGTTGCTGTTCGAAGATGAGCTTTATCAGTGCAACCACGCCCAGGTTGGTTTTTTTATTGCCAGCGGCTGGTCACTGCCGAAAGACATTTGTCAGGTGGTGCTGAACCATCACGACGAACATTTTCTGAGCGACCACCTGCAGGATGAAATTGCACTGGTCTTCGCCACCCTGAAAATTGCCGACAATATTGTTAACCGCATCCGCCGTGGCCGTGATCTGACCGACTGGGCACCGGTCAGTGAACAATGTTTTGATGCGCTGGGTATTACCGAAATGGATTATCTGGATCTGCTGGAAGACAGCGAGCAGATGATGAGCTGAGCATCATCTGCTCCGGACCGTGATCATTAAAGCGTTTGTGCACTCAGCGCCTGGCGCTGATTTTTCCACTGCGCTTTCAGTGAATTAACGAATAATTTGTCGCGTTTATTATCATTGCTCACATACAGTACGAATTCTTTATCACTCTCAGTGACGATCGTAACCAGAGTATTTTCATCCCAGCGTTCTGAGTATTTAACGCGGATATCTTTAACGTCCGCAAGCTTGGCGCTGTGGAAGTAAAAGTTATCATCGCTGTCATCCTGCCAGTAAGAAAACACCCGCTCGCCGGTAAAGCCGTTACCGTCGGAACGGATGTCGAAGAATGCGTCACTGTAGAAATACAGCAGATTGTCATCCGCGGGTAACACGCCGCGCCGGTCCATAAAGCGGCGGTCGCTCTGACTGATGACATGACCCTCAACCACACCGCCGGCGGGAATCAGGTACATCTCCTGCGTGCAGATCAGAGCCAGCAACGGCAGCATGACAGTGGCCAGCAGCCAGTGGCGCCAGCGCAGCCGCGACGGAACCTGCCCGTTCTGATGATTGATCAGCAGCAGTACTGCCGCCAGCGGTAATATCGGCAGCAGGATATACAACAGGGTATAAGGCAGTGCGCGGTTATTCAGCAGCTCCTGCAGCAGCTGTTCGGAGAACATAGCCAACAGGTAAGTCAGGGCGGCAGCAGCGGCTATCAGAGGGGAGGCAAGCAGGCTGTTTCTGCCCATTGCGCTATAGTCTTTTGCCACCCGGTTGTAGAGCGGGAAAAACCAGATAACTGCAAACAGGCTTCTGAAGGCCGGCATAATGTCGGAATTATCCAGTGTCTTAATGTATTTCCAGTTACGGTAGGCCCAGAACAGGCTGTAGGTTCCCAGAGTAATCAGCATCAGGAAGACGAATTGCCAGAGCGGCAGCGGGTAATACTGCTGCGGTGTATTTTCTTCCCTGCGCATCGCCACAAACCAGCTGATCAGTACGATGCAGAGAACCGCTGCGCAGATACCGAGCAATGTCATCGTTAAGGTGTAGGCGTCGGGCCAGAATCCCTCTTCGCTGCTTGTTGTCGCGGTTTCTTTGTAACGGAAAATACCGTAATTGGTTTCTGCACGCGCCCGTTCAACAGCGGCGATGTAGTCGGCGGTGTCGGCGGCGGGCACGTGATCGGTCAGCGAGGTGTACTGCTGGGTAAGTGTCAGTCGTCGCTCACCTTTGTTGTAGACAACGTCGCGCTGGTAGTGAAAAAAGGCGTTTTGTTCTGCAAAAGCATGATTGTCGAAACTCCAGTCATCGCCTTCGAAGTGAATCGTCATGGTCTGAGACACGGTCACGGGGTGTATCAGAGCAAAAGGCGAAGTACGCTCCCGCTCCTCGGGTAGCACCAGATAGTTGCGGATGGTGCCCGGGTAGAAGGTTTGTTCCAGACGGTCACCGTCCTCTTCCCAGAAGTCAGCAATGCTGTACTGTTCGCGGGTTATCAGGTGCTGCCCTGCGCGTTCATAGCTGAAAGGAGAGCTGGCGCTGGTGCCATTGTAGTAACCCTGATAATAGTTCTGATAAGACTCGCCCAGCTCCTGCATGCTGCTGCGTTCAAGGCGGCTGAGGAAATTCTCAGCAAACCAGCCCTGCATGTCTGAAGAGGTGGTAAATGTTACTGGCTGTGCAGCGTCGGCGTTCAGATAAAAGTCATCGCGGATGGTCAGGTAGCTGTTGTGCTGCGGTTGCATCGGCGTCAGTGCGTTGCGCTGCATACCAACCACCAGAGCATGGCCATAGTCGGGCTGATAAACCCCCTCGATAATCTGTCCCTGATTGCGGCGTGTCGGGTCCAGCCAGTAGCTTTTGCCTGCGTTTTCCACGTAGGTGATCACGTGGTCAAACAGATTATGTGATGGCGGATAGTTGTGCAGATCTTTGCCCGTCTCTGTGCTTACCAGTGCCGGATAGGCGCTGATTCCCAGTCCGCGGAGAAGACTTATCAACAGTACGGTTTTGTCTTTGCAGTCGCCGTAGCGTAATTCCAGTGTTTCGCTTGCAGGGGTTGGCTGGTGGGAGTTGGTGCCCATTTCCAGTCCAAGGTAACGGATATTGTCCTGCACATAGGCAAGGGCCAGAGCAATCTGCCCGGTGCTGGTGGGTGCCTGACGGCGGATATCAGCGACTACTGCTGCAATGCCGTCGCTGCTGCCGATGGCCTGCTGATACATAGGTGCGGCCCAGTGCTCGACATCCTGCCATGCAGAAACCGTCGAGAGGAAAACATAGCCACTGGCATCCGCCCATGAAGGCTTTTCAGAATTGTCTTTGATGACATCGGTATTACGCAGGCGGATTTCATATTCAAAGCGGTCGCCAGTCTGCGCCGATGTTACGCCGACCTCTGTTCTGAGTGATCTGACGTTTAACGGGGCAGGTCCATCCCAGACAACGCGGTAGTAAACCTGCTCAACCGGTACGCCCCAGGAAACCTGCAGGCCGACGGAATAAAGCTGCTGGTAAACCGGATTGCTGCCGGTGGTGGTGTAGCTGTATTCCAGTTCATCGCCGATACGCAGATCATCAATTATCAGATGGGTACGGATAACACCGTCGTAGATCAGACTGCTGGCCCGGTCTTCCGAGCGGAAGCTGTTAATCACCAGTGAATCCAGCTTGTTGATAACCTGACCGTCGCGGATCACGTCGACCTGGTGCAGGGCCAGCTGCTGATATTCCTGATTGTGGTAAAGGTAAAGCTCGGAGGCTTTATCAAGGCCCGCCTGATTCAGAATGCGTTCACGGAAACGGCGGAAGGTTTGCCTTGGTTTGTCCGGGGTGCCGGCGCGCCGTTGTGATTCAACCAGCAGATAATCAATGCCGCCATGGGCGCCTTCACGCTCACTGCCGGGAGTATAGCGGTGCGGCTTTACCCACTCTGGTGCAGGCCCCTGCGAAAAGCCTCTGGCGGCTTCGGCAAAGGTCGGCGGCGAATAGAAAAGGAACAGTGAAATCAGGCCGGACGCCAGAATTGATAAGTAGTGAGAGCGCATATCCATCTGCTGAGCTGCGTATAAGAAAGCGGCCAAGAATAGCACTCTGATTGAATTCGTGTCATGAGGCCCTAGAATAGCCGGCATATTTTTCTCGGGACACACCGCTATGACACTGGCCGTCGTTACTCTGGCTGCGGGCAAAGGCTCGCGTATGAAATCGGACCTGCCGAAGGTACTGCATCGTCTGGCTGGCAAGCCGATGCTGGCGCATGTACTCAACAGCGCTGCAGCACTGCCACAGGCGAAGCAGCATGTGGTGATCGGGCACGGGGCTGATGTGGTCAAAGAACAGATCACGGACTTTCCGCTGACCTGGGCGCTGCAGACGGAGCAGAAAGGTACCGGTCATGCGGTGGCGATGGCGATGCCTGAGGTTGATCCGGCAGCGACCGTGCTGGTGCTGTACGGCGATGTGCCATTAATCCGCACAGAAACCCTGCAGAAGCTGCTCGACGAAACCCACGATGGCCAGGCTCTGGCCCTGCTCACTGTTGAGCTGGCGGACCCGACCGGTTATGGCCGTATTGTGCGTGACGATGCCGGCAATATTCTCTCCATTGTTGAACACAAAGATGCCAGCGACCTGCAGCGTAAAATCCGTGAGGTGAACACCGGCATTCTGGCGGTTTCGGCCGCGTTGCTGAATGAGTGGTTGCCAAAGCTGTCCGCCAATAATGCACAGGGCGAGTACTACCTGACTGATGTGATTGCCATGGCGGTGGAGCAGGGTGTGGCGGTGCGGGCGATTCATCCGCAGGACGAATACGAAGTGCAGGGTGTGAATGACCGTCTGCAACTGGCCGGTCTGGAACGCGTTTATCAGCGCCAGCTGGCGGATCAGCTGTTGCGCGATGGTGTGTCGCTGGCCGATCCGGCGCGTATCGACGTACGCGGTACCCTGACCGTTGGTAACGATGTGCGTATCGACGTGGGCTGTGTGTTTGAAGGTGATGTGGTACTGGAAGACGGCGTACAGATCGGCCCGTACTGCGTGATTAAAAACAGCCGCATCGGGCAGGGCTGCGAGATTGAATGTTATTCCATGATCGATCAGGCGCTGGTAGCCGCTGACTGCCATGTTGGCCCATACGCGCGTTTGCGTCCGGGCGCCGAGCTGCATAACGGCGCTAAGGTCGGTAACTTCTGTGAAGTAAAAAAATCGGTGATCGGCGAAGGTTCCAAGGTCAATCATCTGACCTATATCGGTGATGCTGAGATCGGTAAAGACGTGAACGTTGGCGCGGGCACCATCACCTGCAATTACGATGGCGTAAACAAGTTTAAAACCGAAATTGGCGATAACGCCTTTATCGGCTCCAACTCGTCGCTGGTGGCGCCGGCAAAAATTGGCGCAGGCGCAACGGTCGCCGCGGGTTCGGTGATCACTAAAGAAGTGGCTGAGGGCGAGCTTGCCGTGGCGCGGGGTAAGCAGCGCAACGTGACGGGCTGGGCGCGACCGGTTAAGCAGTAAATACAGACCGCAGGAGCCGTCCGGCTCCTGCTCTTTCAGCGTTTCTCAGCGCGGAACGCGGCGGATACGCCCGGTTTCGTCGATCGCAACATAGACAAACACTGCATCAACCACTTTACGGCGCTCAACCTCATTCGGATTTTGCGTCCACACCTCGATAGCGATGCGGATAGAGGAAGTGCCGATATCCAGCAGGCGGGTGTAAAAGCATACGGCGGCTCCCACGCGGATGGGCGACATAAACACCACCGACTCCAGTGCCACATTGGCAATGCGGCCCTGAGCCAGACGGCTGGCAACACTTTCGGCGGCGTGGTCCATCTGCGCGACGACCCAGCCACCACTGATATCACCGTGCACATTGGTCTCACTGCGGGTCGGAATCAGACGCAGGGTCAGCTCACCTTCCGGGGTGGGTTCACAGTCTTCGCGTGCTTCTTCGAGGGAGTCTCCGCGTGGATGATCGACGGCGTCCTCTTTCGGGTTCATGGGGTTCTACCTGGTTGGAATTATTTTGTGCGGAGTGTACTGGTTTTCTGCCTCCAGCACATCCGCTGCCAATACGACTTTAGCGGCAGGCCGGATCAGCCATAGAGCTGCTCCGGCAACCAGGTCGCCAGTTGTGGAAAGATGGCCAGCAACAGCAGGATCAACAGCTGGATGGCAATAAAAGGCATTACACCGCGATAAATGGTGCGGGTGGCAATTTCCTTCGGTGCCACACCGCGCAGGTAAAACAGGGCAAAGCCAAAGGGCGGCGTGAGGAATGAGGTCTGCAGGTTGATGGCAATCATAATGCCCAGCCAGACCGGATCGACCCCCATCATCAGCAGTACCGGTGCAACAATAGGCACCACCACAAAGGTGATCTCGATAAAGTCGAGAATAAAGCCGAGCAGGAAGATCACCAGCATCACAATCAGCATGGCGCTGAACACGCCGCCGGGCAGGCTGGTAAAGGCCGAATGCACCAGCTCTTCGCCACCAAAACCGCGGAATACCAGCGAGAACAGCGCAGCGCCGATAAAAATCAGGAACACCATACTGGTGACCTGCAGGGTGGCATCCATCACTTCTTTTAAGCGCGCAATATCAAACTCGCGGTAGGCTATGGCCAGCAGCAGGGCGCCACCGGCACCGATACCGGCGGCTTCGGTCGGCGTGGCAATACCGGTCAGAATCGAGCCCAGTACGGCGATGATCAGTGCTAATGGCGGCAGCAGGCCCTTGAGTAATTCGAGCACAAAAGCAGTATCCAGCGGTGGCCGGTCACTGACGGCCGGTGCAGCCTGTGGGCGGAACAGCGCCACCAGACCGATGTACAGCAGGTAAGCGGCAACCAGCATCAGTCCGGGAATCAGCGCACCAACAAACAGATCGGCCACAGAAATGGTTTCCGGGCTGAAAATCCCCATTTTCAGCTGTGCCTGCTGGTATGAGCTGGACAGCACATCGCCCAGAATAATCAGTGCAGTGGATGGCGGAATAATCTGCCCGAGGGTGCCGGTTGCGCAGATATTGCCGGTTGCCAGTGCCGGGCTGTAACCCTGACGCAACATGGTCGGCAGTGAGATCAGGCCCATGGTCACTACGGTGGCACCGATAATGCCGGTGCTGGCCGCCATCAGCATGCCAACAATCACCACCGAGAATCCCAGGCCGCCGCGTACCGGGCCGAACAACAGGCCCATGTTGCGCAGCAGACGTTCGGCGATACGCGATTTCTCCAGCATCACGCCCATAAACACAAACAGCGGTACGGCGATCAGAATCTGGTTGCTGAGAATGCCGAACATACGGTTCGGCAGCGCGTGCAGGAAGGCATCATCCAGCGTACCGGTTAATACACCAATGCCGGCAAACAGCAACGAGGTGCCGGCCAGGGTAAAGGCCACGGGGAAGCCACACATCAGCACGATGCAGACCAGCGCGAATAACAGCAGCGGCATTAACTCAGCCATAGTGTTTTTCCACCTCCGCGTTTTTATCGGCATCCGGATGCGGCACGAAGGTGTTGGCCAGCTCGGCCAGCGCCTGCAGAATAATCAGCAGCGGCAGGGCAACAATCAGGCTCTTGAGCAGGTAAACAAAGGGCAGGCCACCGGCTTCGGGTGACTTCTCGCCAATAGCCCAGGCGCTGGCCACGTAATCCCAGCTGACCCAGAGCATAAACAGACAGACCGGCAGTACCAGCAGCACAATGCCGAGACGGTCGACCCAGGCCTGACGCTGCGCGCTCCAGTTGCGGTAAAACACGTCCACCCGCACATGGCCGCCTTGCTGCCAGGTATAGGCGGCACCGAGCATAAAGAGTGAGGCGTGCAGGTACATCACCGCTTCCTGCAGGGCGATGGACGGAATGCTGAAGCTGTAGCGCAGAACCACCACCAGACAGGAAAAGATAACCATCAGTAGCGACAGCCAGCGTACGGATTCGCCGATAAGCCGGGTTAACCGGTTCAGCTGCAACAGGGAATTCAGCAACATTTGAGTCATCAGGGGCTCTTATTATTGGCGGCGGAACACGGGTCGGGATGACCCGGGCGGCGCATTATACCCACAGAACATGCGGCTTGCAGCCCGATTCCTGTGTCACACAACTGTCATGGTGTTGTAATAAATTGCCTGCATGTCATATTTCTGTAACATTGCGCTCCAATAATCACGTTCATCCAATAGCCAACGCTGTTCCCGGATTGGTAACAACCGGAATACAAAAGGAAGCAACGATGAAAAAAGCTCTGTTAGCCGGCGCCGCACTGCTGGCCTCCGTCGTAAGTGTTACGGCTCACGCTGAACGTGATTACATCAGCATTGTGGGTTCCTCCACTGTTTACCCGTTCTCTACCGTTGTGGCTGAGCGTTTTGGTAAGTCGACCAATTTCCGTACTCCAAAAGTTGAGTCCACCGGCTCTGGTGGTGGTCTGAAGCTGTTCTGTTCCGGTGTGGGTGATGCGACTCCGGATATCACCAACGCTTCCCGCGCGATCAAATCTTCTGAAATTGAACTGTGCGCCAAAAACGGTGTAACTGAGATTGTTGAAGTGATGATTGGCTATGACGGCATTGCATTTGCCAATGCGGCTGTGGCTCCACACATGGAACTGACCCGTAAGGATATGTTCCTGGCACTGGCGAAAATGGTTCCGGCTCAAGACGGCTCCGATACCCTGATTGAGAACCCATACAAAACCTGGAAAGACGTAAACCCTGCGCTGCCAGCGAAGAAAATCGAAGTTCTGGGACCACCACCAACATCCGGTACCCGTGATGCCTTCGTAGAACTGGCAATGGAAGGTGGCTGTAAAGCATTCCCGTTCATCAAAGCGATGAAAGATTCAGACAAGAACAAATACAAAGCGGTATGTCACGGTCTGCGTGAAGACGGCGCTTATGTAGAAGCCGGTGAAAACGATAACCTGATCGTACAGAAACTGGTCGCTAACCCGGACGCATTCGGCATCTTCGGTTTCAGCTTCCTGGAACAGAACGCAGACAAAGTGCAGGGCTCTACCGTTGACGGTAAACTGCCGACCTTTGATGCGATTTCTGATGGTTCTTACCCGGTCAGCCGCTCCCTGTTCTTCTATGTTAAGAAGGCACACGTTGGCGTAATCCCTGGTATTGAAGAGTATCTGGCTGAATTCACCTCTGAGCGTGCGATGGGTGAAGACGGATACCTGGCAGACAAAGGCATGATTCCGATGATGGATGAAGAGCGTGCCCGTATCCTGGACACTGTAAAAAATCTGACTCCGCTGGCCGCGAAGTAAGCAGCAGGCGCGGTCTGAAGACACGCGGCAAAAGCCGAGGCAAAGCCTCGGCTTTTGCATGTCACAACCACTTAAAGATCAATGACCCATGAATTACAGTAGCTTGATCATTGCGGTTCTTATTCTTCTCGGCGGAGCCTATCTGCTGGGACGGAACCGGGCCCGGGCAATTGCCAGCCAAGGTATGCGCCTGCACTCACTGCCAACTCACTACGGTGCATTAATGGCCCTGTGGACGGGCCTGCCGCCACTGTTACTGCTGCTGATCTGGAGTCTGGCGGAAGCGCCGGTTATTGATCATCTGCTGATCGCCCAGTTGCCGGAAGCGATTCAGCAGGGCAGTCCATCGGATATTCAGCTGGCCATCAGCAAGGTGCACAATCTGGCTATTGGTTCAGGTATCAGTGCGGCACCGGAGCTTGAGCCGGCGGTGCGTCATCTGATTGAGCTGCAGGAGCGTACCCTGCTGTTACACAGCGGCATGGTGTTAGCGCTGGCGCTGCTGGGTATTGCCTTAACCTGGCGCCGCATTAAAGCCGATATGCGTGCCCGTACCGAGGTTGAGAGCATTGTCCGCCGCCTGCTGTTTGCCAGCTCCGGTGTGGCAGTACTGACCACCCTCGGTATTCTTGCTTCTGTGCTGTATGAAGCCTGGCAGTTCTTCGGCAAAGTCAGCCCGTTTGAATTCCTGTTTGGCACCACCTGGTCTCCTCAGGTCGCCCTGCGCGCCGACCAGTCCGGCTCGTCCGGCAGTTTCGGTGCGGTACCGCTGTTTGCCGGTACTTTACTGATCTCCCTGATCGCCATGCTGATTGCGGTACCTGTTGGCCTGATGGCGGCGATTTATTTATCGGAATACGCCACTCCGGCTATCCGCCAGTACGCCAAACCGGCGCTGGAAATTCTGGCCGGTATTCCCACTGTGGTGTACGGCTTCTTTGCTGCCTTAACAGTGGCCCCCTTCATTCGCGATAACTGGCTGGTAGCAACCCTGGGGCTTGATGTGTCGTCAGAAAGTGCCCTGGCCGCGGGTCTGGTGATGGGCATTATGATTATTCCTTTTGTTTCCTCGTTGTCCGATGACGTTATCAACGCCGTGCCACAATCGCTGCGTGATGGCAGTTACGGACTGGGCGCAACCAAGAGCGAAACCGTTAAAGAGGTGGTTATTCCGGCAGCCCTGCCCGGTATTGTCGGCGCCATTATGCTGGCGGTATCGCGCGCCATTGGTGAAACCATGATTGTGGCGATGGCAGCCGGTCTGGCCGCTAACCTGACCGCGAATCCGCTGGATTCTGTGACGACGGTAACCGTGCAGATTGTGACCCTGCTGGTGGGTGACCAGGAATTCGATTCACCGAAAACATTGGCGGCCTTCGCGTTGGGACTGGTGCTGTTCCTGGTGACGCTGGCGCTCAACTTCGTTGCCCTGAAAGTAGTACAGAAATATCGGGAACAATATGACTAATACCTCTTTAAGTACCCGCGAAAAAGTTGAAAAAAGCATGGTGCGCCGCCGTGCGGCGGAAAAGCGTTTCCGCACGTACGGTATGGCATCGGTGTTGTTTGGTCTGCTGTGTCTGGTGGGATTGTTTGGCGACATCATCAATAAAGGTGCGTCGGCGTTCCGTCAGACGGTTATTCAGACCGAAATTCTGATCGATGCAGACTTTCTCGGTATTAACAAAAAAGCCGATGACCAGGAAATCCGTAATGCTGATTTCGAAGGTCTGATTAAGCAGCACTTCAAAGCTATGGTGCAGCCGCAGGGGCGCGGTGAGCGCCGCCAGCTGTACAGCATGATCAGTGCCGGTGCAGCCTGGCAGCTGCAGGAAGCGGTGATTGCAGACCCGTCGTTATTGGGCAAGAAGCTGAGTGTTAACCTGATTGCGGATGACGATGTTGATCAGTGGTTCAAACATGACCGTGGAACCGAGCTTCATAATAACCGTATGAGTGAAACTCAGGTGAAATGGCTTGAGCAGTGGATTGATCAGGACATGCTGAAGACCCAGTTCAACACCTTGTTCTTTGTTAACGGTGATTCGCGTGAGCCTGAGCTGGCCGGTATCCGTGGTGCTATTACCGGTACCTTCCTGACCTTGCTGGTTACCTTTCTGCTGTCGTTCCCGATTGGTGTGGCGGCGGCTATTTATCTGGAAGAATTTGCTCCGCGTAACAAAATTACCGAGTTTGTTGAAATTAATATCAATAACCTTGCAGCGGTGCCATCCATTACTTTTGGTCTGCTCGGTCTGGCTATTTTTATTAATATTTTCGGTGTGGCACGTTCCACCCCGCTGGTCGGTGGTCTGGTGCTGACGCTGATGACTTTGCCGACCATTATTATTTCCGGTCGTGCAGCGATTAAAGCCGTACCGCCATCCATCCGCGAAGCGGCCTTTGGTCTGGGTGCTTCGAAAATGCAGGTGGTCTTTCACCACGTATTGCCGCTGGCATTGCCGGGCATGCTGACCGGTACCATTATTGGTATGGCTCAGGCATTGGGTGAAACGGCACCGCTGCTGATGATCGGTATGGTGGCCTTTGTGGTTGATGTGCCAGGTTTTATTAATGACCCGTCCACCGTATTGCCGGTACAGATTTTCCTTTGGTCAGACAGTCCTGAGCGTGCCTTTATGGAGCGTACGTCCGGTGCCATTATGGTGCTGCTGGGCTTCCTGGTGACGATGAATACCGCCGCGGTGATGCTGCGCCGTCGTCTGGAACGCCGCTGGTAAGTGGTCTGACACATTAACGATTTGATTGGATTAAAGAGATTATGAGCATCATCGAAAACCACAAAACCAATGGCGCCGCTTTTTGTGAAAATCCGAAATTAAAGGCCCGTGATGTCGGCGTTTTTTACGGTGAAAAACAGGCCATTTTTGATGTCAGCCTGGATATCGGTGCCAACGAAGTGATTGCCCTGATCGGCCCGTCCGGTTGTGGTAAATCGACCTTCCTGCGTTGTCTGAACCGTATGAATGACACCATCGACATCTGCCGTATCAGTGGTGAAATTCTGCTCGACGGTGAAAATATTTACGATCCGAAAGTGGATGTCGTGCCTTTACGTGCGCGGGTTGGTATGGTGTTCCAGAAGCCAAACCCATTTCCTAAGTCGATTTATGACAACGTTGCTTACGGCCCACGCATTCATGGCCTGGCGCATTCGCGTGTTGATCTGGACGAGATTGTGGAAAAAAGTCTGCAGCGTGCCGGCTTATGGAATGAAGTAAAAGATCGTCTGCACTCACCCGGTACAGGTTTGTCCGGTGGTCAGCAGCAGCGTCTGTGTATCGCCCGCACTATTGCGGTCGATCCGGAAGTGATTCTGATGGATGAACCCTGCTCAGCGCTGGATCCGATTGCAACGGCTAAGATTGAAGAACTGATCGACGAACTGCGTGAGAATTACACCATCGCCATCGTTACCCACTCTATGCAGCAGGCTGCGCGGGTGTCACAGCGTACGGCGTATTTCCACCTTGGTCAGCTGATTGAAGTAAACCCGACCGATCAGGTGTTTACGACGCCTCAGCACACATTAACAGAAGCCTATATCACCGGCCGTTTCGGGTAAGGGGACGCGACAATGGAAATGAATTTTAACCAGCATATTTCCGGACAGTTTAACGCTGATCTGGAAGCGATCCGCAACCATATGATGGGTATGGGTGGTCTGGTCGAGCGTCAGGTAGCAAACGCCATCGAAGCAATCTGCAGTGGTGATACCCGTGTGGCCGATGATGTTATCCGCCGTGAAGACGAAGTGGATAAGATGGAAGTAAACATCGACCACGAGTGCACACAGATTCTGGTGCGTCGCCAGCCGGCCGCTTCTGACCTGCGCATGGTATTGGCCGTATCCCGCGTGGTACGTGATCTTGAGCGTATCGGTGATGAAGCCAGCAAAATTGCCATTCATACACTGGAAGTAGCCGATAACAGCAGCAACCAGCTGTGTCAGCAGGCCTTGCGTTATATGGGCGCCGAAGTTGTGAAAATGATTTCCGGTGCACTGGATGCCTTCGCCCGTCACGACGTGGACGGCGCCATTGACGTTGTGCGCAACGATAAACTGGTCGACCAGCAGTATGCTTCTGCTCTGCGTGAACTGATCACTTATATGATGGAAGATCCGCGCTCTATCGGTCAGGCAATCAACATCCTGTGGATTCTGCGTGCCATTGAACGTATTGGTGACCATGCGCGTAATATTTCAGAACAGGTGATTTATCTGGTGAAGGGTACTGACGTGCGTCACAGCTCGCTGACTGAAATAGAAGAGCAGGCGAACAAAGAGTGATCTTTGTGCGCTGATAAAATACCGAAGCCCGCCTCAGCGCGGGCTTTTTTGTGGGCCAAAGCCAGAATAGTGTGCACCTGAATAAAGCAAAGTGGCGTATCTGGGCTTAACTTAGACAGATAGCCGGGAGGTATATTCATAAAACATTCATGGAGTTGTCATCCGGCTGCAATAAATACTGCCGATGTCATAATTCTGTAATGTAACTGAAACAGAATTGTCACCTATCGGCCAGCCTGTTGCCTGATACGGCACTTACCGGTAATGGGCCATAACACTGTATGACATTATTCAGGTACTCATTATGAAAAAAATCGCCTTATCTCTCGCTATCGCCTCTCCGGTTCTGGTTCAGGCTGAAACCATTAATCTTGAAATTGAAAAGCCGGAGTTCTATGGCAAGCTCAATGTTACTCAGGAATTTGTGCAGCCAGAAAACGCCGGTAACTTCTCTCAGCTGAACTCCAATGCTTCCCGTCTGGGGTTAAAAGGCTCCATTGCGCTGGAGCACGGCCTGAAAGCGGTGTATCAGGTGGAATATGAAGTATTTGCTGATAGCGGTGCAAAAACCCTGAAAGGCGAAGACGATGCCGGGGACAAATATGAGTACGACTCTACGCTGTCTCAGCGCAATACCTTTATTGGTCTTGAGGGTGGCTTTGGTCGTATTCAGGCCGGTATGTTTGATACGCCTTTCAAGAGTGCACAGAACAAAGTCGATCTGTTTAACGATCTGCGTGGTGATATCAAAAACATCATTTCCAAGAGCGAAAACCGTTCAAAGAACAGCGTGCAGTACAGCTCGCCATCTTTCGCCGGTCTGGTGGCAACCGTTGATCACCTGAACTCCGAAGATGAAGATGTGAACAACGGCCTGTCAGCATCTTTGGCCTATACCCGTGGCGATATTTACGTAGCCTATGCCTATGACAACGAAGTGAACGGCGAGAAAGTCGACGCTCAGCGTTTTGTTGGTCAGTACAAAGTGGGCGCGGTGCAGCTGGGTGCCCTGTGGGAAACCCTGGACACCGATGGTAACTCCGAAGAAGGCTGGATGGCATCTGCAGCAATCAAGGCAACCTCTGCTGTGACGGTAAAAGCTCAGTACGGCGCGTCTGATATTAAGAAAGAAGGTGGTGTGAGCTACAGCCTGGGGGCAGATTACAAGCTGGCTAAAAATGCCAAGACTTTTGTTTATGCCACCAGTGAAGAGTCCGATGACGAAAGCGTAAACGCTCAGTACTACGGTGCTGGTCTGGAATACAAATTCTGATTGATAGCTGTATCAATACAGTAATCAGAAACAAAAAAAGCGCCGTTCAGGCGCTTTTTTTATGGTCGCTCTTCACTCAAAGTGAAAAGCATTAAACGCTCAGTCTTTTTCCATCACCCGGCTGCGGTCGGATGAAATAATAAAGCTGAACGTGCTGCCCTTACCCAGCGTTGATTCGATATCCAGCACGGTGTCGTGATGCTCCAGCGCGTGTTTAACGATGGCCAGTCCCAGACCGGAACCGCCAACGGTCGATTCACGCGAATCATCAATACGGTAAAAGCGTTCGGTCAGGCGGCTGATATGCTGTGCCGGGATCCCCGGGCCATGATCACTGATGCTGACTTTAACGCCGTCAAAGCCTGAGCGGATGGTAAATTCGATATTGTCATCACCACCGTATTTAATGGCATTGGTCAGCAGATTGGTCAGTACCGAACTCATCTCATCGCTGAAGCCCTGAATTTCAATCTTCTGCGGGCATTTAAAGACGATACGGTTATTACTGTAAGCCTGCAGCTGATCAACCACCGAGTAACCCAGCTGCTGCAGGTTAAACCAGTCACCCAGCTGTTCTGTGTTGGCGCTTTCCAGCTTGGACAGCTCAATCAGATCGTTGACCAGACTCTTCATCCGCTGGCCCTGACTGTTCATCTGCCCGATGGCTTTTTGCAGGCTGGGGGGCAGCTCCATATCCCCCAACATTTCCAGATAACCATTAATGACGGTTAACGGAGTGCGTAATTCATGTGAAACGTCGGCAATAAAATTCTGCCGCATGGTTTCTACCCGCTTACGTTCGGTGATGTCTTTCACCAGCATAACTTTCTGGTCGAGGCCAAACTGGGTGATCTGAATCTGCAGGCTGAATTGCTTACGATGACTGACATCAAACTGCAGAGAAGAGCTGTAATCGCCTTCGTTAAAATAACGGGTGAAACGTGGATTACGGATTAAGTTGGTGATGTGCTGGCCGCTGTCTTCTTTACGCAGACCGAGCAGGCGGGAAGCCGAACCGTTGAAGTTGGTGATGTAGCCTTCCTGACCGATGATCACAACACCATCATGCAGGGATTCAATACCCTGATTATACCGCTGCAGTTGCACGGCCTGTTGTGCCAGTTTGTTTTTCAGGTTTTTTTCGCGGCGGATCAGTTTATCCACGCTGTAACCAATCAGGCCGCTGTCCTGTGGCGGAGGCCCCTGGCGGTAACTCCAGCGATACAGACTGGCCATCGCGCGGAAGGCCATAACCTGCGCCGTTAACAGGCCGAGGATCAGTCCCCAGATGGCATGGCCCGATGACCAGCCAAGTGCGAAACCCAGTCCAACCACGACCAGAATGCGGAAAAATTCACGTTGCCATGCGGCTTGCTGCACACACTTCCCCTTAGCTTTTTACTTCATCGGACGGAGAAAAACGGTAACCGGCACCGCGTACGGTCTGAATCATCTGTTCCTGATCATCGATCGACAACGCTTTGCGCAGACGACGGATATGCACATCCACCGTGCGGTCATCGATATAGACATTGCCGCCCCAGACCCGATCGAGCAATTGGGCGCGGGAGTATACGCGATTGGGATGCAGCATGAAAAATTCCAGCAGCTTGAATTCCAGCGGTCCCAGAGAGATCGCCTGACCGCTGATGCTGGCATTCTGGGAAGAACGGTCAAGGCTGAGCTTGCCGGCTTTTACCGGTACATCATCAATCAGGGCGTTGGTGCGGCGCAGTACAGCACGGATGCGTGCGACCAGTTCGCGGGTTGAGAAGGGCTTGAGAATATAATCATCGGCGCCACTGTCGAGGCCGCTGATGCGGTCATCTTCATCGGCCCGGGCGGTCAGCATAATGACCGGAATATCGGCGGTCAGCTCATCACGCTTCAACCGGCGGGTCAGCTCAATACCTGACAGCATGGGCATCATCCAGTCGGCAATTACCAGATCCGGACGCTCATTGACGATCATCTGATGGGCCAGGTGGCCATTGGCAGAAAGCTTCACGCGGAAGCCGGCGAGTTCTAGGCAGGTACGGATCATATCGCAAATTGCAGGCTCGTCATCAACAACGAGAATATAGCCACCGCTCATAAAGGTCCCCGATTTTACGGCAAATTTCCGCCACAGATTGTGACAGTTTTATTAAGCGCTGTTCAGCCTAATTTCACATGCAATCGCAGCAGACAGGAGCATTATTTAATGATCCGGCAGCAGTTTCTGCCCTGGTGCCGCTCTTTCAGGGATAAAATGATAATTTTCAGGGGCTTAGCAAAAAAGCGGTTGACGCGGCAGGGTCGGAACATTAATATCCCCGCCCACTTAGCCGGTATAGCTCAGTCGGTAGAGCAACTGACTTGTAATCAGTAGGTCCCGAGTTCGACTCTTGGTGCCGGCACCAAATTAAAAAGCCCGTCCAATGGACGGGCTTTTTTTATGCCTTTCGGGCGTGGCGGAATTCAGAAGCGCATCGATAATTCCAGGCTGTAGCCTTTATTGTTGGTTTGGCTGACGTTATAACGCACTTCGCCGGGCACTGGTTCGCCCTGATAAATATCCCAGGCGGTCAGTGCGACAAACTTCATCAGATCAACCGATGACGAATGTTCAGTTACACGCTCATCATCAACCAGATCCCAGTGACTGGCTTCCAGCCAGTCGCTGCTGAACGCGGCTTCTTTATCTTCATCTGCCCAGGTCATCGAAAAGGGTGCGATCAGCGCAAAGCAGGCGGCGCAAGGCTTCAGCCAGCGCTGGCGACGTAAGACGTTGCGCAGGGTTCGTTCATCAATAAATCCCAGCTGAATTAACGCCTGACCAATCTGGCAGGGATTCTGTGCCTGATAACTCAGAGCCTGTTGCAGCTGTTGTTCTGTTATTTCCTGTCGCTGCAGCAGCAGCTGGCCCAGGCGATGCGGGGATTCATTCATGATCGCAGTTCCTTGTTGTTTCCTTTACTGCACATTTCCAGAATGGCACAACCGTGACAGAACACCATGCTGTTTAGTTAACGTTCAGTTTTTATTCGTAACAGAAATGGAACAGGCTGTTCTTCCGCGCTAAGGTCATGCCTGTCTGCTTTGCTTTCAGCAGACAGATTTATTCACCTGACGGAGAACCTGCATGACCCTGATTCAGACCCTCGCCAGCCATGTCCGGCCACACACGGACGATATCGCGTTGGCGCTGGTAGCAACCCTGTTGGTTATTTTTGGCGATACGATTAACGATCTGGTACGCCGGTTAGTGCGTCCACATCCCATCTGGGTGCGTGTCGGGGTCTTTATTGCGTTGTGTACCTTTGGCTATGGCGCATTGTCGGTGTGGCTGACGCCGGTGCTCGACAGCTATTTACGCACCCTGTCATCGGGGATGTTTCTGAGTGTGGTAGTGGGGGCTTTTGTCGGTGTTGGTTTACTGGCAGAGCGTTATCACAGCCGCTGACTGATAATGCAGAAGAAGTCTGCAATCGGGCTGTACCGGGGATGAGGGAGTGAAGCGGGTACCGCAAAATTTCGCGTGCCCCAAAAAAAATCGGGCGGTCAGGACATCCTGTCCTGACCGCCACAGCACCCTAGCGCCATCCTGGCGTCCTAGTCTTCGTTCATCCCTGCCGCTGTCCATTGCGGTTGCTCATCCCTGACCAGCGATCCTTCGCCGACAACTCTATCCGTGATTGCAATCCCTAGCGGTATCTTCCTGATCACTGCCATCCCGGCAGTGCGTTCGTCCTTGTGGAATTAAAGATAGCAGAATCGACCTTCTGGGATAGCCCAGGTTTTCTATACTGTGGTTAATCAGAGATAGCGTGTTTTTATAAAGTTCTTATAAATCAATGTCTTACATTTTTTCTGTGTCGTTTCTTCCGTCACATCCAGTGCTTTTTACCCAGATGTCGCACTGTCTTGTGAGATATATCGCACAAAGGGGTGGGCGTTTATCTGTCGACGGTTCTTCAGGAGTCATGCGTTTTTATGAGTAATGCTGTTCGTTTGCCGCCGGAACTGGTGTATCTGCCTTTAGGAGAAGAGGCGATTCCGTTGCTGAAGCGTGGATTTATTCCATTATTACCGGCGACAGCCAGTGGACTGCCCTGGTTATTGCCGCCGCCGGCACAGGCTGCACAGGTGCGTATTTCGGCGGAAGATTATCTGTCGCATATGCATGCCGAATATGAACGCCTGCCAGAGAACCTGCGCAGCCTGATCAGCCGCGATGACTTTCTGCGTCAGGCGGAGAGCAAGCGTGCAGATATAGAAGCAGCATTGGTTGCCCAGCGTAAAGCGCGGGCAGAAGAGGATATCGGCAAGCCTGAGGACTGGTTGCTGCAACGTTTTTTCAGTGATCCCTATTGCCCGCTGGCCTGGTCTTACGGAGCCGGTTTCAGTGGTATCTGGTTGGGGATCGACCCACAGTACTGGCCGGATACATTATTCCGCCCGGTCAGTTATCAGCTTCAGCGTGCCCCGCGACTGCCCGACAGTCTGTGCTGTGATCCGCCGCATCAGGCGATACTGGCGGAACAGCGTCTGATCTGCGCGCGCGAGTCTGTGGATAAGTCCATTCAGGTTGGTCAGCAGCGCCAGTGGCTGTTACGACTGCCACCCAAAGCACTGCGCATGGTTTTGCTGGGTGCACAGATTCCGCGCCGTTTTGAGCAGGGCCTGCTGCAGTTCTGGCAGCAGGATTTCCGCTATCAGCGCATCCCTTTGGCGCAGATGCGGTTCAATAACCGTGATCTGAACTGGGAGTATCAGCTGCGGCCGTTGACCAGAGCAGAAAATCCCTGAGGGTCCACCAGTTCTCCGTCCTCTCCCAGCTCCGGGTAGGGCAGCTTATATTTGTGGCAGAGCTTGGTGATAACCGGCTGGCACCATTCAAACAGCAGGCGCTGGTAGGTTTCTTCATCCAGACGGTTTTCGTCAAACAATCCGGCTGCCTGACGCTGGCGCTGGGCTTCGCTGAGGATGATTGCCGCAGCGACTGAAACATTAAAAGACTGCACCATGCCCTGCATCGGAATGATCAGATGCTCGTCGGCCAGTTCGGCGGCTTGTTCGCTTATCCCTTCTTTCTCATTACCGAGCATCAGTGCGGTTGGCCGGGTGAAGTCGTAATCGCGGAAGTCGACGGCGCGGTCGCTGAAGTGGGCGGCGCAGACGGTAAAGCCCTGCTCCTGCAGGTGTTCTATGGCGGTATCAATAGAAGGGTGGGTTTGTACATCGACCCAGGTGCCCGCTCCGGCGGTCTGATTGCGGCGCAGGCGGTACTGATCTCCGGGCCAGACACAATGGACTTCGGGTACCGCAAAGGCATCGCAGGTACGGACGATGGCCGACAGGTTGCGGTCTTTATGCACCTCGTCGGTCAGTACGGTTAAATCGGGTTGGCGCAGGCTCAGGGTTTGATGAATTCTCTCCAGACGTTGCGGCGTCACGGGCACGGTTCTCCGGGTAAATTGGCCGCTTTTAACAGTCAGCAGCACGGGTTGTTGGGTGGTTATTCAAAGGGATGCATTGTATAAAAGCGCCCGGATTGATGCACGGAGCTATCTATGAACGGCAACCCATTTCTTGGCTGGCATTACTTATGGCAGGGCTTCCTCTCGTTACGCGAGCCGGGTCTGCGCCGCTTTGTCGCCTTGCCATTACTGCTGAATATCGTCGTTATGAGTGCCGCCAGCTGGTGGGGCGGACAAAAACTGAATGGCTGGATTGAATCCCTGCTGGCCTGGCTGCCGGGTTGGCTGGAGTGGCTGGAGTGGCTGTACTGGTTACTGATGCCACTGGCACTGCTGACCATGCTGCTGGTGATGGCGTATTTCTTCAGCACTCTGCTGGTAACGCTGGGCAGCCCGCTGAATGGCTTGCTGAGTGAGCAGGTTGAGCGCCGTGCCGGTATCGTACTGCCGGAAGAGCCTGTGCTGAAGATGATCCGCCGCACCTTTGGCCGCGAGCTGACCAAGCTGGGTTATCTGTTGCCGCGTTACCTGCTGTTGCTGGTGCTGAGTTTTATTCCCGGCCTGAATCTGGCCAGCCCGTTACTGTGGTTCTGGTTCGGCAGCTGGGTGGTGGCGCTGCAGTACATCGATTATTCCTTTGATAATCATGGCCGCAGTTTTGCCGAGATGCGTAAAGCCATGGCTGGTGACAACCTCACCGTGCTGAGTTTTGGCGCGGTGGTGGCCTTTCTGATGATGATTCCGCTGGTGAACTGGTTTGTGATGCCGGCGGCGGTGATCGGTGCAACCCGCCTGCGTCTTGAGCGGTTGGGGCAGCCGGGCAATGTCGGCGGATTCGGCTATGCTGAAGGGGATACCCACAGGCAAAGGTTAGCCGATGGCAGCACTGAACATTCTGGTCGTTGATGACGCAGCATTTATCCGCGATCTGGTAAAAAAAGCAGTCCGTGACACTTACCCGGGCTGCGAATTGCATGAAGCTGTCGATGGCCGCAAGGCCATCAGCATCATGAACGGTAAAAGCATCAATCTGGTGTTATGCGACTGGGAAATGCCGGAAGTTTCCGGCATTGAGGTGCTGCAGTGGATGCGCGCCGATGAGCGCTACAAAAAAGTCCCCTTTATGATGATCACCAGCCGTGGCGAACGCGATCACGTGCTGAAAGCCGTGGAGGCCGGTGTATCGGAATATATCGGCAAGCCTTTCACGCGTGAAAATTTCGTCGGCAAGCTGGCCAAGCTGGTCTACAAACATCTGAAAATCCGCCCGAATCAGGGCGAAAGTAAAGCGGCTACCGGTAATGGCTCTGCTGATGTGCTGGGCGCTGCCAGCGTTGGTGGAGCAGCCAAAGTGGCGGGCGGAGATATGGGCGGCGCATCCGTGCTGATGGGCGCAACGCCTAAAGCCATGGCTGAACCGAAAACCGTTGCTGCTGCTGATCTGGGCGGCGCATCGGTATTAATGGGTGAGCAGGCTGCTCCGGCCCGTAAAAGTGCTGCCAAGGCCCGCGGTCTGGCCAGTGTACGTTTTGGCTCGGGTGGCAGCGCCAAGCTGGTGATTAAAGATATCAGCCTGCAGGAGCTGATCGGCGTCTTCCGTCGCGAGGGGCCGTTACCGGCTTTGCTGGAGCAGGTCGTGCTGGATATTGTTGATCAGGACAGCGGCGATGTTGCCCGTATTAACGGTTATGTGCGCATGATGCAGGCGCAGGAGCCGCACCCGGATGCACAGACCATTCAGATGCTGATCCGCTATGTTGATGACGACCCGGAAAAGCTGGCAACACTGTCCCGCTTTATCGCCAAAGTGCGCTGAGCCGTCGGCGTCCCGGTCAGGTCTGCGGGCTGTTTGGCTGGCTCGCAGCTAATCAGCTTTTGTGGTTTGAAATGGCAGGTAAAACAGCTGCCTTTACCCGGCTCGCTTTCGATCAGCAACTCCCCTTCATGGCGTAACAGCACATGTTTGACGATGGCCAGGCCCAGTCCGGTACCGCCGGTGGCTTTGTTGCGGCTTGGGTCGGCGCGATAAAAACGCTCGGTCAGGCGTGGTAAATGATGCGCCTCAATGCCGCTGCCATTATCGCGCACCGCAAAGAAGGCGCCGTCATTGTTGCAGTACCAGCTTAACTCCACTTTGCCGCCATCCGGCGTGTATTTCACCGCGTTGAACACCAGATTAGAGAAAGCACTGCGCAGTTCGTCGGCGTAGCCCAGTAACTGTGCCGGGCAGTCGATGCTGAGACGGATATCGTGGCCGCGCTCATGGCTCAGCGCCCGGGCATCAGCGGCAATGCTGGCCAGCAGCGGTTCAATCGCCACCGCCTGTGGCTGTTCCTGCTGGGTGGTTTCCAGCCGTGACAGCATCAGCAGATCTTTGATTAACGCCTCCATACGCGCGCTCTGCTCGCTCATCTGCGCCAGCATACGTCCCCAGCGTGGCGGCAGCTGATCGCTGACACTGGCCATGGTTTCGACGTAACCGGATACCACGGTCAGTGGCGTACGTAATTCGTGGCTGACGTTGGCAACAAAGTCTTTGCGCATCTGCTCCAGTTGCTTCAGGCGGGTAATGTCATGCACGACCAGCAGCCGGTCTTTACGGCCAAACTGGGTAATGTTGAATTGCAGATGAATGCGGCTGTTAACCGGTGACTTTATCTCCAGCGGCTCGTCATATTCGCCGTGATTAAAGTAGTCGTTAAAAGCCGGGTTGCGGATCAGGTTGGTAATGGGCTGGCCGACATCGACCGGCGCCCGCAGTCCGAGAAATTTGCTGGCGGCATGATTCCACCATTCCAGGTTGCCGTGGCTGTCGACCATCAGTACGGCATCCTGCAGGGCGGCAGTGGAATCCTGAATGCGGTTGATGATGGCCTGCAGTTTCTGCTGATGCTTGCTGCTGCGTTGCTGCAGCCTCTGGGTTTCGCTGAAAACCGCGCCCCAGACACCGACGGTGCGTGGCAGTGGCGTACTCTGGCCCTGTTGCAACCAGTGCTGCAGGCGTGACAGTTGCAGCCATTGCCAGGCGGTATAGCCGCCCAGTGCCAGAGCAATCGCCGCACCTGGCTGGTGAAGGCTGATACCAATGCTCAGTGCGAGCAGCAGCAGATAGCACAGACGGCGCAATTCCCTGCGCCAGACCGGGCTCATCGGCTTCAGGACGCTTTGGTCGAGAAGCGGTAGCCGGTTCCGCGAACGGTCTGAATCAGATGTTCGTGGGATTCACCCAAGGCTTTGCGCAGGCGGCGGATATGCACATCAACCGTACGTTCCTCGACATACACGTTGCCGCCCCACACCTGATCCAGCAGCTGAGCGCGAGAATAGGCACGCTCCTGATGGGTCATAAAGAACTGCAGCAGACGGTATTCAGTCGGGCCGATATCAATCGGGCTGCTGTGTGAGGTTACGCGGTGGCAGACCGGATCGAGCATCAGGCCACCGACATCGATAGGCTCTTCAATGCCCTGTGGTGTGGCGCGGCGCAGCACGGCTTTCAGGCGTGCGACCAGTTCACGCGGGGAAAAGGGTTTGGTGATGTAATCATCCGCACCGGCTTCCAGCCCCTGTACTTTGTTGTCTTCTTCGCCTTTGGCGGTGAGCATAATAATTGGCAGCTCGGCGGTCAGATCATCCCGTTTCAGGCGGCGCGCAAACTCCACGCCGCTGGTGCCGGGCAGCATCCAGTCGAGCAAAATCATATCTGGTTTATTATCGACGATATGAGCATGAGCCTCCTGAACGCTGGCGGCTTCCATACACTCGTAGCCTGCCATTTCCAGGGCGACCGCGATCATCTCGCGGATTGGCGCTTCATCATCGACGATTAATACCGTCTTGCCTGCTTTAGTCATAGTTGTCGTCACGCAAGTGTCACAATCCCGTATTGCGCTGGTATTACACTGGCGCAATGTTACAGGGATGTGACAACTGACTCAGTAACGACTGATTAGCGGAACTTTCTGCACATTCTGTGCGGAGGTGGCCGGAGAATGCCTGAGCAGAACGCGCTTCAGGCGAGCAGGTAATGGCCTGCGAAGCCGGCCCAGATAATCAGGCCAAACCAGTAACTCTGGCGGAAAGCCGTAAAGCAGACGTCACGGCCGCGTGAACGGATCTGCCATAACTGCGAAGCAAAAAATAGCGCCCCGCACAGCAGACCGACATAAAACGGCCAGCTCAGCGCCAGCTGATTTCCGGCCGCCAGCAGGCAGAACAGCGTCATGCCCTGCAGCAGACCGATCATCGCCAGATCCAGTTCGGCGAACAGCACCGCAGTAGATTTGATGCCGATCTTCAGGTCGTCATCGCGGTCGACCATGGCATACATAGTGTCGTAAGCCACGGTCCAGCACAGGTTGGCGATATACAACAGCCAGGCAACGGCCGGAATGTCGTTGCTCTGCGCGGCAAAGGCCATCGGAATGGCACAGGAATAAGCAGCACCGAGAAACACCTGCGGCAGGTGGGTGTAACGCTTCATAAAAGGGTAGAGCGACGCCAGCCCAAGGGCGGCAAACGACAGCATAATGGTGAAGGTATTGGTCAGCAGCACCAGCAGGAAAGCCAGCAGCACCAGTACCGCGAAGCCGGTCAGCGCCTGTTTGCTGGTCATGCGGCCGGTCGCCAGCGGCCGGTCGGCGGTGCGCTTTACGTGGCCGTCGACCTTGCGGTCGGCAAAGTCATTGATGATGCAGCCGGCGGAGCGCATCAGAAACACACCGGCGGTGAAAATCAGCAACAGATTCAGGTCGGGTACGCCAGCCGCGGCAATCCATAACGCCCACAGCGTTGGTCCGAGCAGCAGGTAAGAACCGATCGGGCGGTCGAGACGGGTAATGGCAATCCAGTCCTGCCAGCGTCCCCAGCGGGATGGCCAGTAACGATCAAGCTGTTGGGATAATGCGGACATAACAGTTCTTCTTCTTGCCGGGGGCAGTTCTGCCCTTCAGAGAAATTCGGTCAGGCGGCGGGAAAACGCTTCCGACACCATGAGTGGCTTACCGCGCAGGGTAAATACCGAGCGCCGCGACCATTCTAACCCCAGTGCATTGGCTTTGCAGTGGCTGACCTGCAGTGGCGTACGGCGCAGCGATGGCTGGCTGAACAGATAACTGCCCAGTGAGCGCGAGCCCAGATGCTGTAAGCGGCGCTCATTTCCCGACAATGTCGCTAATGGAATAGCGGTACGGGCGTAAACCAGAGGCACCTCGCCGAGGCGCAGAATCACTTCCCTGATCCATAACCGCTGGCTGCCGTAGAGTTTCAGTGCCTGACGCTCAACCGTGGTTGGTTCGCCGTAATACTGCGCCAGTACCTGTACATTGAAGGTGCCCGGGCGCAGGGCGCTGAGACGTGCCGTCAGCGATTGTTCGTTCAGCAACCAGTCGCGCCAGACGGGCGGCAGGGAGAACGCACGGCGCCGGTTACGGTTGGACCATGACGGAGCAGATGGATGCAGCACAGGTGCCAGAGACGGAATCGCCGGCGTATGCAGGGAGGACAATGCCTTCATGAATGGGCTCGGTGGAGACGCAGACATCCGGTAAACCGGGGATCATTTCAGGCGCGCAGGATGCGCTAAATCGGGGCGTCAGGCAAGTCCGGGCGGGCCTGGCTGGCCAAGCGCGGCTGGCAAATGCCCGGAATTGACCGTTGATTTTCCCCCGGCGGCTGAGTAGTTTTAGCGCCTTTCTGAAAATCGGTATTTTTTAAGGTAATAGTATGAAAAAGTGGCAATGTGTTGTTTGCGGCTGGATTTATGACGAAGAACTGGGCGCACCGGAAGAAGGTCTGGCACCGGGAACCCGCTGGGAAGATGTACCCGCAGACTTTATTTGTCCTGATTGCGGTGTGGGTAAAGAAGACTTTGAGATGGTAGAAATCTGATCCCCCCGTTCAATATCCGGGAAGTGCCTCCGCACTTCCTGTCCTTTTCTCACCTGTCTCCATCCGGATAAAAGTCTATGAATGAGAATACTGCCCCGATTGTAGTGATCGGAACCGGGCTGGCCGGTTATAACCTGGTCAAAGAACTGCGTAAGCTGGCGCCGCAGCAGGATATTCTGATGATTACCGCCGATGATGGCCGTAATTATTCCAAACCGATGTTATCCACAGGCTTCGGCAAGAACAAAACCGCCGATGAGCTGGCGATGGCCAGTGCCGCGGCGATGGCCGAACAGCTGAATATCGTTATCCGCCCGAATACCCGCGTTACCCATATCGACGCGGCGGCGCACAAAGTATTTATCGGCGAAGAGCCGGTTGAATACAGCAAGCTGGTGCTGGCCTGGGGTGCAGAAGTCATCCGTCCGCGCGTCGAAGGTGATGCCGGTGATCGTATTTACTCCATCAATGACCTCGAAGATTACGCCCGTTTCCGTGCCGCTGCCGATGGCAAAAAGCGGGTACTGATCATGGGTGCCGGCCTGATTGGCTGTGAATACGCCAATGACATGGCCAATGGTGGTTTTGATATCGACGTGGTGGCGCCGTGTGAGCAACTGCTGCCGTCACTGTTGCCAACGGAAGCTGCGAATGCCGTTCAGCAGGGTCTGGAAGGCATGGGTGTACGTTTCCATCTTGGCCCGCTGGTCAGCCGTATCGTGCACGATGGCGATGAGCTGAGCGCGACCCTGAGCAATGGCGAGACACTGAAAACCGACGTTGTGGTGTCTGCTATTGGTCTGCGTCCGCGTCTGGATCTGGCGATTAAAGCCGGCCTGCAGGTGAATCACGGTATCGTGGTTAACCGTCAGTTGCAGACCAGCGAGCCGGATATTTACGCGCTGGGCGACTGTGCTGAGGTCGAAGGCCGTGTGCTGCTGTATGTACTGCCGCTGATGGCTTCTGCCCGCGCGCTGGCGAAAACCCTGGCCGGCGAAGCAACCGATGTGAGCTATGGCGTGATGCCGGTCACGGTGAAAACCCCGGTCGTACCTGTGGTGGTTTCTCCGCCGGCTCCGGGCGTTTCCGGCATGTGGCAGGCAGAGTGTGACGGAGCCGATGTTCAGGCCGAGTTCCGCAACGAAAACGGCGAATTGCTCGGCTATGCTTTGACCGGAGCCAGGGTTATGAATAAAGTAGCACTCAACAAAGAGCTGCCGGCTATTCTGCCCTGACCTCTCGTTACTTCACGCTCCCCTGCTATTGGCAGGGGATAACGTACTCCCCGGGGAATCGGGGACCACTACAGCCCAATAAGGATAATCATCCATGCGTAAACCAGAACTGGCTGCGGCCATCGCTGAAAAAGCAGATCTGAGCAAAGAAAAAGCAGCAGAAGTGATCACCGTGATCACCGATCAGATTGCTAAAGCGTTGAGTGAAGGCGACTCTGTCAGCCTGATCGGTTTCGGTACTTTCGAAGTGCGTCAGCGCGCTGAACGTCAGGGTAAAAACCCTCAGACTGGTGCTCCAATCACCATCGCTGCTGCCAAAGTACCGGCATTCAAGCCTGGTAAAGGTCTGAAAGAGGCCGTGCAATAAGCACTGCAAAGCTGCTGACCCGGGAATGGGTTAAGCAGCTGGTTATCGGCGAGGGGCTCTGCCCCTTTGCCGCTCCTGTTTTTGATTCCCTGCGTATCGATGTCTGTGACAGCTCCGACCCGGAGCAGGCCACCCTGCAGTTTATGGAACTGCTGCGTGAGGTTGCCGAGGCCGATGCGGCGCAATTGCCCACCGCGTTATTTGTTGTACCTTCCTGCTTTGACGACTTTGACCTGTATTGGAACTGGCTGCTGATCTGCGACAATCTGCTGGCTCAGATGGGTTATGAAGGCGTACTGCAACTGGCCAGTTTTCATCCGCATTACCTGTTTGAAGGTGAGGATGAAGACGATATGAGCCACTTTACCAACCGCTCCCCCTACCCGATGCTGCATATTATCCGCGAGGCGGATATCGAGCAGGCGCTGGCCAGTGTCAGCCGTCCGGAACGTATTCCTGAACGTAATCGCCAGCATATGCGCCGCTTAGGCAAAGAAGGTCTTTTGCAATGTATGCCGGCTCTGGCACAATCGCGCCTCTTTCAGGATGCAGGCGACATCACCGAACAACCGGAATCCTGAGAGACTCTTTTTCTCTACCATTCCGAGGACGTGTCATGATCAAGTTCCAACTGCTGCTGTGGGCCCTGGGCCTGCTGATGAAAAAAGCGGCGCGTAAAAATCCTGATTTCCGTAAGCAACTTGAAGGCAAAGATTTTGCGTTTCAGCTTCAGACCGAAGATGGCGGTATCGTCCGTCACTATGTCGTTGCCGACAACAGCGTACGCAGCAAGCGTAAGACGCATAAAAATCCGGCCTTTACCATCAGCTTCAAAAACGCTGATACTGGTCTGCGTATCCTGACGTCGAAAGACAAAAATGCTTTTATGAAAGGCATTCAGGATAAAGACATTAAAATTGCCGGTGATCTGTCACTGGTCATGTGGTTCCAGGGTGTGAGCAAATACCTGAAACCGAAAAAAAAATAACAACATAAAAACCGCGGCACCGTCCGCGGTTTTGCTTTACCGTCCGGCTCCGGTCGCGGCGGCCCGGCCAATAGGATATCCGTATGAGCCTTACTCGTCAGATTCTGATAGCCATGACCGCTGCCATTCTGCTGGGCAGTCTGACCCAGCGTTTGCTGCTGATACCTGACCTGCTGAACGACCCTGTGTGGCAGGGGTATCTGCACTATTTCCTTGATGATTTTCTTACCCATGGGCTGTTTCTGCTGGGCGGCAAAATCTTTATTGCCAGCCTGAAGGTGCTGGTGGTGCCGCTGGTGTTTGTATCGCTGGTCTGTGGTGTCTGCCACCTGCGCGATCAGGGTTCTCTCGGTCGTCTGAGTCTGAAAACCATCGTGCTCTATCTGGCGACCACCGGTCTGGCGATTTCGCTGGCGCTGCTGCTGGCTAACTGGTGGCAACCCGGTGCCGGTGTCGATAAGAGCACAGGTGGTGATTATGTGCCGCCGGAGCCAATGGCGCTGATCGACGTGCTGGCCAATATTTTCCCCAGCAATCCGGTGCAGGCGATGGCCGAAGGTACCATGCTGCAGGTGATTGTCTTCGCCCTGCTGATCGGTGTGGCCATTGGCCGGGCCGGTGAATACGGTGAGCGCATTGGTGGGCACTTTAACGACTGGAACGAAGTGCTGATGAAGCTGGTTACGCTGCTGATGAGCTTCGCGCCCTACGGTGTGTTCTGTTTGCTGTTTACCCTGTTTGCCGAGCAGGGAATTGGTAAGGTCGGTGATCTGGCGCTTTATATGCTGACCGTCACCACTGTACTTCTGCTGCATGGCTTTGTGGTTTACCCCTTATTGCTGAAAGGCCTGTCTGGCCTGTCACCGAGAGTTTTTCTGCGTAAAATGCGCAATGTGCAGTTATTTGCCTTCAGCACCGCCTCCAGTACGGCTACGGTACCCGTTACCCTGCGTGCGGTTGAGCAACGGCTCGGGGTTAAAAATCGTGTGGCGGCGTTCTCTGTCCCGCTGGGGGCAACCATCAATATGGATGGCACGGCGATTATGCAGGGCGTGGCGACGGCCTTTATCGCCCAGGCCTATGGTTTTGATCTGACTCTGAGCCAGTATCTGCTGGTGGTACTGACCGCCATGCTGGCCTCAATCGGTACCGCCGGTGTGCCGGGGGTTGGCCTTGTTACTCTGGCGCTGGTGCTGGAACAGGTACAATTACCGGTCGAAGGGATCGCGCTGATTATCGGCGTTGACCGGATTCTCGATATGATGCGCACCGCCGTGAATGTTACCGGTGATGCTATGGTTTCGGTGGTGGTAGCCCGCAGTGAAGGGGCGCTTGACCATGACACTTACAACAACCCCAGAGCGGGAGAACAGAATTGAAGATGCAGCGTTCTATGCTGGCGGTGCTGCTGGCCAGCACAATAGCGATGCCGGCAATCAGTGCGGAGCAGGGTATTAGTGCCATCTCCATGCCGGTGGCAAACAATGCTGAAGCGGATGCTCAGCTGAGTGCCGAGGAGCTGGCAAGGCAACAGGCCGCCGAGCAGGCGCAGCAACAGCTCGAAGCCATTATCGGTGCTTCCGGTCTGCAGGGACTGGGGGAGCAGGCTCGTAATCTGGCGCAGCAGGTGCTGAATGAAACCCAGGCGCCGCTCGGTTTTCAGTACGATGTTGTCGACCGGCTGACGCCGCTGTGGGCGCCGGTTGCACTGCAGAATACTCTGGCCAGTGCACTGGCCTCTCTCGATGATCAGCAGCGTGAACTGCTGCAGAGCACGCTGAACAGCCGTCGTCTGCAGAATGCGCGCAACAAAGAACTCAGTGCCATTGCCGATCAGAACAGCCGTAACTATCAGGACTACATCAGCCGTCTGCGTCAGCAGCCGCCAGCACCTGCGCGGGTCGCGCTGATTAAACAGCTGGACGAAGCCATGCAGTTCTCGGCCTTGCTCAGCGTTACCCGCAGCAGTGTGTATCCGCAACTGCAGGCGGTGCTGCGTGACTGGCAGCCACCGGAAAACTGGCAGGCTGGCCTGCAGCGCGACGTGACGGAGTTTCTGCTTTACGTTCACCGCACCACCCCGAATGACGAACTGCAGCGACTGGCTCAGGCCTACCGTGAACCGGTACTGCAGCAATGGCTGGCGGGTGTGAAACAAAGTCTGAGCGGACAGGCTGGGTAACGCCTGCTTCTGAGCAAAAAAAAAGCCGCAATTGCGGCTTTTTTTTATACCCGGCGGCAGGCACTCAGTGATTCAGCATCTGCACCATTTCGCTCAGATCGTCCATACGTTCCAGCAGATTCACCGTTACTTCATCCACGCTGTCTGCACGCAGGTACAGCGTATCCAGCAGAAAGTCTTCCGGCTGCTCGAACGGGCCGTCACCAAAACCGTGACGGCGCAGGCTGCGGGTGGCGACATACAGCAGGCGGGCATAGTCGGCATGCTCGCCTTCGTAGTAAGGGTTGTGCTGCTGACGCATCGCCGTCACCAGTTCTTCCGGCATACGCCATTGTTGCAGCAGACAGGCGGAAATCTGTTCCCGGGTCAGGCCCAGCAAATGACGCTCAACGTAGAAGCGGTTGATATGCGGGTTCGCTTCGATATGGCGGTTAACCAGCGAAAACTGTGGCGGAAATACATGGCCCAGAATCAGGAAGCCAAAGTTATGCAGCAGGCCGCACAGGTACGCCAGCCCCTGGCTGGGACGATGACGGGCGGGCATCAGCTTGGCCAGCTCGCCGCACAGTGCCGCAGTTACCACCGCCTGCTGCCAGAAAGGAGCATAGCCATGCGGGCCCTCTTTAGGGACTGACAGGGTGCGGCCCAGTGCCAGACCCAGCGCCAGATTGATGACCAGATCGAAGCCCAGCACGCGGATCACCGCTTCTTCCACGGTTTTGATCTCGCCGCGCACGCCGTAATAAGGCGAACGCGCCCAGCTTACCACCTGTGCCGACATGCCCGGATCAAGCTCAACGGCCTGCGCCAGTGAAGTGGTATCGGCATTGGGATCAACCCGCAGTTCGATAATGCGCCGTGCGGTTTCCGGCAGCGGCGGCAGGTCGAGGGTTTCGGCCAGACGCTGTTTGATACGCAGCGGAGTGAACTGGCGGATGGCGGCATGCACATCTTCCAGATCCTGCTGCGGATCGTTGTAGTGAATGTCGGTCATCAGCGGTGCGGTATAGCTGCCGATGCGCGAGCTGGTGGTGAGGTTGCGGAATTGCTCCATCGGCACCTTCAGCCACTCGTGCCCGGCTCCTGAGACGATAAACAGCTCGTTCTGCAGTAACAGGGAATCATCGACCAGACTCTCCAGCTTGGTGACCTGTGGCAGGGCCGGAAACTCATCCAGACCGTGCTGTTTTTTCAGGCGTTCCAGCTCGGTGGCGGACAGCGCGGTAAATTGCCGGCCGAGCTGATGTGCCAGCTGATTCAGGTCGAGCATGCGGTTGCCGGGGATCACAACCTGCACCTTGCCCAGGTCGTCCTTAAGGAAGACAACATTGGCAACTTTGGCAGAGTAGGAGGCCGGTGGATTGCTTTGCATAAGGTGGAACAGCTCCTCGTCGTCGGTCAGGCTGTAATCAATGTGCCAGTCGTCCAGTACTTTCATTACGGTGGCAGGGATGGCCATGGTGAAATCCGTTTGCTGATCGTTTAGGGGTGGAGATAACTATAGACCAGCCTTCTGCATCTGCTGCGGCAGAGAGCGTGATTGAGGTCATGATTCCGACCAGTGGTAAAAGCCGAGAAATCAGACGTTGGCGAAACGTTCGGCGTCACCCAGCCAGCGCTGAATCAGGGGTTCGACCGTGTGCGGGTGCAGTGTCCACAGTTGCTGGGCCATATCGCGTACCTGTGGCAGCAGATCGCCATCGCGCTGCAGATCGGCGACGCGCAGCATCTGCAAGCCGGTCTGGCGTGTACCCAGCAGCTCGCCGGGGCCGCGGATCTGCAGATCCTGTTCGGCGATATAGAATCCGTCCTGGCTGTCGCGCATCACCTGCAGACGCTGTTTGCTGGTGAACGACAGCGGTGCTTTATACAGCAGCACGCAGTGACTCTTGGCACTGCCCCGCCCGACCCGGCCGCGCAACTGGTGCAGCTGTGCCAGACCCAGGCGTTCGGGGTTTTCGATAATCATCAGGCTGGCGTTGGGCACATCGACGCCAACCTCAATTACCGTGGTGGCAACCAGCAGATCGAGTTCGTGGGCTTTAAAGCGCGCCATGATGTCGGCTTTCTCGGCCGCTTTCATGCGCCCGTGTACCAGGCCGATACGCAGGTGCGGTAAGGCTTCGGCCAGTTCCTGTGCGGTGTTCTCCGCCGCCTGACACTGCAATGCCTCGCTCTCTTCAATCAGGGTGCAGACCCAGTAAGCCTGTGCACCTTCTGCACAGGCACCATTGACCCGCTCAATGACTTCCGGGCGGCGCTGCTCGCCGATAGCGACGGTGGTAATCGGGCTGCGGCCGGGAGGCAACTCGTCGATTACCGAGGTGTCCAGATCGGCGTAAGCGCTCATCGCCAGTGTGCGCGGAATCGGTGTGGCGGTCATGATCAGCTGGTGTGGCGATAACTTCTGCGCCACCCCTTTTTCCCGCAACGACAGGCGCTGATGCACGCCAAAGCGGTGCTGCTCGTCGATAATAATCAGCCCCAGCCGGGCGAAGTGTACATCGTCCTGAAACAGCGCGTGGGTGCCGACCACCAGTTGCGCTTCACCGCTGGCAATCTCCGCCAGCGAACGCTCGCGCGCCTTGCCTTTTACCTTGCCGGCCAGCCAGCCAAGCTTAATGCCCAGAGGTTCAAACCAGCCGGAGAGGTTGTTGAGGTGCTGTTCGGCGAGAATTTCGGTCGGTGCCATCAGCGCCACCTGAAAACCGGCCTGCAGCAGATCGCAGGCTGCGAGGGCGGCAACCAGGGTTTTGCCGGAGCCGACATCGCCCTGCACCAGACGCAGCATAGGGTAAGGCTGGGTCAGGTCCTGTTCGATTTCGCTCACCACCCGTTGCTGGGCGCCGGTCGGGGTAAAGGGCAGCTGCTGCAGTAACGCCCGTTGCAGGGTTTTATCGCTGTGGATGGCCGGAGCTTCGTCGGCCTGAACCTGTGCGCGCAGCTTATGCAACGACAGCTGGTGGGCGAGGAGTTCTTCCAGAATCAGACGCTTCTGTGCCGGATGCTGGCCGCTTTCGAGCAATGCCAGATTGGTTTCCCGTGGCGGCGTGTGCAAAAACAGCAGGGCGTCTTTCAGTGTTGGTAACTGCCATTGTTGCAGCCAGGTAACGGGCAGCAAATCGGTCAGATCGACCTGATCGGCTTTCAGCAGCTCCAGCGCCTGCTCATGCAGTAAACGCAGGCGCTGCTGGCTGATGCCATCGGTGGCCGGGTAAACCGGCGTCAGGCTTGGTTCCAGCGGTAAATCGAGGCCTTCTTCCAGCCGGGTGTATTCCGGGTGATACAGCTCCAGCCCGCTGGCGCCACGACGCGGTTCGCCGTAGCAGCGGATCGTGGTGCCGGTGCTGAACTGATTTTTCTGCGCGGCGCTGAAATGGTAAAAGCGCAGGCTGATGACACCGCTGTGGTCCTGCAGCTTCACCAGCAGGCTGCGGCGTTTGCCAAACAATACGGTGGCGCCACGCACTTCGCCCTGAATCACCGCCGGGCGCATCGGTTGCAGGGCGCCGATCGGGGTAATCTGGCTGCGGTCTTCGTAGCGGAAAGGCAGGTGGAAGAACAGATCCGCCAGACTGCGGATCTGTAGTTTATGCAGCTGTTCGGCCAGTTTCGGGCCGACGCCTTTCAGCTCGGTGATCTGGCTGAGTTTTGCCACGCGTTATCTGTCCTCAGGGTTCCAGACGGCACTGGCGGGCGGTGCTCAGCAACAGATCGATAGCCTGACCGCGCGGGAAGCTGGCACGCCAGGCCAGCGCCACGGTACGGAAAGGTGCCGGAGCCTTGAACGGACGCGTGGTGACCAGATTCTGGTCGAGATTGCTGACCGCTGATTCCGGCAGCACGGTAATGCCGAGCCCGGTGGCGACCATATGCTTCAGGGTTTCCAGTGAGCTGCCTTCGAGCACGCTGCCGAGGCGGGTGTGATGCTTACGCGCCAGCGCCGGGCAGTGTTCGAATACCTGATCACGGAAGCAATGGCCTTCGCCCAGCATCAGCAGATCTTCATCGGCCAGTTGTTCGGCCTCGATGCTTTTCTGTTTGCACCAGGGGTGGTTTTTCGGCAGCACCACGACGAAGTTTTCGTCGTACAGCGGCCGGGTCAGCACATCGGCTTCGGTAAAGGGCAGGGCGACGATGATGGCATCCAGTTCACCGTCACGCAGCTGGCGGCGCAGTACGCCGGTGTAGTTCTCTTCCAGATACAGCGGCATGGTTGGCGCCTGCTGGTGGATCTGCGGCACCAGATGCGGAAACAGGTAAGGCCCGATGGTGAAAATAGCGCCAAGCTTCAGCGGTGTGCTGAGCTGATCCTTGCCGGCACTGGCCAGTTCGCGGATGGTGCGGGCTTCTTCCAGCACTCTTTGCGCCTGGGTAACGATGCGCTCACCGAGCGGGGTAACGGTAACCGAGCTTTTGCTGCGTTCAAATATCGCAATGTCTAACTCGCTTTCCAGTTTTTTTATCGCTACGCTCAGCGTCGGCTGGCTGACAAAGCACTTTTCCGCTGCCCGGCCAAAATGACGTTCCTGGGCAAGAGTCACAATGTACTTGAGTTCGGTCAGCGTCATAAGGGTTCCTTAATTGTTACCTTGTATGGGTACCGGAAAATTGATTTAGCTTACCTATTAAATCCGGGTGAATAAAGCCCGTGGGGGCTGAATGCTGTCACTTGGCTAAAATAACAATGAACGCGCGGCCCAGAGGGCTGCACCAGACTGAGCGCAAGAGGAGAATTACATGGCTCGGATTCTGATTGTGGGGGCAGGAGATATTGGCGGTAATCTGGCGCAGCAGCTGCACGCTGACGGGCATCAGGTATGGGGTGTCCGCCGCTCCGATAAACCAATCGGTGACGGTATTGGCCTGATTCAGGCCGATGTGGCGGATGCAGAAACGCTGCAGGCGTTACCTGAGGATCTGGATATCCTGGTTTACAGCGTGGCTTCTCCGGTGTTCTCGAAAGAGGGCTACCACGATTATTACTACAAAGGATTGCGTAATGTGCTGCGGGCGCTGAAAGGCCAGAACCTGAAGCGTGCGTTCTTTGTTTCCAGTTCCAGTGTTTATCACCAGATGAACGCCGAATGGGTCGATGAAAGCAGTGAAACCAAACCGACAAGCTTCGCCGGTAAAGAAATGCTGGCCGCTGAGCAGGCGCTGCTGAACGATAAACTGCCCGGCACTGTTGTGCGCTTTACCGGCATTTATGGTCCCGGCCGCACCCGCATGATTGAGCAGGCACGGCAGGGCAGCCACTGTGATCCGGAACCACCGGTGTGGACCAACCGTATTCACCGTGATGATTGCCTGGGTGTATTGCAGTTGCTGATTGAACGGGCGCTGACGGATAAACCGCTGGATGATATTTATCTGGCCACCGACGATGAACCGGCCACGCTGTTTGATGTGCTGGAGTGGATGAAAGACCGTATCGGTGATGTGGAACCGGATCACGATCTGCCGGAAGCGTCACGCCGTGCTAACCGTCGCTGCTCTAATAAGCGTCTGCGTGAGCTGGGTTACGATTTTAAATTCAGCAATTATCGTGAAGGCTATGACCAGCTGCTGACCGAGATGGGGCTGATTTAGCCTGCGGTTAACAGCCATAAAAAAAGCGCTCAGTGAGCGCTTTTTTTATGCAGCAAAGAAACTCAGTCGAGTTCCAGTACGCCGTCCATTTCCACACCGGCATCGCGTGGCAGCTGTGCCACACCGACCGCAGCGCGGGCCGGGTATGGCTGCTCAAAGTATTCCGCCATCACTTTATTAACGGTGGCGAAGTTGCCCAGATCGGTGAGGAAAATATTCAGTTTGGCGATCTGCTGCAGAGAACCGCCAGCCGCTTCACACACTGCGCTCAGGTTTTTAAATACCTGATGAATGCGTGCTTCGATATCGCCTTCAACCATTTCCATGGTTTCCGGTACCAGCGGAATCTGCCCGGACAGGTAAACGGTTTTTCCGACTTTAACAGCCTGGGAATAAGTGCCGATAGCGGCCGGGGCTTTTTCTGTAGCGATGATTTCGCGGCTCATAACAATCCTTAATTTTTACTGCGGACAATTTTATTCACGCCGCGGATATTGCGCAGGCGGCGGATCGCGCGGGCCAGATGTTTGCGGCCATGCACGCTGAGACTCAGATGGGTAACGCTGAGGCGGGCATCGCGCTCTTCCACACTGATTTTTTCGATATTGGCTTCCGCCTGGGTAATGGCGCTGGCCAGTTCGGCGACGATGCCACGGCGGTTTTCCAGATAGACTTTAAGGTCGACGGTAAATTCGCTGTCGATGTCTTTATCCCAGCTGAGAATGACGCATTTTTCCGGGTTATCGCGGAATTCTTCGACGTTTTTACAACTTTCGGTATGAATCACCAGACCACGGCCGGAGCTGACGTAACCAATAATCGGGTCGCCGGGAATCGGGCTGCAGCACTTGGCAAAATTCACCACCAGACCTTCGGTGCCTTTAATCGCCAGCGGTGATTGTTCAACCGATTCCAGATCGATGTCGGATTCTTTATTGGCAACCAGCAGGCGGCGCGCCAGCAGCGGTGCCATACGGTTACCGGCACCAATGTCTTCGAGCAGATCGCCGAGTTCATCGAGACCAGTTTCACGCAGCACCAGATCAATATGCTGCTGGTCGATATCTTCCAGCGTTTTGCCCAGCGCATTCAGCGCTTTATTAAGCAAACGCTCACCCAGTGCCACCGATTCGGAGCGGCGCTGACTCTTGAGATAATTACGGATATTGGAGCGCGCTTTGCCGGTGACCACAAAGTTGAGCCAGGCCGGGTTCGGCTGGCCGCCCGGTGCGGTCACGATCTGCACGGTCTGACCGTTCTGCAGACGTGCACTCAGTGGCGCCAGCTGGCGGTTAATACGGCAGGCGATGCAGTGATTGCCCACATCGGTATGCACCGCGTAAGCAAAATCGATGGCCGTGGAGCCGGATGGTAATTCGAGAATTTTGCCCTTCGGCGTGAACACGTAAATCTCATCCGGGAACAGATCGACTTTAACGTGCTCAACAAACTCCAGCGGGCTGCCGGCGTTTTTCTGCAGCTCGAGCAGGTTCTGCACCCACTGCCGTGCACGCTGGGTGCCGCTGGCCTGATCGCTTTCCGATTTATACAGCCAGTGGGCGGCAATACCATGGTTGGCCATGGCTTCCATTTCTTCGGTGCGGATCTGGATTTCAATCGGCACACCACCGATACCGATCAGCGTGGTGTGCAGCGATTGGTAACCGTTGGTTTTGGGAATGGCGATATAGTCTTTGAAGCGCCCCGGAATCGGCTTATACAGACTGTGCATGGCGCCGAGGATGCGGTAACAGGAATCGACGGAGTCGGCGATGATGCGGAAACCGTAGACATCCATAATATCGGTCAGCGATTTACGCTGATCACGCATCTTGCTGTAAATGCTGAACAGATGCTTTTCACGGCCAACCACCCGGGCGCTGATACCCACCTCGGTCAGGCGGTTGCGCACGGCGGTGGCGATGTTATTCACAATCTCAGAACGGTGGCCGCGTGCCGCTTTTACCGCTTTGCGGATCATCTCCGAACGCATCGGATACATGGCTTCGAAACACAGCTCTTCCATCTCCACGCGGATACTGTTCAGACCCAGGCGGTTGGCGATAGGAGCGTAGATATCGAGGGTTTCTTTGGCGATGCGGCGGCGCTTTTCGGGCTTCAGCGAGCCCAGAGTACGCAGGTTGTGCAGGCGGTCGGCGAGTTTTACCAGAATGACGCGGATGTCTTTGGCCATGGCCATGGCCATCTTCTGGAAGTTTTCGGCCTGCTGGTGTTCTTTGCTTTCGAAGTGAATATTGGTGAGTTTGGACACACCATCGACCAGATCGGTGACCACGTCGCCGAACTGTTTTGCCAGAGCGGTTTTGGGTACGCCGGTGTCTTCAATCACATCGTGCAGCATGGCGGCCATCAGGCTCTGATGGTCGAGATGCATGTCCGCCAGGATATTGGCGACCGCTAACGGATGGATGATGTAAGGCTCGCCGCTGCGACGGCGCTGGCCATCGTGGGCTTGTTCGGCGTAGTAATAGGCGCGGCTGACCTGCTGAATCTGAGGGTTGCTCAGATAGTGGGAAAGCCGCTCCGATAAGGCATCAATGGTGGGCACTTAAGCAGAACCTCAGGCTGGGTCTGCTTAGTACTGTTCCGCTCGTGCGGCTTCTTCCTGGGCGGCCATGGTGGTTGGCGTTACCAGGTTTTCAGCGATTTCACGCAGAGCCAGTACGGTTGGCTTGTCGTTTTCTTCCGCAACCAGTGGCTCAGCACCCTGTACCGCGATCTGGCGGGCACGTTTGGTGGCCAGCATGACCAGTTCAAAGCGGTTATCAACGTTGGTTAAGCAGTCTTCTACGGTAACGCGTGCCATGGGATATCCTGTGGAATCAGATGAATTCGGTGGAACCGGGTATTGTAGCGGAATCCGCCGGCAAGGGAAGAGGCCAGCGGGCTCCGGACGTGATCAGCCGTTCAGTAATTCCTGCAGCACATCTTCGTGGCGCACCTGCTGGGCGCTCAGACGATGGCGGCGGGCAATCACGATGGCGCGCAGTTCTTCGACGGTGTTTTCAAAATTATCGTTAATAATCAGATAGTTGTATTCACCGTAGTGGCTCATCTCGTTACGCGCATCGCGCATGCGGCGTTCGATAATGTCTTCGCTGTCCTGGCCACGCTTCTGCAGGCGTTCACGCAACGCCGCAATAGACGGCGGTGCAATAAATACGCTGACGGCATCCGGCATCAGGTGACGCACCTGCTGCGCGCCCTGCCAGTCGATTTCCAGAATTACATCACGACCGGCGGAAAGCTCGGACTCCACCCATTCCTGTGAGGTGCCGTAGAAGTTATCAAACACCTGAGCGTGCTCAAGAAAGGCGCCACGGCTGACCATGTCCTGAAACTCGGCCACGGATACGAAGTGATAATCTTTGCCGTCCACCTCGCCCGGACGCGGGGCGCGGGTGGTGTGGGATACGGACACACCGATATAACCGGTGGATTGCAGCAGGGCTTTCACCAGGCTGGTTTTACCGGCACCGGACGGAGCGGAGAAAATAAACAGGGTACCAATCATAGGAAGCTCGCTGTTCTGGCCGGACGTTGGGGTTGGGTTATTCAATGTTCTGTACCTGCTCACGCATTTGTTCGATCAGCACTTTCAGGTCGACGGCGGCCTGGGTAATGCTGGTAGTCAGTGATTTAGAGGATAGCGTATTCGCCTCGCGATTCAGCTCCTGCATCATAAAATCGAGGCGGCGGCCGATGGGTTCGTCCTGGCTGAGAATACGGCCGACTTCCTGAATATGGGTGTTCAGGCGGTCGAGTTCTTCGGCGACATCGGCTTTCTGTGCCAGTAACACCATTTCGGTTTCCAGCCGGCTGCTGTCGAGGGTGATATTCAGCTCGGCGATTTTATCTTCCAGCTGCTGGCGCTGGGCGGCCAGTGCCTGGGGCATCGCTGCAGCAACGCTGGCAACAATCTGCTGCATTTTTTCCAGTCGCTGGCGGATTAATGCGGCCAGTTCTTCACCTTCCCGTGCCCGGGCATCGCAACTGCTGCGCAGGCAATCGTCGAACGCCTGCAGTGCCGCCTGCTGCAGTGCTTTACCGTCGGTTTCCGCACTGCTGATTACGCCGGGCCAGGCCAGCACTTCGAGCACATTCATGGCATTGCCGGGGCCGATGATGGCATGTACTTCATCGGCGGCGCGGTTCAGCTCGTGTACCAGTTCGTGGTTTACGCTGAGTCTGTTTTCGCCCTGTAACGGCTGAAAACGCAGGGCGCATTCGACTTTGCCGCGGCTGAGGGATTTTTTCAGGCGCTCGCGCAGGGCCGGTTCCAGATCGCGGAAAGCATCCGGCAGGCGGAAGTGCAGTTCCAGATAGCGGCTGTTCACCGAGCGGATTTCCCAGGTAAAACGTCCCTGCGGGCATTCGCTGCCGGCACGGGCAAAGGCCGTCATACTGAAAACCATAAGTCTCTCGCGTTAATAAATTCCCCTGCATTGTAAGGGCTGGGGCTTTTTGCCGCTATAATGCCGGCCTTTACTCAATATCAGATTCAAGGATTCCGCTTATGAGACCCAGTGGCCGTACAACCGATCAGCTGCGTGATGTGCGCATTACCCGCAATTTCACCAAACATGCCGAAGGTTCTGTACTGGTGGAATTCGGCGACACCAAAGTGATTTGTACCGCGTCAGTTGAAACCAGCGTGCCGCCGTTTCTGCGTGGCAAAGGTCAGGGCTGGGTGACGGCGGAATACGGCATGCTGCCGCGTTCGACCGGCTCGCGCATGATCCGTGAAGCGGCCAAAGGCAAACAACAGGGCCGTACCGTGGAAATTTCCCGCCTGATCGGCCGCAGCCTGCGCGCCGCTATTGATCTGACAGCGCTGGGCGAAAACACCATCACCATCGACTGTGATGTGATTCAGGCCGACGGCGGCACCCGTACCGCCTCGATTACCGGTGCCTGTGTGGCGCTGGTCGATGCCATTAACTGGCTGAAAGCCAAAGGCAAAGTAAAAGGTGAGCCGCTGAAGCAGATGATTGCAGCAGTCTCTGTGGGCATCTACAACGGTGAAGCGGTGCTGGATCTGGATTATGCCGAAGACTCCACCGCCGAGACCGATCTGAATGTGATCATGACCGAGAACGGTGGTTTCGTGGAGATTCAGGGTACCGCCGAAGGCGAAGCCTTCACACCGGATGAGCTGAACGCCATGCTGGCACTGGCACAGAAAGCCATCGGTGAACTGAGCGCGAAACAGAAAGAAGCGCTGGCGGGCTGATAGAACAGGCGTCTGACGTCCGGCGTCAGACGCTGTTCTTCGTTAATCTTCGTCGAACTCGTATTCCACCATGACCGCGGCGTGATCACCAAAGCGCAGGTTGGTATCGAGCTTGGCTTCCACCACAAACTGGCGGATACCCGGCGTACAGATCTGATAATCCTTACGCCAGCCGTGCTGATTGCGGCGCGCGCTTTCTGCATCCGGCCACCAGGTAAACTGGTTTTCGCCGAAATTGGCTTCGCGGAAGGCATCGACATAACCGGCGGGGCCAAACATCTGATCGAACCAGGCGCGTTCTTCCGGCAGGAAGCCCGGAGTGTCCTGATTGCTCTGCCAGTCGGCCAGATCAACGGTTTTATGCGCCGCTTCAAAGTTGCCGCAGAAAATAAACTCGCGGCGTTTGCGCCGGGTTTTGTTCAGATGCTCCAGGAAGGATTTCTGGAAGGCCAGTTTATCTTCCAGAGTGTTGTGCTCATCGATCGTCGGGAACAGGATGGAGCCAACGCTGACATGATCGAAATCCGCCTGAATAAAGCGCCCCTGCATATCGCACTGCGGGAATGCCAGACCGGTCATAATGGCTTTCGGCACTTCACGGGTGAGGATGGCCACACCGGAATAGTTATCAGCTTCGGCATCGAAGAAATAGGCGTTGTAACCATCGGGATACACGACGGAGTCAGGCAGCTGATACTCTTTGGCAAGCAGCCCCTGAATAGCAACCACATCAGCCTGCGCGGTTTGCAGCCAGGTATACAGCCCTTTTTCGACCGCTTGTTGCAGGCCGTTGACGTGTAAACTGATAATCCTCATACATGGTTCCCAACTGGTGAAGCGTGTATCATACCGCATCCTTTGGAAAGCGGGTAAATATGGGCGAGAATGTTGTGCTTCTGGTCACGCATTGCCGGTATTTCTCCCTTCCGTCCGAACTATTTTGCCGGCCTGTGCTGGCGGTTGAATCTCAGGTTTCGTATGCAGACGTATCAGAAAGAATTTATCGAATTCGCCATCGCTCAGGGTGTACTCAAATTTGGCGAATTTACCCTGAAATCCGGCCGGGTCAGTCCTTATTTTTTTAATGCCGGCCTGTTTAACAGCGGTGCCGCGCTGGCCAAGCTTGGACGTTTTTATGCGGCAGCACTGGAAGCGTCCGGTGTTGACTACGATGTGGTCTTTGGCCCGGCTTATAAGGGCATACCACTGGCCGCGACCCTGTCCGTGGCGCTGGCTGACCACTACAACAAAGACATGCCTTACGTTTTTAACCGCAAAGAAGCCAAAACCCACGGCGAAGGCGGTAACCTTGTCGGCGCACCACTGACCGGCCGTGTACTTATCGTAGACGATGTTATTACCGCCGGTACGGCTATCCGTGAAGTCATGGCTATGATTAACGCTGCAGAAGGCGCCACACCAGCGGCTGCCCTGATTGCTCTGGACCGTCAGGAGAAAGGTCAGGGTGAATTGTCTGCGATTCAGGAAGTAGAGCGCGATTTCGGCATGAAAGTAATCAGCATCGTGAGCCTGAACCAGGTGCTGGACTATGTGTCTGAAAAACCAGAGCTTGAGCAGTATGCTGCTGCTATCAGTGCTTACCGGGATCGCTACGGGGTTAAGTAAAAGGCGTATGCCGAACGGCACGCGAAAAGGAGTGTTGTAACAATGAAGCCACTGGTTGGGCTGTTTACTGTTATTTGCCTGTTGGCCTCAGCTCCGAGCTTTGCCAACAAACTGTATCGTTTTACCGTCGATGGCCGTGTGGTGGTTAAAGACCATATTCCCACAGAGTACAGCCATCTGGGGTACGAGATACTGAACAGCAATGGCATGGTGGTGAAAACCGTTGCTCCGGCTCCTACGGCCGAAGAGCTGGCACAGCGTCGCGCTGAAGAAGCCGCGAAAAAAGCCCGTCAGGATGCTATTGCTGCGCAGCGCAAACTGGATCTCGACTTACTGCGTCTGTATGCCAAGCCTTCGGATGTGGAGCGTGCACGGCAGCGTAAAGCCGACGAAATTGACTCCTACATTCAGCTGCAGCGCCGGCGCATTATCGATCTGGGACAAAAGCTGGAAAAGGCTGAGGCGCAGGCGGCTAATATTGAGCGTCGTGGTCAGGAGGTTCCGGCCGATATGCGTCTTGAGATTGTGCAGTTGCAGAACGGTATCCGTGACAGCGAAGGCAATATCAAAGCGCGTCAGCAGGAAATGAAGGACAGTACCCGCGATTTTGCTGAGCAATACGAGCGCGTGCGGATTCTGCAGGTCTATCCGGCCGGTACGCTGGATGCCGATGTCGATCTGGACAAGGTCGACCGCGAGCTGGAAGGCAAAGCCGATTAAAAAAATCCCGGGCATGTCCCGGGATTTTTTTGCCTGTGATTTACACCGGCAGGCTGGTGAGGTTTTTCTCGCGCAGTAACAACGGCTGCAGCAGCTGCCACTGTTCGTCCCAGTACTGGGTCGGACGGGTATCAAACTCGGTGCGCACATACTGGCGGATACGACCTTCCAGTACGGCGGTGAGCAGATTGGCAGCGGCACTGATGGTCTGCAGCGGCACTTTGCCTTCGCGCATTTCGGCCTCGCGCAGGATCTGTTTGAACTGCATTTCAATACGTTCAAAGAACTGCTGAATGCGCTGGCGCAGGCGTTCGGTTTCACCGGACAGTGCATCGCCGGATAACAGGCGGCACATGCCCGGATTCTTCTCGGCGAAGGTCAGTACCAGTGTCAGGGTGCGTTCGCAGCGCTGATCGGCCTGCTCGAAATCCTGCAGGATACGGCTGACCCGGGAGAACACCGCTTCTTCGATAAAGCTGATCAGGCCTTCGAACATCTTGGCCTTGGACGGGAAGTGGCGATACAGCGCCGCTTCCGAAACGCCCACGGCTTTCGCCAGGCTGGCGGTGGTAATGCGGGCACCGGGATTGGTTTCCAGCATATGCGCCAGCGCCTGCAGAATCTGATCGCGTCGTGACAGCTTGTCGGCGGTCTCAGTCATGTAACCTTCCTCAGCTGCGGCGGTTGGTGATCAGGGTACCAACACCTTCGTCGGTGAACAGTTCGAGTAAGGTTGAGTGAGCAACCCGGCCGTCGATGATATGGGCGCTGGTTACGCCGGCGTGTACGGCATCCAGAGCGCACTGAATTTTCGGCAGCATGCCGCCATAGATGGTGCCGTCGGCGATCAGGTCATCGACCTGTTTGGTGGACAGACCGGTCAGTACTTTGCCTTCTTTATCCATCAGGCCGGCAATATTGGTCAGCAGGATCAGCTTTTCAGCGCGTAATACTTCTGCCACTTTACCGGCGACCAGGTCGGCGTTGATATTGTAAGACGCACCGTCTTCGCCAACACCGATTGGTGCAATCACCGGAATAAAGTCACTGTTGGTCAGCATATCCAGCACCTGAGTGTTGATACGTGAAACTTCGCCCACATGACCGATATCGATGATTTCAGGTTTTTCCAGCTCCGGCGAGCTCTTGGTGACGTGCAGTTTTTTCGCGTGCAGCAGCTGGCCGTCTTTACCGGTCAGGCCGATTGCTTTGCCGCCGTTCTGGTTGATCAGGTTGACGATGTCTTTGTTCACCAGACCGCCGAGCACCATCTCCACCACGTCCATGGTTTCGCCGGTGGTCACGCGCATGCCATTCACAAACTTACTTTCGATATTCAGTTTGTTGAGCAGGTCGCCGATCTGCGGGCCGCCGCCATGCACCACAATCGGGTTAATGCCGATCAGTTTCAGCATCACCATATCGCGCGCAAAGCTGTTCTTCAGGTCTTCGTCGATCATGGCGTTGCCGCCGTATTTAACGACGATGGTTTTGCCGACGAAACGCTGCAGATAGGGCAGGGCTTCACTGAGAACTTTGGCGGTATTCATGGCGCTGTCACGCGACAATGGCATGGTCTGGCTCCTTGATGAGCGGATAAATAAGAAACGGTCGGGCAGGCTGCGGCATCGCTCCGCAGCCTGATGTACCGCGCCGCATTATAACGTTATACGGCGCGCCCCTGCCAACGGGAATTGACGTCTTTCTCAGAACGGAACCTTGAGTTCCGGCGCGTGGCGGGTAAGTGCCTGCTTCATTCGTTGCTGAATCCGGGCAATGGCCTCGGCATTGTTGCCGGCAAAGCGCAGGGTCAGCTTGGGCGTGGTATTGGACGGCCGGATCAGGCCCCAGCCCTCGGCAAATTCGATGCGCAGACCATCGGTGCTGAATACCCGTGCGCCGGCGGTCAGTTCGCTGTCGGCGGAGAGTTCCTGCAGCAGACTGAATTTGCGCACATCATCGCAGTCGATGGTGATTTCCGGGGTGCTGACATCTTCCGGCAGGGCGGCAAACAGCTGATCCGCCGGCAGGTTTCTCTGGCTGATAATCTCCAGCAGACGGGCGGCGGTGTACAGACCATCGTCAAAGCCGTACCAGCGATCCTGAATATAGAAGTGGCCACTGAACTCGCCGCCTACGACGGCGTTCAGTTCCTGCATTTTACGCTTCATCAGCGAGTGGCCGGTTTTCCACATGGTCGGACGGCCACCATGACGGCTGATCAGTGAAGCCAGATGGCGTGAAGACTTAACGTCGTAGATGACATCGCGGCCAGGATTGCGCGGCAGGATATCGTCAACCAGCAACATCAGCAGGCGGTCCGGCCAGATAATCTTGCCGTTATTATCAATCAGTGCGACACGGTCGCCATCACCGTCAAATGCCAGGCCCAGATCGGCGTTATGTGTTTTAACCGCATCCTGCAGCGCCTGCAGATTTTTTGGCTGGCTTGGGTCCGGGTGATGATTCGGGAAGCGGCCGTCGACGTCGCAGAACAGGCATTCGGCCTCCAGTCCGATCATGGCCATCAGTTTCTCGGCCAGTGGGCCGGCGATACCATTGCCGGCATCAATTACAATTTTCATGCTGCGGGCGAGCTGCACATCGCCCTCAATGCGCTGCAGATAGGCCTCCGCCAGCTCGCGTTCTTCGCTCTGGCCTGAGCCCTGTGGCAGGTCGCGGCGCATGATGCGGTGATACAGCGCCATCAGTTCTTCCTGCGCCAGGGTATGCTGGTCGATAACGATTTTCAGGCCGTTAAACTCAGATGGATTGTGGCTGCCGGTTACGACTACGCCGCATGGCGTATCCAGTTCATGGGTGGCGAAATAGAGCAGGCCGGTTGGTTGTGCGCCAAGGCGGATCACATGACAGCCGCTGTCATTCAGGCCGCGCTGCAGTTGTGCTGCCAGCTGTGGGCTGGATTCGCGGCCATCCCAGGCGAGGCTGATCTTGCTGAAGCCGCGTTCCTGTACTTCAGCCCCCAGTGCGCGGCCAATCCAGTAGCAGGTGTCTTCAGTCAGATCCTGACCGACGATGCCGCGGATGTCGTAAGCGCGGAAAATACCCTGTGCGACTTCGATCGGGTGCTCCTGTTCAACCTCTTCGACCATCAGTTCCGGCAGTGCCTGACGTTTGGCGTTGCTGACGGTGGTGATCTTTTTGGGCTGCTCCAGGGCTATGTCCTGACGCTCGCGGCTGTTGCCATTCGCTTTGCCATTATCGGTGACATCAGGGCGTACGGTATTGATCAGGTGTTGCATGCTGACGGCAAGGTCGTGGAACAGCGCGAGGGTAAATACCGGCTGTTCATCAATGCCTTTGCGGCTGAGATTGCGCACATAGGTCAGCAGCTTCAGCTGGTTACGCAGAATGTCGCGTTTCTGCATGCCGACCAGAATAAACAGGCCGACAAAGGTCGCGATCAGCACGATAATCCAGGGCGTTGCCAGTGGCATCAGTTCCAGCTGCGGGCGCTCGTCAGAAGGGATATAGGTCAGATACCAGTAATCATTGATTGGTTTGGTGACGATAGTTCCGGCGCGTTTGACTTCCTGACCGATGCGGAAAATTTCCAGGCCACGGCTGCGGTCGTTATCGACAAACTGGTTAACAACGATCTGTCCCATGGTCTGGCTGGTGCCGGACTGAAACTGTGACAGCCAGCCAGAGCCGTATTCGGCCAGCAATACGCCGGCGATCTGGTTTTGTTCATTGCGGATAGGTGATGCCCAGTAGAAATGCAGGCTGCCATTGCGCTGTACGGCCTCAAGGCGCATATCAGCACCGCTGAGGGTACGGCTGACCAGCTCCTGTACGGCATAACCGTGGCTGCTCTGCAGGCCCATCGCATCTTCCCGGCGGATCAGCTGCAATGAGGATACACCGGATAAAAACTGGCGCAGGGTTGCTTTCCAGGCCGGGTCGTTTTCTTCCAGTGCACGCACTGTCATCGGGTGGCGGCTGGCCGCAGTCTGCAGGCGGCGGGTGTCCTGCAAGCGGGTGCTGAGTGAATGCGCCATCTGCTCGGCCATGGCATCAGCAAAAGCATGATCAACATCGGACTGGGTAATGAGGTTGACCTGAATGCTCTGAAACGAAAGCCCGCCGGCAATAAACAGCAGCGCCAGCCAGATGGTGAGGCGGCTGTAAAAGACGATGGTGCGCTTGGGCGGACGGGCTTTCGTTCTCATAGTGCTTCCTTTCAGCAGGGGCTGTGCCCCGGAGTTATTGTTGTATTAAAGCCAGAGCATTGTGCCGGAATTCAGCTGCGTCCGGAGTGGCCGAAACCGCCGCTGCCACGCTCGGTGGATTCAAACTGCTCCACAATCTCGAACTCGGCCTGCACAACAGGCACCAGCACCAGTTGTGCCAGACGTTCGCCGACATCAATGGTGAAGCTGTCTTTGCCGCGGTTCCAGCAGCTGACCATCAGCTCGCCCTGATAATCAGAATCGATCAGACCAACCAGATTGCCAAGTACAATGCCGTGTTTATGGCCAAGACCGGAGCGTGGCAGGATCATGGCCGCGAGGCCCGGATCTTCAATATAGATCGCCAGACCGGTACGGATAAGCTGGGTTTCACCCGGATGCAGGGTCAGGGGCGCATCCAGGCAGGCACGCAGATCCAGACCGGCGGAGCCGGAGGTGGCGTATTCCGGCAGTGGGATGCTGTTGCCCAGACGTTCATCCAGTACTTTTACCTGTAACTTTTGCATTGTCATTCTGTCCGCATTAAGAGGTTTTTTGTGTCTGGGTCTGCTGATAGCGGTGTGCAATCAGCCCGACCAGTTCGCGCGCCAGTGCCTGCTTGCTCATCTGGGCAAAGCTCTGCTGGTTTTCTGCCCAGAAAACAGTGACGGCATTCTGATCGCTGTTAAAGCCGATTTCGCTCAGGGAAACGTCATTGGCGACAATCATATCGAGATTCTTGCGCACCAGTTTGTCACGGGCGTAGACATCCACATCCTGAGTTTCCGCTGCAAAACCCACGGTAAAGGGGCGCAGTTCATGGGCAGCCACAGTCGCGACCACATCGGGGTTTTTCACCAGCGTCAGCTCCATGCTGTCAGCTGATTTTTTGATCTTCTGGTGTGCGGCGGTCATTGGCCGGTAGTCGGCGACCGCGGCTGCAGCGATAAAAATATCGCAGCGGCCAAGCAGGGCCAGTGAGGCATCCAGCATATCGCGCGCGCTTTCGGTGCGTACGCAGTTAACGCGTTCCGGTGCCGGGATAATCACCGGACCACTGATCAGCGTTACTCTGGCGCCGGCATCACGGGCGGCGGCGGCAATGGCATAGCCCATCTTGCCGGAGCTGTGATTGGAGATATAACGCACCGGGTCGATGGCTTCGCGGGTTGGACCGGCGGTGATAACGACTTCCAGCCCGGCCAGCAGGCCGGTTTCAAACAGATTGGCGGCGTGGGCGGCAATCTGTTCCGGCTCCAGCATGCGCCCAGGGCCAACATCGCCACAGGCCTGCACGCCTTCGGCCGGACCAAACATATGCAGCTTGCTGCCTTTAAGGTCGGTCAGGCGGGCGATATTGGCCTGGGTGATGGGCTCACGCCACATCGCCTGATTCATCGCCGGAGCCAGCGCTATCGGTGCTTCGGTCGCCAGACAGATAGTTGTCAGCAGATCATCGCCGGAGCCCTGGGTCAGGCGGGCAATAAAGTTGGCCGATGCCGGGGCTACCAGCAGCAGATCTGCCCACTTGGCCAGCTCGATATGGCCCATGCCGGCTTCGGCTTCCGGGTCGAGCAGGGCGTGATGTACCGGGTTACCGGACAGCGCCTGCAGGGTCAGTGGGGTAATAAATTCCATGGCACCGGCGGTCATTACAACCCGCACTTCGGCACCGGCTTTCTTCAGAATCCGCACCAGTTCGGCGGCTTTATAGGCGGCAATACCACCGGTGATTCCGAGCAAAATACGCTTATTACAGAGTTGTTGCATGGCTGGTTTCACGCTGACTAGAATGAATCTGAGTATATAAGGAAGCGTATGACAAGTCTGCAGCGCAGCGGAGTGCGGTTGTCAGACTTACGACTCAATAAATCACAGACCTGCAGGGAGGTAGGTATGGCGATATGTGACTGGCCCAGTGCTGAGCGGCCAAGGGAAAAACTGTTGGCGCAGGGCGCCGGCAGCTTGTCGGATGCTGAGCTGTTGGCAATTTTTCTGCGTACCGGGGTAAAAGGCAAAAGTGCCGTCGATCTTGCGCGTGAGCTGCTGCAGGAGTTCGGCAGTCTGCGCGCCCTGCTGACCGCCGATTTAACTGCATTCTGTAAGCCGCTGGGCCTTGGCAGTGCCAAATACGCCCAGTTGCAGGCAGTGCTGGAAATGGCGCGGCGACATCTGGCGGAGCAACTGGCCCGTGGTGATGCCTTAACCAGCCCTGACCTGACCCGGCAGTATCTGCTGGCCCAGTTGCGTGACCGCGATCATGAAGTATTTGCCTGTCTGTTGCTGGATAATCAGCACCGGGTACTGAAATACCACGAGCTGTTCCGCGGCACTATCGACGGTGCGGCGGTGTATCCGCGGGAAGTGGTCAAGCTGGCGCTGAGTCATGGCGCCGCCGCCGTGATACTGGCGCACAATCATCCGTCCGGCGTGGCCGAACCCAGTCATGCAGACCGGGCACTGACCGACCGCTTACAACAGGCGCTGGGGCTGGTGGATATCCGGGTACTGGATCATCTGGTGGTAGGCGATGGCCACTGTGTTTCCTTTGCTGAGCGAGGCTGGATGTGATTTTTCCAGTCACCTGCCATTCGTATAAAAAATAAGCTTTCGCTTGCGGCGGCCGGGGCGTTTTGGTATAAAGCGCAACTCTTTTCAGCCAGGGCCGTCGCGAATCAAGATTTTGATGACGAACGCCCACGGTTGGTAACGAATTTCCAATTTGTTCGATACAGTTAAAAATCGGGGCGAGATCAATGTCTAAGGTTTGCCAAGTTACAGGTAAAGGTCCTGTAACCGGGAATAACGTTTCCCACTCAAACATTAAAACCAAGCGCCGTTTTCTGCCTAACCTGCAACAGCACCGTTTCTGGGTAGAAAGCGAAAACCGTTTTGTGCGTCTGCGTATTTCTACCAAGGGTATGCGCATCATCGATAAGAAAGGTATCGATGCTGTTCTGGCAGAACTGCGTGCACGCGGCGAAAAAGTCTAAGGAGACCTGTTATGCCACGCGATAAGATCCGTTTAGTGTCTAGTGCCGGTACCGGTCACTTCTACACCACTGACAAAAACAAGCGCACCATGCCTGAGAAAATGGAGATCAAAAAATTTGATCCTGTTATCCGTCAGCACGTGATGTATAAAGAAGCCAAAATTAAGTAAGCTTCTTTCGCTTGAAAAGAACCCGGCCTGTGCCGGGTTTTTTTATGGCTGAATGTCAGCCGGATGCCGGATGCCGGATGCCGGATGCCGGATGCCGGATGCCGGATGCCGGACGCCGGACGCCGGACGCCGGACGCCGGACGCCGGATGCAGCACTGGCTTGTCATTCTCAGCTGATCCCTAATAATCCACGTCAGTCTTCATAGTCCAGAAACGGCGGATGTTATGCCTGAATTACCTGAAGTCGAAACCACCAAACGCGGTATTGAACCCTGGCTGCTGAATCAGCGTATTGAGCGTGTGCTGGTGCGCCAGCCGCAGTTACGCTGGCCGGTGGTGGAGGAATTAAAGCTGCTGGAAGGTCAGACCGTGCGTGGTCTGCGTCGCCGGGCGAAGTACATTCTGGTAGAGACCGATATCGGTACTGCGATCTGGCATCTGGGTATGTCGGGTTCGCTGCGTCTGGTTGAGCCCTCTGCGCCGGCGGGTAAGCACGATCATATCGACTGGCAGCTGGGTAACGGCAAGGTACTGCGTTACCACGATCCGCGCCGTTTCGGTGCATTGTTGTGGGTTGAACCGGGTGCGGACAGCGATCATCTGACTCATCTTGGCCCGGAACCGCTGTCAGATGACTTTACTGCCGAGTATCTGTTCCGCCGTTCCCGTGGCAAAAGCCAGGCGATCAAAACCTTTGTGATGGACGGTAAGGTGGTGGTCGGGGTCGGCAATATCTACGCTAATGAGAGCCTGTTTCTGGCCGGTATTCGTCCGGCGACGGCAGCCGGGAAGATCAGTCTGGCGCGCTATGAACGGCTGGTTGGTGAAATCAAACAGGTACTGGCGCGTGCCATTGAGCAGGGTGGTACAACATTACGTGATTTTGTCGGTGGCGATGGTAAGCCGGGGTATTTTGCTCAGCAGCTTTTCGTATACGGTCGCGGCGGACAGGAGTGCAAAGTCTGTGGCGGCATACTGAAAGAAATACGCCAGGGGCAGCGGGCGACGGTTTATTGCCCGGGTTGCCAGCGCTGAAGCGCTTAAAGCCCCTGCCTCCAGTCGTGACGAGGCGTGCAGGTGCTGATATAGTCAGGCCTATTCGCATCTGCATCAAAAGAGGAAGAACAATGCAACTGATGGCGACCTTACGGACTTCGGTAAATATTGCTGTGGCCACCGCATTGCTGGGCATGAGTTCTCTTGCCAGCGCTGAACGGATTGAAGAAAGCCCAAGCGCTGGTGCCATGGTGGCAGATGCAGTGATTGCCCGTCCGTTGTATTTCGTATTATCCCAGGCAGGTGCATTGGTTTACGGCGCTACGCTGCCATTTACCCTGCTGGGTGGCAATGCTGACGAAGCGGCCGAGACTCTGGTTGTCACACCGTTACAGGCCGCTTTTGTACGTTGTCTGGGCTGTGGCAAGGTTGAAAATTCAGTGGGCTCTCTGGACGAAGGCGAAGGCAAAATGATTCGTCACTTCGTTATGGTCAGCGGTGGTGTCTCGCAGGAAAAATCCTTTGTTGGCGAGAAATTTCTGAGCGGCGGTCTGTACCTCGGTACTCATTTTTCTTTGGTGGATGACAGCCGTTTCGATGTCATGCTGGGTGGACGTCAGCTGATGGCTTCCGAAAAAGATGTGGGTGATGAAAACCTTAGCTCGCTGGAAATCGTCAGCCGCTTTGGCAAAGCCGTGAATGGCTGGCTGGAGTTATCCGGTAAGCTGGGTCTGAGCCGCTGGAAATACAAAGTGGACTCCGATGTCGATATCACCGGTATCAGTGACATTAAAGCGAGCAGCTTTGACTTCTTCTGGGGCGTTGGTGCCGCTGCTCAGTTATCCGAGAACTGGCGTGTCGGCCTTGATTACACCCGCTATGACCTGACTGTAGAAGACAACATCACACTTTCCGGTGTGGCAGCAACCGATGCCGATGCGCTGGCCTTTCAGGCGCGCCTGGCCGATGGCATCGACACCAATCTTGAACTGCTGGATCTGAACATTACTTATATGTTCTGAGCGGCAGGCCGTGATAAAAAACGCCGGGCACTGCCCGGCGTTTTTGTTTCTGCTTTTTGTGCGGTTCAGATACTTTTCAGCCATTGCCAGAGCCGGCCAATGCCTTCGTACATGGCACGTTCGCTTTTCAGGGCTGCCCGCGCGTCAATCCGCCAGTCGCTGTTGCTGGTGCTCATGCGTACCGCCGGTGCTGCTATTGGCTGTAATCCCTGATGCTGAAAGAACACCAGTGCTCTTGGCAGGTGTGAGGCTTCGCTGATCAGAGCAAACTTCTGTCCTGCCAGTAGCGGCGCCATCAGTTGTGCCTCTTCTTCGGTGTCTCTGGCCCGTGGGAAGGTGCGGATGCGTTCTGCGGCCACACCCATGCTTAACGCAACCTCGCGCATCACGTCGGCATGGGGGCGGCTGTCGCTGCCGGCATAACCGGAGACAAACAGCTGCGCCTGCGGATTCGCAGCGAGAATGCGCAACCCTTCAGTCAGGCGGAACAATGAGCTGGAGCACAATTGTGCGGCCGGCGGGATATTGTTGTCGCTGGCATGACATCCGCCCAGTACTACGACGGTGCTGACTGGCTGATTAAGGTCGAAGGCGGGAAAGTCATCTTCAAAAGGTGCCAGCCAGCGGTCAGCAAATGGCTGCCAGCTGGTCAGGGCCAGCCACAGTGTGGCGGCCGCAATCAACCCTTTCCCCAGCGCCGGGCGACGATTCAGTAGCCACAGCCCGCTGAGCAACGCGATCAGCGTCAGCGGGATCGGCATCAACAGCATGCCGATCACCTTCTTCAGGAGAAATGCACTCATCGCCGCTTATTGCCTGATTATTTTCCGGCCGGGCTGACGCTGGCGCTGCCGATGCCCCGCGGATCGGAGGCCGCCGTCACCTGCTGCTTGCGCTTATCCCACAGAATCGCCTGCATATTGCCGTACTGGCGGCCAACCGCCTGCAGCCTGTGGCCCATACGGGTCAGGGCAACCTGTTGCTGATCGCTGAACGTGCCGGGTTCATGCTGAATCACGTCAGGCAGGTACTGATGGTGAAAACGCGGGCGGCTGACCCAGTCTTCCACCGCTTTACCCTGTAAGTGCTCCAGCGCACCGAGAAATACCATGCTGATAATACGGCTGCCGCCTGGGGTGCCGAGAATTGCACTCTGCTGCGGGCTGTTGATGATGGTCGGAGTCATGCTCGACAGCGGACGCTTGCCCGGAGCAATGGCATTGGCTTCATTACCGACCAGACCGTAGGCATTGGGCTCACCCGGTTTGGCGGAGAAATCATCCATCTCGTTATTCAGCAGAATACCGGTACCGGCGGCGGTAAAGGCAGAGCCAAAGGGCAGGTTAATGCTCAGCGTGGCCGAGACCATATTGCCGTCTTTATCCAATACCGACAGGTGGGTGGTGTGGAAGCCTTCATTGAGGTTTTTCGGCCCGGCCAGATCCAGACTCGGAGTGGCCTGTACCGGATCGATACTCTCTGCCCAGGCTTGTGCCCGGGCTTCGGATAACAGCTCAGATACCGGCACTTCAACAAAATCCGGGTCACCGAGGAACTCGGCACGGTCACGGTAGGCACGGCGCATCACTTCGGTCAGCAGGTGGGTCTGGTCGACAGCGTTCATGGTTTTCCAGTCGAAATGGCTGAGCATGTTCAGCATCTGCACGATGGCGATACCGCCGGAAGATGGTGGCGGCGCGCTGATGACTTCCAGTGCGCCGTAGCGTACATGCACAGGCTCGCGCTCGATCACGCGGTAACCGGCCAGATCGGCGGCAGTCCATTCGCCGCCGTTGCTGTTGACCGCCTGCAGTAAGCGCTCAGCGACCGAGCCGGTATAAAAGCCGTCAAAGCCATCGGCGGCCAGAGCGGAGAGGGTTTGCGCCAGCTCCGGCTGCTGCAGATTAAAACCGGCGGCCGGAATGTCGTTGTCATCGAGGAACAGTCGCGCACTTTCCGGAAAACGGCGGATAGCCTCAAGGCGATAGCCCATCAGGGTGCGGTAATGCTCGTCCACCGGGAAGCCGTCACGGGCCTGATGGATTGCAGCACGCAGTGTTTTCTTTAACGGCAGCTCGCCATAGTGTTCACTGATATGGGCAAATGCCGCCGCCTGACCGGGAATGCCGGCCGCGGTCGGGCCGTTAACCGCTTTGTCGCGGTTAACCGTGCCGTCGGCGTTGAGGTAGTAGTCGCGATGAGCCGCCGCCGGAGCCATCTCACGGGCATCAATAAAACGGTACTGCGCGGCTTTGGCGTCATACAGCAGCCAGAAACCACCACCGCCGATGCCGGCGCTGTAAGGCTCCACCACGCCGAGGCTGGCAGCCACGGCAATGGCGGCATCAAAGGCGTTACCGCCTTCTTCCAGCACCGCCATGCCTGCGGCGGTGGCCAGCGGATGAGCACTGGCAATCGCGGCCTGGCCGGGAGCGCTGTTGTGGCTGCTGGCTGCGCTGGTGGGCGCGTTGCTGCGTTCAGGGCTGGTGGTGTTCTGGGGTGTACTGCAGGCGCTGAGTAACAGGGCAAACAGCAGTGGAATCAGGGTCAGTGGACGCGACGCAGTATGTAACATCGGGCGCATAAAAAAGGCCTCCTTGTGGGAGGCCTTAGTGTGTGGGAGGTCAGTCTGAGGTGCAACCTGACTCCGGGCTGATCAGGCGATTTTTTTGCCGGTCAGCCGTTCGTATTTCGCTTCCAGTTCTTCCTGGGTTTCCATACGGTTTTCGTCCTGTGGAATACAATCCACCGGGCAAACTAACTGGCACTGTGGCTCGTCGTAGTGACCGACACATTCGGTGCACTTGGACGGGTCAATCTCGTAAATTTCTTCGCCGGCAGAAATAGCTTCGTTCGGACATTCCGGTTCGCATACATCACAGTTGATGCATTCGTCAGTGATAATCAGGGCCATGACTTACCTCCGTCAGGGGCGGGTTAATTCACACATTTCTTCAGGGCTTTGGCTACCTGAGGATTTACAAAATTGCTGACATCTCCGCCCAGTGAGGCGATTTCTCTGACCAGCGTAGATGAAATGTAAGAGAAGTGCTCAGCCGGAGTCAGGAACAGACTTTCCACGTTCGGCGCCAGTACACGGTTCATATTGGCGAGCTGGAATTCGTATTCAAAATCAGACACCGCACGCAGGCCGCGCAGGATGATGTTGGCGTTTTTTTCTTTCACGAAATCAGCCAGCAGGTTGCTGAAACCTACGACTTCAACGTTAGCCAGGTGGCCGAGTACGCTGCGCGCCAGATCAACGCGGGTTTCGAGATCGAGCATCGGCTTTTTCTTCGGATTGTCGGCCACGGCAAGAATGATGTGGTCAAACATACGCGCCGCCCGTTCGACCAGATCGGTATGACCGTTGGTGATCGGATCGAACGTGCCAGGGTAGACAGCAATATTCATAAACAGGCCTTCTGCGTGCGCTGGAAATGCGCCGCATAGTAAACAAAAGCTGCACGGCAAACAATAAAACGCTAATGGCCGTCGTGCACAGGAACGGATAACGCGGGGGAGTTTGCCGTGGATCAAAAGATCCACGGCGGGCTGACAGCAATGCCGTCAGGCACTGGCTTTGATGGTTTCCAGCAGTTTATTAGCCTGCTTACAGGCCATACCGTAGATCGACAGCTGCGGGTTGGCGCCGATACTGGTCGGGAAGGCCGAACCGTCAAACACATAGAGGTTATCGAGGTGATGGTACTTACCATGACTGTCGACCAGACAACGGCTCTGGTCTTCACCCATGGTCAGGCCACCCATGCAGTGGGCAGAACCGGCGGTAAAGGCATTGGAGCGGAACTCCAGCTTGCTGATACCGGCTTTGGCCTCTTCCCAGCTGCGGAACCACGGCGAATCAACGTGCGAGGCGCGTACCGCTTTGGCACCGGCAGCAAACTGAATTTCAGCCATGGTCAGCCAGGAACGCACAACGCCATCCCACAGGTAGTCGTTGATTTCGTAGTCGATAATCGGCGTGCCATCGGAAGCCAGTTCAATGCTGCCGCCTTCGCTGTCGGCGTGGAAACCATCGCGCAGCAGGGCAATCATGGCGTGCAGATTCGGCAGCTTGCTGATGTCTTCAAAGTGCTGAGCACCATGACCCAACAGCAGTACCGAGGTCAGCCCCGGCTGCAGTGGTGGCACTTCGAGTTTGTAGCCCACTTTGCCGCTGACTTCGAGCCACTGGAAGTGGTCGGAGTAAATCGACTGTGGCGCGCCATAGTAAGGATCGATCACCTGTTCGAATTCGGCAAAGCAGAAGGTGGTCGGATGGAAGAAGGTACGCTTACCGATACGCTTGTGCGGGTCCGGTGCTTTGGAACGCAGCAATAATGCCGGGCCGTTGATCGCACCGCAGGCCATTACCACATGCGGCGCTTTGGCGACGAAGCTTTTACCGCTTGGCTGATTATTACGGCCCAGTGCAGTGACTTCCACGCCCAGTACTTTGCGGCCTTCCATAATCAGGCGTTCGGCACGGGCGCTGTACACCAGCTCCGAATGGTTATCCAGCGCCGCCGGAATGGTGGTGACCAGCATCGATTGCTTGGCGTTGGTCGGACAGCCGGTACCGCAGTAACCGAGGTTCCAGCAGCCGGAAACGTTGCGTGGAATCACATGCCAGTCGATACCCAGCTGAGTGGCGCCGCGGGCCAGTACCGAGTTATTTTCGTTGGGCTGCACCTGCCACGGAGCAACGTTCAGGCGCTGTTCCATTTTTTCGAACCAGGGGTCCATCTCGGCGCGGCTGAAACCTTCCACGCCAAACTCCTGCTGCCAGTAGTCGAGGGTTGGTTCCGGGGTGCGGAAACTGGAGGTCCAGTTGATGACGGTTGTGCCGCCAACGCAGCGACCCTGCAGGATCGACATCGCGCCGTCTTTGCTCATGCGCCCGGCGCTTTCCTGATACAGGTCGCGGTAGGCTTCACGCTCGTCCATGCGGAAATCGTTGGTGCTTTTCAGTGGGCCTTCTTCCAGCATCAGCACTTTCAGTCCGGCCTTGGCCAGAATTTCGGCGGTGGTGCCGCCACCGGCGCCGGTACCGATAATGATAACGTCTGCTTCGATGACGCTGCCGTCGGTCACTTCGGTCGACTCACGTACTTTCCAGCCGTTGGCGATACCGTCAAGAATTGGGTCGGGAATACCGGCAACCACCGGGATATCGGGCTGGCGTTGATTATTATTCTGCATTGCCTTGTCTCTTTTTATTCTGTGTTATCAGGCCGGGATTTTCTTTGGTGCGCCCGGGTAGCCGCTGCTGACAAAGGTTTCTGGCTGAGAGTACCAGCACATGGTCAGAAGCTTACACAGCGAGCCATAGCCCATGCGCTTCAGCTGGATGCTGCTGGTTTTCCAGTCCTGTAAAAAGGCTTCAATTTCCTCCGCGCTGGCTTCACTCCAGCTGCCCCATTGTGCGCCCATGGCGGCACGGATCGGAGCAACCTGCATCACGTCCAGCAGCTGTACCAGCTGGCTTCTGGAATAGTCTTCGAGGGTGCCGATCAGGGTGTCCAGCGCTTTGGTCAGGCGCACCGGAGCCTCGGCGGCCAGTGTGCCGGGATAGCTTTTGTTCAGAATCACCGGCGCCAGCGCGCTGAGAAATTCAATATCGCCGGCGCGCAGCAGCTTGTAGCCTTCGGCCGCGGGCACCTTGCTGCAGCCGGTCAGACCGGCCAGTGAGGCGCCCACGGTCAGTGCCGCGGCAGAGCTGGCACTGAGTTGTAAAAATCCACGACGGGAGGTGTTGAACATAAAACGCCTCCTCAGCGGATAAACAGCTTGCGGATCAGACCCTGAATCGCGCCGCCGTACGGTGGGTAGATAAACTGCCCGCTGTTAAAGCGGCCTTTGCGGTGTACCGCTTTGGCTTTCGACAGGGCGATAAAACCTTCTTTACCGTGGTAATGACCCATACCGGACGGGCCAACACCACCAAACGGCATATCATCCTGGGCGATGTGCATCAGCGTATCGTTGATGGTGACGCCACCGGCGTGGGTGCGTTCCAGCACTTTTTTCTGCAGTGCTTTGTCGTAGCTGAACAGGTACAGCGCCAGCGGACGGTCACGGTCGTTAACGTAGTCAATGGCATCATCCAGTGAGCGGTAAGGCACCACCGGCATCACCGGGCCAAACAGCTCTTCCTGCAGCACTTTCATCTCGGCGCTGCCGTTTTCGACAATGTGCAGTGGCATCTTGCGGGTGCCGCTGAAGTCTTCGTTGGCCGGATTGACCACGGTAATTTTCGCGCCTTTTTCTTTCGCATCGGCGACCCAGGCCTGCAGGCGCTGGTGCTGACGTTCGTTCACCACCGCGGTGTAATCGCTGTTGTCGCGGATGGTCGGATACATACGGGCGAAGGTGGCCTGGTAGGTGTCGATAAATTCCTGTTCCTGACCAGCCGGCAGCAGCACGTAATCGGGTGCGATACAGGTCTGACCGGCGTTCAGGGATTTACCGAAACAGATGCGCTCAACGGCATCCTTCATGCTGGCACCCGGTGCGATAATGGCTGGTGACTTACCGCCCAGCTCCAGGGTAACCGGTGTCAGGTTTTTCGCCGCGGCGGCCATGACGATGCGGCCAACGGCGGTAGAGCCGGTGAACACCAGATGGTCCCATGGTACTTCGGCAAAGGCGGAGGACACCTCCACTTCACCTTCGATCAGGGCTACCTGATTCTCGTTGAAGACTTCCGCCAGCAGTTTTTTCAGCACCTTGTTGGTCACCGGCGTGAACTCAGACATCTTGATCATGGCGCGGTTACCGGCGGCCAGTGCGGTCATCAGCGGCAGCAGGGCCAGCTGAATCGGGTAGTTCCAGGGCACCATAATGCCGATCACGCCCAGTGGCTGGTACATCACATGGTTGTGTGACGGCGCAAACAGCATGCTGACGTGGCGCTTGGACGGTTTCATCCAGCCGCGCAGACGTTTGCAGGCGTAGTTGATGCCTTCAACGCTGGTCATGATCTCGGCGATCATGGTTTCGTCGGTTGAACGGCAGCTGAAATCCTGGTTCACCGCAGCAGCCAGTTCATCCTGATACTTCAGGATGGCAGCCTTCAGACGCTTCAGATCGGCAATGCGCTCGTCGGCGGACGGCATCGGGTTGTTACGGAACGCCTGTTGCTGTTGTTTGAACAGGCTGTGCATGCGCTCGAGCTCTTCATTGGGAGAGTGGAGACTGGTAACCGTCGCGACCATACTGGGCTCCTGCGGGATAGTTATTATTGGTTTGCTTTCGTCGGTTGGTATTATTAGAGTCATTACTCTAAAAGGTCAACACTGTAAAAGAATGATGGCGAAGATCAACCTTCTGCGCATGGCATTTGCGGCCAATCTGTGTGAGCCTGCGCCTGACAACATGACGCCCGGCGTTTTATCAGTAATACGGGCAGCGACAGCGGAAACGGCATGAGTACTAAAGAACGAATTCTCGACGCCAGCCTGCAGCTCTTTAATGAGCAGGGTGAGCGCAAGGTAACAACCAATCATATTGCCGCCCATCTGGCGATTTCGCCGGGCAATCTGTATTACCACTTCAAAAATAAGCAGGCGATTATCTTTGCCCTGTTTGAGCGCTATGAAAGCCGGGTGCTGGATATTCTGCAGGTGCCGGAAGAACGCGCGCTGCAACCACTGGATAAACTGCGTTATCTGCAGGACATCTTCAGCGGTCTGTGGGATTACCGCTTTATGCACCGCGATATGGAGCATCTGCTGCTGGCCGACGCTGAACTGCATGCCCGTTACCGCGCGTTTTTCCGCCTGTGTCTGCAACGGGTGCAGCAGATTTTCCGTGGGCTGGCCGAGGCTGGCATTATCCGCATCAGCGAAGCTGACATCGCCAGTCTGGCGCTGAATACCTGGATTGTGGTGACGTCCTGGTTTTCTTTCCTGCGCTGCAATCTGCTCAATGCTGACGTTGATGCGATTTCGCCGGAGCTGTTGCGCGGCGGTATTTATCAGGTGTTTACGCTGGAGCGGCCCTATCTGACCGACGAATACCGCGAGGCGATGAATCAGCTGCAACAGCAGTTTATTCCGCGTCCGAGCTGGCTGGAGGCCGACGAAGAAACCGTCGGTTAACGTGGTTTCCGGCCCGTTAGCGGGCCGGAAGTACGATGGCGGTAATCAGAAATTACGCAGGTAGGCGTTAACAAAATCAGACTGGTTGGCGGCGTCTTTTGCCGTCATAAAGGTCACTTCGTTGCCCTGACGGCGCAGCTTCAGAACCTCACCAAACTTGCATTGCACCGTCTGCAGTGCCGCCAGATCGGCCTTGAATTGTGGGTGATAGCCACAGATACGGGCCATTTCGCCGGCGACCTGTGAACAGTAAGCGCCGATGCTGACATCCTTCAGCAGCTCGTCATTCACGCTGGTCCAGTCAATACGGGTCTTGATGGTGCTGCCGCAGGCCTGGCTGGCTTCGCTGTCTTTTTCGCTGAGCATGGCTTCGGTGTTCTTAACGTGTTTATCACGGTTAAACTGAGCCAGCTTTTTCTGGATACCTTCGCTGTTCTGCAGGCCGTAGCGCTCAACCAGGGCTTCACGGGTAGGGTCGGTTTCGCTTTGCTCAACGGTGCCAACGTTTACCCCGTCACGGCCAGTATCTGGCAGGAATACCTGAAAGTACTCATTACCCCAGTTCATGCCTTTTAAAATCAGGGTTCTTGGCTGGCCATCGTAGGCGATGCGGTAGGCAACAGAGCTCTGGCCGCGGTTTTGTAATTCAGCCAGAAATACCACCCGGTCGACGGCGTGGTTAACTCCGGAAACCTGTACCAGTGCTTTGCTGTTGTCGTTTTTCAGCGGCAGGATAACGGCCTTCAGTGACTGTGCGCCGCCGAGGTAAATCGGGTAGTCAACGACTTCAATCGCCTGGGCGCGGAATGCGGTTAACAGGCAAAGGGTAAGAAAAGAAAGGGTCTTCAGCATGGAATGTCCTTATTGATTGCTGATTGAGCAGAATTGAGCTGCCGCTAAGTGGCAGGCGGCGCTACTCTATCATCGCCTGCCGGGGAATTCTTCAGCCCTTTTGATAACTCAATCAAAAAACAATAAAAATCAGGGCTCCGGGTCCGCCATTACTTCAAACAGGCGGAAACAGAACTCTTTGGTTTCCTTATGTTTGATTTCCTGCCAGTTAGCCGGAAACAGTGGCTGCAGGCGAACTTCATGCTCGATATACACCAGTGCTCCGGGCAGCAGGCGCAGGGCATCGATGGCCGGTTGCAGCAGGTCTTTGCCAAACGGCGGATCGAGAAACACCAGATCAAAAGGCTCCGGATTCTGTTGCAGCCACAGCAGGGCATCGCCGGCCCAGACCTGAGCGTTGCGTGCCTGCAGAATTTCCAGATTTTCGCGCAGCTGCAGGGCCGCATTGGGATGCTTCTCCAGAAAAATCACTTCCTTCGCGCCACGCGACAATGCTTCGAAGCCCAGCGCGCCGGAACCGGCAAAGGCATCCAGTGTGCGTGCGCCTTCGACATCGTACTGCAGCCAGTTAAAGACGGTCTCACGTACCCGGTCCATGGTCGGACGCAGGCCATCGACGGCAGGAAAACGCAGGCGGCGGGAGCGCCACTGACCACCAATAATACGCAGTTGCTGGGATTGGATTTTGCTCATGAGTTCTTCAGTGCTGGCTGGGTTCGCGCTGCGGCTGAGCTGCCGACAGACAGTGCAGCAATTCAGCGGGAGCGGTTTTCTGGCTCTGGCCGAGCTGGGTGTACAGCTGGCGGTAGAGGTCTTCCGGCAGGCGATAGTAGGCAAGATCGGCCTGAATGTCGATCTGATCACGATCATCCTGCCAGCGTTGGCGCAGCGAACGGCTCTGTTCCGTGCGCCAGTTATCCCAGTCACTGCGCTGCGGCAGTGGTGGCATATATGAAGGCGATGTGCTGGCCAGTGTGCCGGGCAAGGCTGCCAGAACCTGCCACTCCAGTCCGAGTTTCTGTCCCAGCCACAGTGCACCAGCCAGGTGCTCCTGAATACAGACCGGCAGCCGCCCGCTGAGAGGTTGCAGCGGCTGCAGATTCAGGCTGCGGATGGCGTAAGCGGCCATGGTTTTCTGACTGAGTTCATCCCATGGCCCGGCAATCAGCAGCAGCGCCGGGCCTCCTGTCAGGTTGCCGGGCAGTTGCTGTTTCAGGCTTTCGGCCCAGTCTGTGGCGGGCAGCTTCAGTGTGTACACAGCGCTGGTGGTGCGCAGTGCCAGATAGCCACCATTCACATCGCCGGCACTGCGCAGATAAACACCGACACCTTCCAGACTCTGCCAGAACTGCCAGCCAGTAGCGGCCAGCGGCGGTTGCTGCAGCACCGGTAATGGCTGTTGTTCTTCATCTTTCAGGCCGAGATTAATCCAGCTGATCAGCAGCAGACAGATGATAATCAGAGCGCTCAGAGTGGTACGGCTGAAGCCATGCAGCATAGGGTGATTATCCCGGTTTGATGGAGGTTGCCGGTTTCAGGCGCAAACATGCCCTGAATGCGGGGTGAAATTTATCCGCTGCCGATTACATACGGCGGAATGATGGTAGGATAGCGCCCTGACGCCGGGTGCGGAAATAACGTGATGGGCTTTGGCCTGATTGCACTGTTTCGCTAAACCTCACAGCTTCGCAGCATTCTGCAACGCCGGCGCCTGACGAACATCCATTATTGTCCCTGATGTCTGAGTACCCCGATGTTTGATTTTTTTAAGCGCAAAAAGAATACCCCGGAAGCTGCCAAAGAAACCCCGGCGGAATCTGAATCCCCAGAACAATCTGCTGAACCGTCTCCTGAACAGGTGCAGGCTGACGGTTCGGAAGCCGTAACCGCAGCACCAGCCGCCGAAGTGGTGGTGCCGGAGGCTGCAGAAAGCCCTGTTGCTGAAGATGAAGCAGTTGCTGAAGACGAACCAGTTGAAGCTCCGGTTGCTGAAGTTCCGGCTCCGGCCCAGCCGCAGACTCAGGATAAACCGCTGGATAATCAGGGCACGAAAAAGCCGGGCTTTTTCAGCCGTATCCGTCAGGGCCTGAGCAAAACCCGCAGCGGCCTGAGCGATGGCCTGGCCAATCTGTTGCTGGGCAAAAAAGAAATCGACGATGACCTGCTGGAAGAACTGGAAACCCAGCTGATCATGGCCGACGTGGGTGTCGAAGCCACGCAGGACATCATGAGTCGCCTGACCGCCCGCGTCAGCCGCAAGGAACTGAGTGATTCCGATGCCCTCTATAACGCCTTAATTGGCGAGCTGCAGGATACCCTGGGGAGTGTGCAGGCCCCGCTGGTGATCGACAGCAGCAAAAAGCCTTATGTGATTCTGATGGTTGGTATTAACGGTGTGGGGAAAACCACCACCATCGGTAAGCTGGCCAAGCAATTCCAGAGCGATGGCAAAAACGTCATGCTGGCGGCCGGTGATACCTTCCGTGCCGCAGCGGTTGAACAACTGCAGGTCTGGGGTGAACGCAACAATGTACCGGTGATTGCCCAGCACACCGGCGCCGATTCAGCTTCGGTTCTGTACGATGCACTGGAAGCGGCCAAAGCGCGCAAGGTCGATGTTCTGATTGCCGATACCGCCGGTCGTCTGCACACCAAAGACAACCTGATGCAGGAACTGGAAAAAGTCGTGCGGGTGATGAAAAAACTCGACGACAGCGCACCGCACGAAGTGATGCTGGTGCTGGATGCGGGAACCGGCCAGAACGCCATTAACCAGGCGCGTCAGTTCCAGCAGGCGGTCGGCGTGACCGGCCTGACCCTGACCAAGCTCGATGGCACTGCCAAGGGCGGTATTATTTTCGCGCTGGCCCGCCACTTTGGCCTGCCGGTACGTTATATCGGTGTGGGCGAGGGCATCGACGACCTGCGTCCTTTTAATGCTGAAGAATTTACCCGTGCACTGTTCCAGCGCGAGCAAAAAGAAACCGACTGACATAAAAACAGGAGCCGGATATGACCATGGTGCAGTTTGACCGGGTCGGTAAACGTTACCCCGGAGGCAAAGAAGCCCTCAGTGGCATCAGCTTTGAGCTGGCCCGTGGCGAATTTGCCTTTCTTACCGGGCACAGCGGTGCCGGCAAAAGTACGTTGCTGAAGCTGATGATGCTGATGGAGCGTCCTTCCCGTGGTCAGGTGTTTGTCGATGGTCAGAACCTCGGGCGCCTGCGCGCCGGGCAGATCCCTTACCTGCGCCGCAAAGTCGGTGTGGTGTTCCAGAATCACCAACTGCTGTTTGACCGCAGCGTCTTTGATAACGTCGCCCTCCCTCTGCAGATTGCCGGTTATACCCCGGCCGAAGCCGGACGCCGTGTGCGTGCGGCCCTCGACTCGGTTGGCCTGCTGGGCATGGAAAAACGTAACCCGATTGAATTGTCCGGTGGTGAGCAACAGCGCGTTGGTATTGCCCGTGCGGTGGTGAACAAGCCGGCACTGCTGTTGGCGGATGAGCCAACCGGTAACCTCGACCCTGAATTGTCGGCCGAGATTATGAATCTGTTTCTGCGCTTCCAGCAGGTGGGTGTTACCGTGCTGATTGCCAGCCACGATATTGCCCTGATTGAACGCATGGGGCACCGCCGCCTGATCCTCGATCATGGTCATCTGCACGAAGGTCAGATCGCCGGTGCCGGAGGTATTTATGGCTGAGCCGAAGCATACGGTTAAAACTCAGGCCGGAGCGTCGTTACAGGAAATTGGCGTACGCAAACGGCTGAATGCCTGGGCGGCTAACCATCAGCTGGTGGCGGTGGAAACCCTGATGCGCCTGCTGAGCAAACCGCTGGGCAGCCTGCTGACCTGGATGGTGATTGCCATTGCCCTGACCTTACCGGGCGCGCTGTGGATGGCGCTGGATAATATGGAGCAGCTCAGCGGCCGCTTTCAGGCATCGGGGCGGATTACGCTGTATCTGACACCAAAGGCGACCGAGCAGCAGGGCCAGCAGCTGAGTGACCGTATTGCCGCCCTCGACAGCGTGGCCAATACCGAATTTATCGATGCCGATACCGCACTGGATGATTTCCGCGATAACAGTGGCCTGCAGGCGGCACTGGATTTTCTGCCGGATAACCCGCTGCCAGCGGTGATTCTGGTCGAGCCGCCGCTGGGCATTGAACAGGCCGCGTTGTTACGCCTGATTGAGCAACTTAAATCCTACCAGCTGGTCGATAGTGTGCAGCTGGATATGGCCTGGGTGGAACGTCTGCAGGCGATGCTGGCACTGGCCGAGCGTTTAATCGGCGTGCTGGGTGTGTTGCTGGCGCTGGCGATTCTGCTGGTGGTGGGTAATACCATCCGCCTGGCGATTGCCGCACGGGTGGACGAAATCCGTGTGGTGAAGCTGGTCGGTGGTACCAATGCTTACGTGCGCCGCCCGTTCCTGTATACCGGGTTATGGTATGGCATGGTGGGAGGCCTGCTGGCCTGGTTGTTGCTGATTCTGTGCTGGGCGTTGCTGAACGGCCCGGTGGCGGATCTGGCCGAGCTTTATGGTTCTGGCTTTGAACTGAAACCACTGTCGGCCGGAGCGGCGATGATACTGCTGCTGGCGGCAATGTTGCTGGGCTGGCTAGGCGCCTGGTGGTCGGTCAGCCGGCATTTGGATCATATAGAACCCTGATCCTGTAAAAACCGAATGTATTGTTCCGTAAAGGAACTTAATGGCGTATTGGCTGTCCGAGTTTGCAAGTGCTAAACTCATCGCCAACATACTTCGCAGAGGCTGCAAAACGCACCTCACAGAGGCATAAAGAGGAAGGTTCAATGAACAAAGGTATGCAAGCCGTTAACGCTTTGTCCCCTGGTGCAAACCTGGAGTCGTACATTGCCACGGTTAATGCGATTCCTGTGCTCACCCCGGAAGAAGAGAAGCATCTGGCGGAACAACTTCATTATCACGCCGATCTCGAAGCCGCACGCCGTCTGGTTATGGCGCACATGCGTTTTGTTGTCCATATCGCCCGCAGCTACTCCGGCTATGGTTTGAATCAGGCTGACCTGATTCAGGAAGGTAACGTTGGCCTGATGAAGGCAGTTAAGCGTTTTAACCCGGAAGTGGGTGTGCGTCTGGTGTCCTTCGCTGTGCACTGGATCAAGGCCGAAATTCACGAATTTATTCTGCGCAACTGGCGCATCGTTAAAGTGGCCACCACCAAGGCCCAGCGTAAGCTGTTCTTTAACCTGCGCAGCCAGAAGAAGCGTCTGGGCTGGCTGAGCCAGGCAGAAGCCAAATCCATTGCCGAAGATCTCGGTGTGGAAACCAAAACCGTATTTGAGATGGAAGGCCGTCTGAATGCTTACGACGCGGCGTTTGATGCCGGTGTCGATGACGATGACGAAACCGCCTATCAGGCTCCGGCTCATTATCTGGAAGATCACAGTGCCGACCCGGCGCTGATGGTTGAGTCGGATAACTTCGAGCAGGATTCCAACGACCGTCTGCATATGGCGCTGGATCAGCTGGATGAGCGCAGCCGTGCGATTCTGCAGCAGCGCTGGCTGAGTGAAGAAAAAGCCACTCTGCACGATCTGGCGGCGGTTTATCAGGTATCTGCTGAGCGTATCCGTCAGCTGGAAAAGAACGCGATGAAGAAACTGAAAGAAGCCATGGGCGGGGCATTACTGCCAGCCTGATGCCGATGCGGTTTTCTGCTTAAACCGCCTCTCTTATAAAACCGCCTGCGGGCGGTTTTTTTATGCGTGCTGTTTGTATGTTTGCGTTTCCTGCAGACACAAAAAAGCCTCCGCAAGGGAGGCTTTCTGCTAACGTGGTCAGGCTTATTTGCCTGAGCCACCGCGCATGGAGTCGAAGAAGTCGTCATTGGTTTTGGTCTGGCGCAGCTTATCGAGCAGGAACTCGATGGCCTGAACATCTTCCATCTCGGTCAGCAGGCGACGCAGAATCCACAGACGCTGCAGCGACATTTCATCAAACATCATATCTTCACGGCGGGTGCCGGAACGACGGATGTTGATGGCCGGGTAGATACGCTTCTCGGCCACTTTACGGTCGAGGTGCAGTTCCTGGTTACCGGTACCTTTAAATTCTTCGTAGATCACTTCGTCCATCTTCGAACCGGTATCAACCAGCGTGGTGGCGATAATGGTCAGCGAGCCGCCTTCTTCAACATTACGGGCAGCACCAAAGAAGCGCTTTGGTTTTTCCAGCGCGTTGGCATCCACACCACCGGTCAGTACCTTGCCTGAGCTTGGCACAACGGTGTTGTAAGCACGGGCCAGACGGGTAATGGAGTCGAGCAGAATCACCACGTCGCGTTTGTGTTCAACCAGACGCTTGGCTTTTTCGATTACCATTTCGGCAACCTGAACGTGACGTGCCGGTGGCTCATCGAACGTCGAGGCAACCACTTCACCGCGTACCGAACGTTTCATCTCGGTTACTTCTTCCGGACGTTCGTCGATCAGCAGAACGATCAGGTCGCACTCAGGATTATTGCGGGTAATTGACTGTGCAATGGTCTGCAGCAGCATGGTTTTACCGGCTTTTGGCGGTGCCACGATCAGACCACGCTGGCCTTTACCGATTGGCGCCACCAGGTCGAGTACACGGGAGGATAAATCTTCGGTAGAGCCGTTACCCTGTTCGAGGACAAAACGCTCTTGTGGGAACAGTGGGGTAAGGTTTTCGAACAGGACTTTGGATTTGGTGTTTTCCGGCTTATCGCCGTTAATCTGGTTAACCTTCAGTAACGCGAAGTAGCGTTCGCCTTCTTTAGGTGGGCGGATTTTACCGGCAACCTCATCACCTTTACGCAGGTTAAAACGACGGATCTGACTCGGTGACACATAGATATCGTCGGGGCCTGCAAGGTAGGAGCTGTTGGCACTGCGCAGGAAGCCAAAACCATCCTGAAGAATTTCCAGTACGCCATCACCGTAGATGTCTTCACCGCTTTTCGCGTGGTGTTTCAGGATGGCAAAGATAATGTCCTGTTTGCGGGTGCGGCTGACGTTCTCAAGATTCATCTCCTTGGCTATTTCCAGGAGCTGAGGAACGGACTTCAGTTTCAGATCAGAAAGATTCATAAAGGGCTGGTGTTTATTGCAGTTATTGAAGGATTTTTGATGATTCATCAAGAGAGGAATGCGTGGGGGAACCCCGAACATCAACAGACTATAGACACATTGTTTTTGGGTGTCTACAGAAAAAGGCGCCTGTGGCGCCTTTTTATAAACAAGCTGCTACCAAGGTAGGCAATGGCTTATCAGAGAGCCTGCTCGATGAAAGCAGCCAGTTCAGATTTGCTCATCGCACCGATTTTGGTGGCTTCAGCCTGACCATTTTTGAACAGGATCAGGGTAGGGATAGAGCGGATACCGAACTTAGGCGCAGTGGCTTCGTTCTGGTCGATGTTCAGTTTGGCGATTTTCAGTTTGCCTGCATATTCTTCGGCAATCTCTTCCAGCACCGGTGCAATCATCTTGCACGGACCACACCATTCAGCCCAGAAATCAACCAGTACAGGTACGTCAGAGCCCAGTACATCGGCATCGAAGGAGTCGTCGGTTACGGTCAGGATGTTGTCGCTCATGTGTTTCCCCTGTGGAATTTAAGTTTCGCAGTCCCGCATTGTACGCCGGCTTTGTCTGGAATCAATTACCGATTCTCTGCTGGACGTAGGATGTTGCTGGCTGCATATTCAGTCTTATTCTCTAAATGGGGTCGGCAGGCACGCTTTTAAAGCCCGCTTGCGGCCGGGCAGAAACCCGTATCCGCTATCTCCGTGGTGCAGGGTTTCCAGTATTCAGGAAAGTAGTTATGACAGATAGCACTGGCGCGATAAACGATCTGATCGCAGCGGTGGACCTGGGTTCCAACAGTTTTCATATGGTGATTGCGCAGGAGTTTCAGGGCGAAATACGTACCCTTGAACGTCGTGGTCAGAAGGTTCAGCTGGCTGCCGGTCTGGACGAGCGCAGCATTCTGTCGGAAGAAGCGCAACAGCGCGGACTTGAGTGCCTGCGCGAGTTTGCGCAGTTTATGCAGGGTATGGAACCTAAGCGTGTCAGTGTGCTGGCCACCAATGCTTTGCGTGCTGCACGTAACCGCCAGCAGTTTATTGAGCGCGCGGAAGAGATTCTGGGTTACCCGATTGAAGTCATTGCCGGGCGGGAAGAAGCGCGTCTTATTTATCTCGGTGTGGCGCACACGCTGGCTGACGATGCCGGTCGCCGTCTGGTGGTGGATATCGGCGGCGGCAGCACCGAATTTATTATCGGCGAACGCTTTGAACCCAGGGCGCTGGAAAGCCTGCACATGGGCTGCGTTTCCTATACGAAACAGTTTTTCCCGGATGGCGTGATAACCGAAGCGCGTTTTGATGACGCCGTTGATGCGGCGCGTCAGGAACTGCTGAATATCGAAACCCATTACAAACAGCTGGGCTGGCACAGCGCGGTGGGTTCCTCCGGTACGATTCGTGCGGCGGAACAGGCACTGGTGGAAAACGGCTGGGAAGCGGAAGGCATCACCCCTGCCGGGCTGAAAAAACTGCGCAAACAGATGCTGCAATACGCCACTACCGATGATGTCAGTCTGCCGGGGGTGAAGCCGGAGCGGCGTCAGGTATTTATCGGCGGACTGGCGATTCTGCAGGCGGTGTTCGATACCTTCGGCCTGGAACGCATGATTTATTCCGATGGTGCGCTGCGCGAAGGTGCATTGTGGGATCTGGTCGGCCGTTCTGCCCATGAGAATGTCCGCGAACGTACGGTGCAGGCCATGGCCGAGCGCTTTTATGTCGATACCGCGCAGGCGCAGCGGGTGAAAGAAATGGCGCGTGCGCTGTTTGCTCAGGTGCATAAAGAGTGGCAGCTGGATAACGGCTGGGGCTACTGGCTCGACTGGGCGTCACAGTTACATGAAATCGGTCTGAGCATTGCCCACAGCGGCTTCCATAAACACGGTGCTTACTTAGTGCAGCATGCGGATTTATTAGGATTCACCCGTCAGGGGCAGGCTAAACTGGCGGCCATGGTGCGCAGCCACCGGCGTAAATTCCTGCCTGAGTGTTTCTCCGAAATTGCTCCGGCCAGCCGCACGGCGATGATTCAGATTACGCGCTTATTGCGTCTGGCGGTGGTGCTCAATCACAGCCGTGGCGCGCATCCGGTTCCCTGTCCGCTGTTGCGCAGTGATGGCGAGCGTCTGCAGTTAATACTGCCGGAAGGCTGGCTGGCAGAGCATCCGCTGACCGCCCGCGATCTGGCGGCGGAAGTCAGTCAGCAGAAGAGTGCGGGCTTCAGCCTCGAAATTCTCTGAGGCTGAATCTGAGGGGGCAGAGCAGGGCGCAGGTAGCGGGATTCAGGATGAACTCGCTGCCAGTGTCTCCAGCAGAATGCCCTGCGCTTTAACCATCTCTTCGCCTTTTGCCGGTTGTGCTCTGATATAGCTGCCGTCGGGCTGTAAATCCCAGGCCTGACAGTTATCGAGCATGTACACTTCCAGCTCGCTTTTCATCCGTTCTTTCAGTTTGCTGGTTTCAACCGGGAAAGCGGTTTCGACCCGGCGTAATAAATTACGCTCCATCAGGTCGGCGCTGGCGGCGTAGATTTCATCTTTGCCATTATTCAGAAAATAATACACGCGCGAATGTTCAAGAAAGCGGCCGATAATGGAACGCACACGGATATTTTCCGATACCCCTTCCACGCCCGGACGCAAACAGCACATACCACGGATAATCAGCTCTACTTTCACACCGGCCTGCGAGGCTTTATACAGTGCGCGGATTAATTTCGGTTCGGTCAGGCCGTTGGCCTTCATGCGGATTAACGCTGGCTTTCCGGCTTCAGCATGAGAGCGTTCGCGGTCGATCAGTTCAATCAGTTTTTTGTGCAGGGTAAAAGGCGCATGGAATAATTTTTTAATACGCAGTGCTTCGCCCATACCAGTCAGTTGCTGGAAAACTTTATGCACATCTTCGCCGATGGAATCATCGCCGGTAAGAAAGCTGTAGTCGGTATAAGCACGGGCATTACCGGCGTGATAGTTACCGGTACCCAAATGCACATAGCGTTTAAACTTATCGCCTTCTTTACGCACAATCAGCATCATCTTGGCGTGGGTTTTATATCCCACTACACCGTACACCACGACCGCGCCGGCTTCCTGTAAGCGGTTGGCAAGGTAGAGATTTTCTTCTTCGTCGAAGCGCGCACGCAGCTCAATGACCACGGTCACTTCTTTACCACTGCGTGCGGCATCGACCAGTGCGTTGACGATTTCAGATTTGGCGCCGGTCCGGTACAGCGTCTGCTTAATTGCGCGCACGTTCGGATCTTTGGCCGCTTCACGCAGCATATCGACCACCGGCGTGAAGGATTCAAACGGGTGCAGCAACAGCGTGTCTTTATCGCGGATGCTTTCGAAAATACTTTTCTTGAAATTAATATTTTTCGGCAGGCCCGGAGTAAAGGTTGTGTATTGCAGATCGGGGCGTGAAATCTGGCCGATGACCTCAATCAGGCGACCAAGGTTTACCGGGCCGTTAACACGGTACAGGTCGGTGTTATCGAGATTAAATTGCTTGAGCAGGAAATGCGCCAGCTCTTCCGGGCAGTTATCTGCTACTTCCAGACGCATTTCTTCGCCAAAATTACGCGAGTGCAGTTCATCTTCCAGAGCCGTTGCCAGGTCGGCGGTATCGTCATGGTCGATCTCAAGGTCAGCGTTACGGGTTACGCGGAACTGATAGCAACCTTTTACCGTCATGCCGGGGAATAATTCGTCGGCGTATTCGTGAATCATCGACGACAGGAAAATAAAATTATCACCGCCTTTGGTCAGATTATCCGGCACGCGGATAATTCGTGGCAAAGAACGCGGCGCAGGAATAATGGCCAGACCGGTTTCACGGCCAAAAGCGTCCTTACCTTCGAGGGCAACAATAAAGTTCAGGCTTTTATTAACCAGTCGCGGGAAAGGGTGTGACGGATCGAGACCAATCGGACTGATTAATGGCTGAATACTTTCTTCAAAATAAGCCCGCACCCAGCTGCGCTGATCTTCGCTCCAGTCAGCACGGCGCAGGAAATGAATATTTTCCTGTTCCAGTGCCGGCAGCAGCGTATCGTTCAGAATCGCGTACTGGCGTTCAACGGTAGCGCTGCACAGTGCATGAATGCTGCTTAATACCTGCTGCGGATGCATACCATCAGCACCGGTCTGCTCGCGCGCGAAGGTCAACTGCTGGGTCAGGTTGGCGACGCGGACCTCGTAAAATTCATCGAGGTTTTTGCTGAAAATACACAGAAAAAACAGCCGGTCGAGCAGTGGATGGTTTTCATCCAGCGCCTGTTCGAGTACACGGATATTAAACTGCAAATGGCTTAATTCGCGGTTTATGTAATATTCGCTGCTGCTTAAATCGATGGCTTTTCCTGCTGCGTCACTCATGTTCAGTCCTTATTTATTAATCCACTCTGCATATTGCTTGGCAAAATAGGTGAGGATGCCATCGGCACCGGCACGCTTGATACACAGCAGTGACTCGGCCATAACGGCGTTATCATCCAGCCAGCCATTCTGTACGGCAGCTTTGTGCATGGCGTATTCACCACTCACCTGATACACAAAGGTAGGTGCCTGAAATTCATCTTTTACCCGGCGCACAATATCCAGATACGGCATACCCGGTTTAATCATCACCATGTCGGCGCCTTCGGCCAGATCCATCGCCACTTCGTGCAGGGCTTCGTTGCTGTTGGCCGGGTCCATCTGGTAGGTTTTTTTATCGGCTTTGCCAAGGTTAGCGGCTGAACCGACGGCATCACGGAACGGACCGTAATAGGCTGAGGCGTATTTGGCTGAGTACGCCATGATGCGGGTATTTACAAAGCTTTCTTCTTCCAGCGCCTGACGGATATCACCGATGCGGCCGTCCATCATGTCGGACGGGGCAACGATATCGGCACCAGCTTCGGCGTGAGACAGTGCCTGCTGTACCAGGGTTTCAACCGTACGGTCATTCAGCACATAACCGTCGTGATCAATGATGCCGTCCTGGCCATGGGTGGTGAACGGGTCGAGAGCAACGTCGGTAATCACACCCATTTCCGGTACCGCATCTTTAATCGCGCGCACCGCACGCTGAGCCAGACCGTTAGGGTTAAAGGCTTCTTCAGCAAATTCGGATTTGGCACTGGCCGGCGTCACCGGAAACAGGGCAACCGCCGGAATACCCAGCTTATACAGGTGCTTAACTTCGGCCACCATCAGGTCGATGGACAGGCGGCTGATGCCTGGCATGGAGCTAATCGCTTCGCGCTCCTGATGACCTTCCAGCACAAACATCGGGTAGATCAGGCTGTCGACAGTCAGCTGAGTTTCACGCATCAGGCGGCGGGAAAAGTTGTCACGACGGTTACGGCGCAGACGGGTTTCCGGAAAAAAGCGTTGAGCATCGCTGAAAGCCATGGGGAATCTCCTGATCGGGAAGGGAAGTGAAAAGTATGACGATTGTAGCTGAATCGGCGCTGATATAGCGCAACTTTATTGAGCTGCGGCTCATAAACACTGAGTTGCCACGGGGTTTGTCAGCCTGATTTGTTTGTCTTGCCGCCCTTAGCTGCCGTCCGTTAATCAGGAGCGCAGTATGCCGGATGATTATGAAACTTTTATGCACAAAGTTGGCGCGGCCGAACCTGCATCCTGCAGCGGGTTATTTGTTACTTTGCGCCGACCTTCTGAGCGGGCCCGCCCGATAAAATAACAATTGCAGGAGTTGCCATGACAGCCAGCACTCACATTATTCAGTCGGGCCCTGTGCGCCTGCACGCCCTGACCCGTGGCGACTCCGCCAATCCGGCGCTGGTGCTGGTGCATGGTTACCCCGATAACCACAGCGTCTGGGATGGCGTGGCCGAGCGTCTGGCGCAGCAGTTTTATGTGATTGCCTACGATGTGCGCGGCGCCGGTCAGTCAGATAAACCGGCAACAACCGCCGATTACCGTATGCCATTGCTGGCACAGGATCTTCAGGCGGTGGTGGATACGCTGATTCCCGGCCGCAGGTTTCATCTGGCGGCGCACGACTGGGGTTCCATTCAGAGCTGGGAATCGGTAACCACCGACGCTTTAAAAGGGCGGATTGCTTCATTTTCCAGTGTGTCGGGGCCTTGTCTTGACCATATGGGTTTCTGGATGCGTAAGCACCTGTTCTCCACGTCATTCAGCAACCTCAGCAAAGCCGTGCGTCAGTTGTTCAGCAGCTGGTACATCGTGTTTTTCCAGTTACCGCTGCTGGCGCCATTGATGTGGCGCGCCGGTCTCGCCAAAGCATGGCCGACTTACCTGCGCCTGCGTGAAGGGGTTAAAGAGCCGGAAGCCAACCCAACCCAGCGTGATGACGGTGCCATTGGTGTGCGCCTGTACCGCGCGAATTTTATGAACAAAATGTTCCGCCCCGAACAGCGTGTGGCACATTGCCCGGTGCAGCTGATTGTACCGACCGGTGACAACTATGTTGGCACGCAGTTGTTCAGCGAATTAACCGACTGGGTTGAGCATTTGTACCGCCGCGATATCGACGCCACACACTGGGTGCTGCTTACCCATGCGCCACAGGTGGCGCAATGGATCGCTGATTTTGCCCACACCATCGACAGCAATCAGGAAGACAGCGCATTGCGCGCCGTGCGTGTATCTCCGCCTTCAGCAACACCGCTGGCTGCGACTGCTCAGCAGAGCCTGCCTGAAGGTCAGGCGTGACACTTAAGGAGCCGGCAATGAACACCGCAACCACACAACAAACCGGGCGCCACGAACTGAAAGCGCGCAAAGTGCGCTTTGATCTGGAACAGACGCCGCTGCACTGGATTCCCGGTGACGCGCTGGCCTCGTATATGACCAACGCCATCCACCTGCTGCTGCCGGAAGGTGAGCTGTGGTTCTGCCGCGTTTATAACAAGGCGCTGCCACTGGTAAATGACGCCGAACTGCGTGCCGATGTTGAAGGTTTTATTCGTCAGGAAGCGGTGCATTCGCGCGTCCACAGCGCCGCACAAAAGTATCTGAACCGGCACGAGATAGACTGCGAACCTTTTCTTGAGCGGGTGCGCTTTCTGTTTAAAACCCTGCTGGGTGATGAGCCGCTGGGACAGAAATTTCTGCAGCTGAAGATGTTCGAGCGCTCCTGGCTGATAACCCGCGTGGGCATTATCGGTGCGGTAGAACACTTCACCGGAATTCTTGGCCAGTGGGCGATGGATAACACCAGCTGGAATAAAGCCGACCCGGTGATGGCCGACCTGTTTAAATGGCATCTGGCCGAAGAGGTTGAACACCGCACGGTGGCCTACGACCTGCACCGCCATCTGTGCAAAACCCGTATCGGTTTTTACCTCAGCCGCCAGTTGCTGATGGCCTTTGTATTTCCGCTGTTCGTGTATTTTGTCTTTACCGGTACGCGCTTTCTCGCCGCACAGGATAAAGATGCAGAAGTGCGGAAAATCGGCCGCTGGGGCTGGCTGAAAATGACCCGGAAAATGGAGCGCTGTGGCCGCAACACCGACCACGTACCGAGCTTCAGCTTTCTGGTAAAGGCCACGCTGCGCTGGTTATCACCACGCTTCCACCCGATCACCGAAGGTGATACCGCTCAGGCTCTGGCTTATATCGCCCGCTCTCCGGCGGCACAGCGTGCCGAAGCAGAAGCCGGCGTCTGAATAACCGGCTGAGTCTGCTGAGCGGATGGGGCAGACTCACCGTCTGATATCTGCAGATCAGGGACGTTTAAAGTCCTTGCGTGCCTGCTCCACTTTCTTCCGGATTATGCAGCCGCCGGAATGGTCATTAACAAGTCCCATGGCCTGCATAAATGCATACACCGTTGTCGGGCCTACAAACTTCCAACCCTGTTTTTTCAGTGCTTTGGAAAGCGCAGCAGAAGCCTCAGAGGCCGAGACCGTCTGAGGCTTTGGCAGGCTGTTTTTATCGGATTCGAAATGCCAGAAATACGCAGCAAGCGAACCGTATTCCGCAACGATGTCGCGGGCTTTGGCAGCATTATTAATAACAGCTTCGATTTTTCCGCGATGACGGACAATACCTTCATCCGCTAATAAGCGCTTAACGTCAGACTCATCAAACAGCGCGACTTTGTTGAAATCGAAACCGGCAAAGGCTGCGCGAAAGTTATCCCGCTTGGCCAGAATAGTGCGCCAGCTCAGTCCGGACTGAAAACTTTCCAGGCAAAGTTTTTCAAACAGGCGGATATCGTTGTCGACCGGGAAACCCCATTCTTCGTCGTGGTAGGCAAAAAACTCCGGGGCGGCAGCACACCAGCGACAGCGCGGTTTACCATCCGGGCCTTTAATTTCCGTATTCATAATGTGCTCCGGTATTCAGGGTTTAACTCAGCAGAAAACTCAGGCGCTCATCGGCCTTTTTCGGATCAATTTCCAGTATTTCTGCACTGACGATATTTTCCGCTACAAAGGGGTCCTGATTTACCCGGGCCTCAAGAGCATCACGTGTAATACCGTGAGCGATAAGCGCGCCGCCAAGGCCCGGTTGCAGGCTGCCTGCCAGCAGAAAAGCTCCATCAGCAAAGCCTTGTCTGAGCCACTCATTGTGAGCATCCATAAAGGCAGCGGCCTGTGCCTTATTCTGTGAAAAACGTAACAGCACGATAAACATTAAAGCGACTCCTGTTGCTCTGTTGTTGTGATGGACGTTAACCAGTGTTCAAGACGGTTAACCTCGTTGTGAAGAAATTGTTCATCCTGAAATGCGCTGGCCAGTGTTGCTACGCCCTGACTGCAGGCCAGCAAATGCATTGCCAGTTCATCGGCATCGGCATGGCGGCCAAGCTGCTCAAATTGTCGCCGCAGCCAGCTGCGGAATAAGGTGAACAGCTCATTGGCGTTATCTCTGGCCGGATGATCAAGCTTGCCCAGCTCTGTGCAGAGCGTGCCGACCGGGCAGCCGTAACGTGTAATTTTGGCCTGATTGGTCAGCAGGATATGGATAAAGCTGCGGATTCTGTCGGTGGGGGTTTCCCCTTCCAGCTCCCAGTGACTGAGCATCGAATCTGTGCGGGCAAGGCGATGGCTGATGACCGCGTGCAGAATGTCGTCTTTGGTTTTGAAGTGGTAATAGAAATTCCCCCGCGAAATCCCCAGCACTTCTGCGATTTGCGCAAACGAGGTGTGCTCAAAACCCTGCTGGTAAAACAGCTGATCGGCCTCGGCAACGATGCGTTCTCTGGTTGGTTGATTGGCCACAGGTTTGTGCTCCACTGGGTATTTATGATCTAGGTCATACGTCCTAATGTTAAATTTAGGACGGCCGACCTAATGAGTCAATGGGCCATGGCAAAAAAGCGGAACCCCTGAATCCCGCTGCCGGCAGCAGATTTTGCCAGCGTTTTCTTTGACTCCACCCTGTCCCCTGTGAACAATGCCCTGCCCGCCGTTTTACCAGAGCGGGCCAGAGTCATAACAATAAAGACAAAGGGGCATTTCATGACCGCAGAGGGCATGACCACACAAGCTGAAGGCTTCAGCAAAACCGAGCTGACACTGGCGATGAACTTTCTCGACCAGATTCCGTTTAACAAACTGCTCGGCCTTAAACCCAAACTGCTCAGCGATACCCGCTGTGAATTCAGCATGAATATGCGCGACGATCTGGTTGGTAACTGGCTGCAGGGCATTCTGCATGGCGGCGCGATTTCTACCGCGCTTGATGTAACCGGCGGGGCGATGGCGTTAATCGCCACCTGGCAGCGCATGCACAAAAATGAAATCCCGAAAGAAGACCGGCCCAAACAACTGGCTAAACTCGGCACCATTGATATGCGTGTGGATTTTCTCCATCCCGGTAAAGGCAAAGAATTTATTGCCAGTGCAACCCTGTTGCGTATCGGCAATAAAGTGGCCGTAACGCGCATGGAATTTCATAATGAAGACGGGCTGTTAATTGCGGTGGGTACCGGCACCTATCTGTGCGGCTGATATCGTTGATATTCGGCTGACAGCGTGCTGATTCCGGTCTTACTGCCTGATTAACATCAGGCAGTATTCAACCCACAGGATATAACTCATGGATGAACTGCTCAGAATTATTTTCCTCACCGCCGGTGCCTTACCCTTGCTGGCGTATCCTTTTGTGGCAGTAGCCAGCCTGATGGGCCTGGCCAGTAAGCCCGGCATAAAAATTCCCCTGTTTAACCGCCTGATGAACAAATTCTTCTTATGGGGAACGCTGCTGTATCCGCTGGTGTTTTTTGGCTGTTATAAATTGAGTAAAGCGGATGCTGTAATCAGCGGTGAATATTCGCTGCTGGTGGACGTTTTCCCGGAGATTTTCCCGGTGATTTTTTTGTGCTTATTGTGGGTGAGTTTTAAGTTTATGGATGCGCCGGGTAAAGGCAGAGAGTAGCCGTTGGACGGGTCAGATCAGAAAAATCATCGCTCGCTGCGGCGGCCTGTAAGCGCATAATTCAGGCGCAACGACGCGTGGTAAATCAGACGCTGTATTGTAGGAGTGGATTTTATCCACGACAGACCAGAGCACTTTATTCGCATTGAAATGTTGTAGGGTGGGCACTGCCCACCAACAGATACGAATAGCAACTGTCTTCAGGTGGCCGCTATGTGTTCGTGCTTGCCCGCTTTGCCGGAGGGTAGTAAGTTAAAGGTTAAATGCATCAACAACCTGAAGATATGGTTTAAAAGCTTACAGCTCGAAGGAAACTGGGTTAACAGGTGTGCGCGTTTCCGGAAGAGATTTTTGAGTTATGGATGATTTCTCAGCGTGGTCAATAGATTACACGGGGCTTCCCGAAAGAGTCGCCCGGAATAAATGTGCACGCACACTAATACACTGTTAGCTATTAAGGAACTATCTATGGAAGACTATCTGCCACATATTTTAATTGCTATTGGAACAGCAATCATTGCTTCTCTTTCTTACATTGCTGTAAGGGCCGTAAAAAGCAGGAGCTGGAAGAAAACGTCCGGATTTCTGTTAAAGAAAGGGACTCGTTTGAATATCTCAAAGGATATTCAGACAAATGTAGTCGACTGGAAGAGCGTGCATATTGATGTTGAGTATGAATATGAAGTCGATGGAGTAAAGTATGTATCGAAAAGAGCTACTTTCTCTGACATGGTTAACAAACCTATGTCTTCCCTGAATAAAATCTTAAAAGAGTACCTTTCAACGGAGAGTATTGAGGTTTACTACAACCCCAAGAATCATAGTGATAGCGTATTATTGCCCGGAGCCAGAATATGGAATTTCACTCCGATGATCACAGGGTGTTTATTCATCGCTGCAGGGATCTTTTTCCTGAATCAATAAATGGTTGGCAAAGTCAGACACAATCACCCCTTCGGACAGACCTCCGGCCTGTGTTTGCAAGCACAGGCCTGATTATCAGCCCTGCCCGGATTTACCAAACATTACACCTTTAGCCCTATTGTTTATTGCCTCCGATTCCGCGCCTTGCTACCTTCGCCGGCCAATGTGGTGCTATACCGCCTTACTGTCCATATCTGAGTGAATATTTCATGTTAAAGCTGTTCAGGATCTCAAGCCTGCTGGAAGGCATTTCGTATCTGGTTATTCTGTGTGTCACGCTGGGCGTTATCAGCCGGGATTTCGTTTATGTGCTTGGGATGACGCACGGTGTGCTGTTTATGCTGTATTTTGTTCTTTCGCTGGCGGCGTCGCATAAGCAGGGTTGGTCGGTAATGACCTGGCTGCTGGTGTTGCTGGCGTCGCTGGTTCCTTTCGCCTTTATTCCGGTTGAGCTGTTTGTGCGCAAAGAGCTGTTAAAGAATGAGCAGGCTGCCGCTACCAATCTGGCGCAGGGCTCCTGATAGTCTTTCCGGGGCTGTGTCCGCCGATAGCAAGACTCTGTCAGGGTCTGGGAGGGGTGTTGGAAGAGGTGCTGGCTGGCAGGTCTGTGTGCTGATGAAAATAGCGCGCAGGCCGATTGAGTCGCCAACCCGCCTTGTCTACAATGGGGCACTTTTTCTGATATCAGGTTATAAACATGAGCGACACTAACGCCAAGCCGGCTTTGCCGGATCATCTCTCCGGTAATCCACGCAGCCCACATCATGTCGCTGAGTGCTTTGAACACGATATCGGTATCCGCCTGAATGGTAAGGAACGCAACGATGTTGAAGAGTATTGCATCAGTGAAGGTTGGGTAAAAATCCCTTCGCCTAAAGCGAAAGACCGTTTTGGCCGTCCTATTCTGATTAAACTGAAAGGCGAAGTAGAAGCTTTTTATAAGTAAAGATTTCGCCCAAGGCAATGCACAGATGACTGTTTCTGTGCGTTGCATCCTGCCTTAAAAATCCCGCTGAATTTATCTGAAAAAATCCCTCTGAATAAATAACGGATTTTTTACTGGTATTTGTTTTCCAGCCGACTGATTACGTCCTGTGTTACGCGCAGGCTTTCGAGAAAATCGAGCAGGTTATAATCAAGATTCACATTCAGGTGTGTTGCCTGACCACCAAAGAAATCCGGATTTTTTCCCTGAAACTGCAGGCCTAAATTGAGCGCACCGTCGGGTTGGTACTGAATATTGGATTGCAGTTTGTCGTAGTTAAAATTCTGCAGTAGTTGCATGGCCAGCCCCACGGTCTGATCGGATTGTTGCAGCGCTTCTGAGGTGGCGTTCTGGTAGCGGATAACGCCACCCGGGTCACGGGCAAATAAACTGCCACCGGGAATCTGTGGACCTTCTTTGGTTAACACAATAGGTAAGACGCCATCGAGAGTACCGCTTGCCTGAACCTCGGCCTTGGCTTCCAGCGCGGCGATCTGTGCCAGCTGAATATGCTCCAGCTCGATACCAAAGGCGTTTATGTCTTTACGTGTATCAAAGCGGATTAATGGCGTATGGATGCGTCCACCGAGTACGTCGGTGTGCATTTCATAAATCTCAGCCAGTGCATAAGAAAAGTCGGCCGGTATGCGCGTCTGGCTGCGTGCCAGTATGTCTTTTAATTCGATACCCGGGTTCAGGCTTTTGCCGCTGATTTGTGCGTCGAGTAAATAATCGCCGCTGAATGGCCGGCGCAGGGCAATTAACGCATTCCATTGTTCAAAGCCGATGCTGTTATCGTAGATCGCGCTGATATTGTCGCTGCGCAGCATCAGGTCGGGTTTTATTTGCCAGACATTATTAACCTGTTGCCAGTCGACCCAGCCTTGTCCGGCCAATGCGCCGTTTAAAAATTCGAGTTTGGTTAAGGCTGTCATTTCCGGCAGGTTGAGTTTGTCCCAGTGAAGCGCCAGATCATCGAGGTGCCACTGCATACTGCCACGCTGTTGCCGCAGGTCGTGCTGCAGTTGCAGGCGTAAATGCAGTTGGTTGCCGGCGCCACTGAGCTGCAGTTCGCCGTTGAGTTGTTGTTGGCTGTTTTGCTGATCATCCTGCAATGAATACAGCAGTTTCAGCGGGCCGCTGGCGCTGAGTTCAGGAACCGGCCAGCCCTGCCAGCGCGACTTGGCCAGTTGCAGGCTGATATCACACTGGCCGCTGAACACCGTTTGCAATGCAACCAGCAACGAGCTGCCCGGAGCTGGCTGGCAGCTGAACTCGCTGGTCTGTAATTGCAGGAAGCTGTCTGCCCCGTGTTGTATATGCCAGGGCTTAATGGTCAGCCGCAGCGGGTCGCTGTGCAGGCGGTTGCTGTTATTGCCGTTTTCGTTGCTGTGCAGGTTGCCGTTGATATACAGCGTGGGCAGCAGCTGAAATTCCAGTGGCGGTAGCTGCCAGCCCTCAGGCGAGGTTAATTGCAGGCTGTTGCTGATGCCGGGAATGCTGCTCAGTTGCCAGTCGCCGCTGGCGTCGAGCAGGGCGATCAGCTCGCCCTGGCTGTGCAGGCTTTGCAGTGGCAGATCCGGGGTCTGCGCACTGATATTCATATCCAGCGGCAGTACCAGACTGAGGGCGTTGCCCTGTTGCCAGTTCAGCGCCGGGGTCAGATTAAACTGTGCCAGCAGTTGTTTGCCGTCTGCGCTTTGCAGGCGGTTCTGCAGCTGGCCTTCGGCTTCGCAGGTGGTGAGTGCTGCGTTGCAGTGGCCACTGAGTTGCTGCCCGCTGCTGAGCGTGAGCGGCTGTTTGCTGTTGGGCAGAACATCACTCAGCTGCAGCTGTTGTTGTTCGCTGCGCAGCTGCCACTGCCAGTCGGCAGCTGCGTCTTCTTTATTCAGGGCAAAATGCCAGCGGCCGCTGTGCCAGCGCATAGTGTCAGCCAGTTGTTGCTGGCGGGTGTCGAGTTCGGCGCTGAGGCTGAGGCTCAGATCCTGTGGCAGATAGGCGCGGTTCGGTAATTGCAGCTGAGCATTCAGTTGCAGCTGGCGCAGGGGGAGAGGCAACCCGCTGAGCTGAGGTAAGCGTTCACTCAGGGCGGCAAAGTCGAGGCGCTGATCGAGGGTCAGGCGGGTATTGTCGGCGTCCTGTTCAATATGGCCATACTGCTGCAACAGTAATTGGCTCTGCTCGGCAACCAGCAGCAGCCAGTCGCCGCTGTGTTGTAACTGCAGTTCGATCTGCCACGGCAGTGGCAGGTTATCAAGCTGGGTGCTGCCATGAATGCGCCACTGTTCCTGCGTCAGGCTGGCGCTGAGTTCGGCCACTGCGGCGGGGTGTTGCAACACAATATGGTCAATGCTGACCTGTTCCAGCGGCAGTTGCAGCCACTGGCTGAGTTGCGGGATTTCCAGCAACTGGTGCAACTGCTCACGGGCGGCATTGCCGGCATTCTGAGCGGCCACGGCTGCAACTTTGCGCGCACTTTCGTCCGGCAGGCTGAGTTGCAGTTCGGCGATATTGAGGGTTTGCAGCTGCCCCCGCAGTAATTGCGACGGACGGTAGCGCAGATCCAGATCGGTAAGCTGAATCAGACTGCCATCGGCTAATGGCAACTGCAGTTTACTCAGCTGAAAACGCTGCCAGCTGAAGGTGTCGATCTGCACCACCACGCTGCTGCCGGGGGCGGCGGCATCGGCCAGCAGGTCCGGCAGCCAGCGGTTGAGGGCGGGTTTGAGCAGGGACGGCAAGGCTGCCAGCAGCGCAATAATAAGCACAACGGCAGCCAGCAGAATAAGCAGCAGGCGCAACAGCAGCTTCGGCAGGCGGACAGACGTCAGCCGTGCCTGAACGGCGTGCAGCAATCCTTTGCCGGACTCAGGCACGGGTTTTATTCAGCCTTGATGGTCTGAACGCCATTCTGGGTGCCGAGCAGCAGTACGTCGGCCGGACGCAGGGCAAACAGACCGTTGGTGACTACACCGGTAATCTGGTTGATTTTGCTTTCCAGTTCGATGGCGGAAGCGATAAACAGGTTGTGCACATCCAGAATGCAGTTACCGTTGTCGGTAATCACACCTTCGCGGTAAACCGGGTCACCGCCCAGTTTGACCAGTTCACGGGCGACATAAGAACGCGCCATCGGAATCACTTCTACCGGCAGCGGGAAAGCGCCCAGACGCCCAACCAGCTTGGTTTCATCGGCGATGCAGATAAATTCTCTGGCCACCGCGGCGACGATTTTTTCGCGGGTTAAGGCGGCGCCACCACCTTTGATCATTTCCAGGTGTTTATTGATTTCGTCGGCACCGTCGATATAGAAGTCGAGGTTGCTGACGTTATTCAGATCGTATACCGGAATTCCATGATCACGCAGACGCTGGGCTGAGGCTTCAGAACTGGCCACCGCGCCATCAAACAGGTTCTTGTGTTCGGCCAGAGCATCAATAAAGCAGTTGGCGGTAGAGCCTGTGCCGACACCGATGATGCTTTTATCGTCGAGGTGAGGGCGGATATAGTCGGCGGCGGCGATGCCTGTGGCGCGTTTCAGTTCGTCTTGTGTCATGATGGCAGCTCGGGCTTATGTGTGTCAGATGCAGCGAATTATATGCGCTGATGCGTTACAATGCTCACCCCTGAGTGCTTCCCGCACCGATTTTTTCAGTCTGTTTGGAATTCCCGGCATGCTTAACGATTACCTGAAGAAAATTCTCGCTGCCCGCGTTTACGATGTTGCTATCGAATCGCCGCTGCATATTGCCCCCTTTCTGAGCGAACGGCTGGGCAACCGGATTTGGGTAAAGCGTGAAGACCAGCAGGCGGTGTACTCATTTAAGCTGCGCGGCGCTTACAACAAGGTGGTGCAGCTGACCGAAGAAGAAAAAGCCAAGGGCGTGGTGGCGGCTTCCGCCGGTAACCACGCGCAGGGGCTGGCGCTGGCGGCACAGAAGCTGGGCATTAAAGCCACCATCGTTATGCCGCGCACCACGCCCGATATTAAAGTGAAATCGGTTAAAGCCCGTGGTGCCAAAGTGGTACTGCAGGGCGATGCCTTTGACGATGCCTTTGCCTATTCGCAGAAGCTGGTTGAAGAAAAAGGCATGACCTATATCCATCCCTACGATGACCCGGAAGTGATTGCCGGACAGGGCACCATCGGCATGGAAATCCTGCGTCAGCTCAGTGGCCCGGTCGATGCTGTGTTTATTCCGGTCGGTGGCGGCGGTCTGGCGGCCGGGGTGGCGGCTTATATCAAAGCGCTGCGTCCGGAAATAAAAGTGATTGGTGTAGAGAGTACCGAGTCGGCGTGTCTGGCAGCGGCACTGGCTGTGAAAAAGCGCGTTATCCTGCCGCAGGTTGGCATTTTTGCTGACGGCGTGGCGGTGGCCCAGATCGGTAAAAATACCTGGGAAATCTGCAAAGATCATATCGACGAAGTGATCACCTGTACGCCGGATGAAATCTGTGCGGCCATTAAAGACGTGTTCGACGATACCCGTGCGGTGTGTGAGCCGGCCGGTGCTTTAAGTATTGCCGGGGTGAAAAAGTACGTTGAACGCGAAGGTTGCGAAAATCAGAATCTGGTAGCCATTTTAAGTGGCGCCAACGTTAACTTCGATCGGCTGCGTTATATCTCAGAAGTTGCCGAAATCGGCGAAGGCCGGGAAATTATTCTGGCGGTAACCATTCCGGAACAACCGGGCAGCTTCCAGAAATTCTGCAGCTTAATCGGCAAACGTCCGATTACTGAATTTAATTATCGCTACAGCGATGATCATCAGGCGCAGATTTATGTCGGCGTTAAAGTTGCTGCAGAGCCGGGTTCACGTCAGGCGTTGCTGGATGAGCTGCACGGTGAGAATTATCCGGTGCTGGATATTACCGACGATGAAATGGCCAAATACCATATCCGCCATATGGTCGGCGGACATGCTCCGGCAACAGTGAATGACGAGCGGGTTTACCGTTTTGAATTTCCGGAGCGTCCGGGAGCGCTGCTGAATTTTCTGCGCAAGCTGGGTAAGCACTTTAATATTTCGCTGTTCCATTACCGTAACCACGGTGCAGCTTACGGCCGTGTTCTGGTTGGTTTGCAGGTTGCCGATGACCGTCAGCAACAGTTGCACAGCTTTCTGGAAGAGCTGGGCTACGGTTATTGGGATGAAACCGATAACACCGCTTACCAGCTGTTTCTGCGTTAATAATACAGGTATTAATGCCAGACGTTCACAGGATAATGGCAGGCCGGCACCTTGCTGCCGGTCTGCCCTGTCATAACAATAGCGCTTCTGATGTATGCGCCGCCCGGAGATGGAGTTCAGCGGCATATATAAACAATAATAAGAGACTTCATCATGCTGTTTGCTTTCCGTGCTGTCGTATTAACCAGCTATTTTCTGTTCGGCTGCATACTGGGTCTGATGCTGTGCATCGTGCGCCCTTTTCACCGTAATAACACCCGCGACTGTGCCAAAATATTTTCCCTCGGACGCTGGTTGCTGAACATTAAAATGACGGCGCTTAATCAATCACCGGTCGGAGATGGGCAGGCGATTTATGTCGGAAATCATCAGGACACACTGGACGTATTTATTTACCCGGGCATGTTGCCGGGTAACATCGCCATTTTAGGCAAGAGCAGTCTGCGTTTTATTCCTGTTTTTGGTTTGCTGTTCTGGCTGGCCGGCAATATTTTTATTAACCGCGCCAATAAAGCCAAAGCCTGGGAAACCATGGCCGCAGTAGCCCGTACGGTCAAAAAACGCGGGTGTGCGGTTTATATTTTTCCGGAAGGTACCCGTTCGCGCGGTAAGGGACTGTTGCCGTTTAAAAGCGGTGCCTTTGCCCTGGCGATTGAGGCCGGACTGCCCGTCGTACCTGTGGTTTACAGCAGCACCCATAAAAACATCAATCTGCATCGCTTCCGTAGTGGTAAGGTTTTGTCCCGTTATCTGGAACCAATCAGCACCGAAGGTATGGGTGAGGGTGATGTGAAGCGTCTGGCTGAGATGACCCGAGAACGGATGCAGCAGGCCATTGATGAACTGGATGTAAAACTGGCGGCAAAGTAACCGGTAATTATTTATAGTCAGCCTATACTGAAGCCTGTCCCGGATTATTGTGTTGGGGTCTGTTCGCCATGAAACAGATAGTCGTGTTCTGGCTGGTAATGATTACCGCCATACCTGCCAGTGCAGAACAGGATGCCTGCCGTATTTTCAGCGCCAGTGGTAATGCCGAGTATCCGCCTTACCTCTGGCGTTCTCCACAGAAGCCTGAAGTGTTAACGGGTGCAATTGCGGCTTTTTTACAGAAAGTTGCAAAGGAGCTCGATCTCGTTATTGATCTGCAGTACAGCGGCCCGTGGGGCAGAACTCAGGAAGAAGTCGCCGCCGGACGGATTGATTTTATTGCCGGTGCTTTTTATACCGCTGCCCGCTCAGAACGTATGGATTACCTGCGCCCTGCTTTTCAGCTGACCCGCACGGTCGTCTGGGTGAATAACGAACGGCCTTTTGAATTTAACCGCTGGGAAGACCTGATCGGCCGTCAGGGGGTGACCGTTATTCATAACAGTTTCGGTCAGGAATTTGATGAATTCTCGCGCAAACATCTCACGGTGCATCAGGTCGGCAGTCTGGAACAGGGGCTGAGAATGCTGAACGGTCAGCGCGTCGACTATATGTTGTACGAAGAAAATCCGGCCCGCGCCTACGCCGCCCGTAACCGTTACCGTAATATTCATCCGCTTGAACAGAATATCAGCAGCGAGCCGCTGTACCTCACGCTGTCGAAAAAGTCGGCCTGTAATACGCCGGAGCTGCGTGCGCGCATTGAGAGAGTGCTGGTAAAAGCAGGTGAAGAAAACTGGATGCAACCCTTGCTGCAGCAGGCGCAATACCTGTGGAGTGAGCACCACCTGCAAACAGCGGATGACTGAACATCTCAGGAAACTTTACGTACCGGTTCCTGGTTGTCGCTGATGGTGTCCTGATAGGCACTGGTGGTGAGTGTCAGACGCTGCCCCTGATTCAGATGTGTTGTGCAGGCGACACGCAGTAAAGAAGTAAAGTTACCGGTCTCGCCACGGCGCTCCAGCACTTCACGATAAATACGGGTAATAAAAGTACCCAGTGTCAGCCCGGCATCGGCAGCAATCTGCTCCAGCAATTGCCAGAAAACAGCCTCCAGACGAATACTGGTGACGACGCCATCGATACGGATGGAACGGGTCTTCAGTTCAAACAGTTCCGGTTCGGCACCTGAATAAATTTCACACATGGAAAGCTTCCTGAGGCAATCAGTCCGGTGCCCATTATGTCGCGCAAAGGAAAGGGATTGCACCCTCCTTTACGCGCACTCAGCATCATGCCGATTCTGACAGGTACTGATTACTGCAACAGGGCATTAAACTGCGCCAGCCACTGTGGGTGGGCAGGCCAGGCCGGAGCGGTAACGATATTGCCGTCGGTCACGGCCTGATCGACGGCGATGTCGGCATAGATGCCGCCGGCCATGGTGACTTCCGGTGCACAGGCCGGGTAGGCCGAAATTTTGCGTTCGCGGATAACATCAGCAGCGGTCAGCAGCTGCGCGCCATGGCAAACCGCAGCAATGGGTTTGCCAGCACTGGCGAAGTGTTTCACCAGTTCCAGCACGCGGCTGTTCAGGCGCAGGTATTCCGGTGCACGGCCACCGGGCAGCAGCAGGGCGTCGAATTCCTGTTCGTTAATGCCGGCGAAATCTGCATTCAGTACAAAATTATGGCCGGGCTTTTCGCTGTAGGTCTGGTCGCCTTCGAAGTCGTGGATCGCGGTACGGACACTGTCGCCGGACGCTTTATCCGGACAGACCACGCTGACGCTGTGACCGACCATCTGCAATGCCTGAAACGGCACCATCAGTTCGTAATCTTCGACGTAATCGCCGGCAATAATGAGGATATTCGCCATGAGCGCTGCTCCGTATTGTTGTTGTGGAACAGCGAGTCTGGCGGATTGTGAGGCGTGACTGGTAACAGCGGATTACTACAGCCGCAAGCGAGTGATCAGAGGCGGCCTTTACTGAACTGTTCGCGCGCGGCCTGTTTTTTCCGCTCGCTTTTACGCAGCAGTACGTAAAAGGCTCCGGCGCCGCCATGATGGGGCTGGGCGGTGTGGTAGGCCTGAACGTCGTCCAGCTCTTCGAGCCAGTGCACCAGATAACTTTTTAATACCGCCGGGTCATTGATATTGCGGTCGCCTTTACCGGGCAGTATCAGCACGCTGCGGATATCGTGCGCCATACAATCCTGAATAAAGCGGTAAAGTTCGCGCCGTGCTTCGTCGATGGTGCGGCGGTGCAGATCGAGGCGGGCTTCGGTTTCGTATTTACCCAGCCGCAGTTTGCGGAATACCCCATCCTGAATACCGGGACGTTTATAGCCAATCACATCGTGCGGGCCAACGCGTTTTACTTCGCTGGTCTGCAGGCGGTTACCATCCTGCTCTTCGGGCTTTTGTTGTGCGGCCAGACGGCGTGCCGCAGCGCTGGCCTGTGACACATCACCTTTACGCAGCTCTACCCGCTCTTTTGTTTGCAGTGGTTTAACGCCCTGCATTTCCTGCAGAAACAGCTGCTCTTCGGGATCGTTGTTGGTATCGCTCATGGTCTTCGTCGTACAGCACAGATGCCCTATGATAACGAACATTTACGGCGTCCGTCTCGCAGAACACAATGGAATATATCCATGGATTTCCTGTGACAATTCTTTGCAATGGCGGACACAACTTTGTGTGGTAATCCGTACACTGATCAGCGTAAACATAGCCCGGCAAAGCCTGAGGAACGAATAATGAGACAGACCCTAATCAAAGCCGCTGGCGCCGCCTTGATCCTGTTACTGGCCGGCCAGAGTCTGGCCTTTGGTGGCAAGCATCGCGAAATAGACTGGGATGATGAACTGGAATTAACCGATGCTCAGGAAGAACGCATCGAGGAAATTGAACATAAGTACGAAAAGCAGATCTGCGAATTGCGCAAAGCGGCCGGCGGGAAAGGTGAAAACCGCGGCAAAGTGCACGGTTTAGTACAGACTATGCGGGCGGAAATTCAGCAGGTGCTGACAGAGGAGCAGCGTCAGCAGGCGCAGAGTCTGATGCGCGAGCAGCACGCGAAAATGCAGAAAAAACACGCCAAAGAGCTGGCGCGTAAACTGGATCTGAGCGACGAGCAGAGAAGTGCGCTGTTAAAAGGCGTTAAAGAACTCAGGGACAACTATCAGTGGCCGCTGGATCAGCTTCAGCGTGAGGCTGCGCGTCAGCAGTTTGAGCAACTGGTGCAGAGCGTGCTGACTGCCGAACAGCAGGAAAAGTGGGCGGCGATGAAAGAAAAACAAGTGCGTAAGTGGCATCATCCTGACGAAGAAGGTCTGGATGCTCACCATGGCCGTTATAAAGAAAAAGACTGCGATTAATAATCCGGTTTATCGGATACAAAAAGCCCGCGTAATAACGCGGGCTTTTTGTTATCTGCGGTGGCAGAACAATCCGATCAGAAGCTGTACACCAGAGTGACACCAAACTCGGTATCGGTGTTTTCGCTGTCTGCCGGCACCTTATCAACGTACTTCACTTTGTACGTCAGTTTGGTCGCCAGGCTGCCGTTGATCTGGCTTTTAAGGCCGGTTTCCGATTTATAAATGCTGTTGCTTTCACCCAGCTCGGCACTGAATTCTTCAATAAACTCGACGCCTTTCTGAATGGTCCAGTGATATTTGACCGCCAGACGGGCAATAGCCTCTTCGTCGATTTCACCGCTTTCTTTCAGTTTGTCGCGACGGTAACCGGGGCCGGCTTCGAGATCGAGTTCCATATTCTGCTGGTGGATCGCACGGTAACCATAACCGGCAGCGAACGTTGACTGATATTCAAAACCGCTGAAACGGTCGCGTTCCTGATCGCCGACAATGGCAAGGTAGGAATATTCACTGAAATTACGGTCAAGCTGAATCGTACCGCCGTATTTTTCCTTGGAGGTTACACCATCTTCCTTACTGGTCAGGGCATCCAGCTTGAGAGCGGAGTCCCACAGTTCACCGTCACGCTTAACCGCAAATTTACCGTTAATGCTGGAAGTATCGGTGTTGCCTGAAGTACGGATGGTACCCAGCTCTGCGGAACCACCCCAGATCGGAAATTCCGCTGCAGTGGCTGCATCGGCCGCTGCTTCTTCTGCGCTTGCGTGCGCAGCCGGCAGTAACAGAGACAATACAGAAAGTGATGAAATAATCAGGGTCTGGTGACGCATAGCATCCTCTTTGAGCAAAAATCTTGCCGCAGGGTAGCGAGCGGGTGTGCTCAGTGCAAGTTCAGGCGGGGAGTTACAGGCCTGTCATGACAGCGTTTTAGTGTAGAGTGAGCGCAGAAAAATAATTCATAAGGAGGCCACTGTGCGCCAAGCCATTCTCAGCGGCCCGGTCAACCGCACACTCTACAGCCTGACCCAGCCGATGGTGCTGGGCATTATGGCTGTCTTCTTTTTCAACATGGTGGATACCTGGTTTATCAGCTTGCTCGGAACCGAAAGTCTGGCAGCAGTGGGCTTTACTATGCCGGTCACCATGCTGGTGATGAATCTGGCGATTGGTCTGGGCATTGCCATGTCCGCTTTAATTGCGCGCGCGGTGGGTGCTGATGACAACCTGCAGGCACAGCGTGCCGCGATGGCGGGCTTGCTGCTCAGTTTATTGCTGGGCGTGGTGATTGCCGTGGCGGGTTGGCTGAGCAATGACGCGTTGTTCCGCCTGCTGGGCGCCGGAGATGAACTGCTGCCGGAGATCCGCCGCTATATGGTGTTCTGGTGGCCCGGCGCCATCGTACTGCTGCTGATGATGATGCAGAACAGCGCCATGCGGGCGACCGGTAATACCAGGCTGCCGTCACAGATGATGATGGTGGCAGCGGTGCTGAATGCGTTACTCGATCCGCTGCTGATTTTTGGCTGGGGGCCATTGCCGGGTATGGGGATTGGTGGCGCGGCGCTGGCCAGTGCGCTGTGCTGGATTCTGGTGCTGCTGGTGATTATGACCCGCCAGCGCCGTGAAGGTTATATCAGCCGTCATGGCATGGGCTGGCACGAAGTACGGGTGTTGTGGAAACGAATGCTGCAGCTGGGTGTTCCGGCGATGGTGACCAATATGATGGTGCCGGTGGCCGGTGCCATTCTGCTGGTGATGGTGGCGCCGCTGGGGCCGGAAGCCGTGGCTGGTTTTGGTGTCGGCATGCGTCTGGAGCCGTTCGCCATCGTGGTGATTCTGGCGCTGACTTCAACTCTGCCGGTATTTGTCGCGCAGAATCATGCGGCGGCTCAGTACGACCGTATCTGGCAGGCCCTGTACAGCAGCTTCCGTTTTCTGGCCTTGTGGCAGGGAGCAGTGTGTTTGATTTTCTGGGTTACGGGCCATTGGTTGGCGCAGCTGTTCTCCGCTGAGCCTGCCGTACAGCAAAGCATTGTTGAGTACATACGCTGGCTGCCGCTGGGCTATGCCGGCATGGGTATTGTGCTGTGTGTGAATTCTGCGCTGAATTCCCTGCAGCGCACCCAGACCTCGATGGTGATTAACTTTGTCCGCCTGTTTGCCTTTTATGTGCCGGGTGCCTTTATCGGTGCGGAGATGGGCGGCTACCCGGGCCTGCTGATAGGTGCGGCGGCAGGTAATCTGCTGATGGGCGCGCTGTTGCTGTGGCGGGTGCGGCATTACCAGTTACAGATGGCAACGGCCGAAGTGAACTGAAGTTGGTTGTCAGGCGGCAGGTGCCGTTTTTGACTGCTAGTCTGAAAGGATGATTTTTTTCCCTTCAGGAGTCCTTCATGACCATCCGCCAGAAATTACTGCTTACTATGGGCGGTGCTTTGTTGCTGAGTGTGGCACTGGTTGTCGGTGTCGGTATCTGGCAAAACCGCCAACAACTTGAGACCTACTGGCTGGGCTCTGCCCTGCCGGCGAACATCCGCTCCATTGCCCATGAAATTGAAAAAGATCTGGTTGGTGGTATCACCGCTTCTGAGCTTATCGCCAGCAACACTCTGATGCAGGACTGGATTGAGCGTGGTGAGCCACAGGATGAGTGGGCGCTGAATCAGGAGTTTCTCGGCAATATTGCCCGCCGGCAAAAGGCCGACAGCGCTCATTTTGTGTCGGCGCTGACCCGCAACTACTACACCCAGCAAGGCCTCAGCCGTACGGTTACCACAGAAAATGACGGCTGGTTTTTCGGTTTCCTCGATAAAGGCCTTAAACGCGCGCTGCAGCTGGATGTGGATAAAAGCACAGGTAAGCCGACTTTATTCATTAATATCCGTATTGAGCGCAATGGCAAAGCGCTTGGCATCAGTGGCTTAGGCATTGGTCTTGAGGAAATGGCGGAACGTATCCGCAAATTCCGCTTCGCTGAAACCGGCATTGTGTATCTGACCGACAATGCCGGAAAAATCCTCATTCATCCCGATCTTAAATTGTCCGGTATCGATCTGGCTCAGCATGTTCCTGCAACTGCAGCACAAGCCCTGCTGGCAGCCAAAGCCGGTGATCTGACCGAGTTTGAACGCGATGGCGAAGCCGTCATTGCTTCCGCCATGCAGCTGGACACTGTCGACTGGCATCTGGTGGTCGAGGTGCCGCGCGATGAGATTTACGGGGTATTACACAAGGCGACGCTGCTGTCGCTGACCGTTGGTATTGTCACTGCTCTGGTATTTCTCGGCCTGATTGCCGTGCTGGCCGACCGCATGACATTGCCTTTGCGCCGTATCACTCAGGCACTGGTCAGTATTGGTCAGGGGGGAGGCGACCTGACCCAGACCCTGAAGGCGGACAGTAAAGATGAACTGGGTCAGCTGGCGCGTGGCTTTAACGACTTTATGGAATCGCAGCGGCAGATGATCCGCGGCATTCTCGATACCGCTCAGCAGGTAAAAACCTATACCGAGCAGATTGAAGAAGTGGTCACCACCAATCACAGCTGGGCGTCTGAGCAGAGCAAACTGACCGATTCGGTTGCGACCGCAATTTACGAAATGGAAGCGACGGTACAGGAAGTGGCGCGCAACGCCACGGAAACCGCTACCAAGCTGGAAAGCGTTAGTGGCGATGCCGGTCGTATCCGTGGCGATATGGAGCGCTCGGTTACTCAGGTAAACAGCATGTCCGGGGATATCCGCGAGTCAGCAGAAGCCATTGGCCAGCTGGCGCAGCAGGTGAACGATATTGGTCAGGTGATTCAGGTCATCAGCGCGATTTCTGAGCAGACCAACCTGCTGGCACTGAATGCCGCCATCGAAGCGGCCCGTGCCGGCGAACATGGCCGTGGTTTTGCGGTAGTGGCCGATGAAGTGCGTAATCTGGCGCGCCGTACCCAGGAATCAACCAGTGAGATTGAAGCCATTATCGAACGTCTGCAGCAGGGCTCGCAGCGTGCGGTTAAGGCAATGGAGGCTGGTGAAGGGGCGACCTCTGAAACGGTATCGGCAGCCAAGCGTATGGGCGAAGCGCTGAGCAATATCAGCGAAAACGTCGGTGATGTGGTGGGTCTGAGTCATCAGGTTGCCACGGCAACGGAAGAGCAGAGTTCGGTAACGGAAGATATCAGCCGTAACGTGCAGAATATTGCGGAGTTGAGCAGCCGTTCCAGTGACGGCCTGACCACTTGCCAGCAGGAAGTGAAAGAGCTGGCCAAGCTGGCGCAACAACTGGCGCAGCAAATGATGCAGTTCCGGCTGTAGTGTCAGATGCGGGCGCAGTGCCCGTATTTGGTCCGGAATGTTATGAATTGCTGCAGCTACCGCCTTATGGCTGACGTTTTGGCTACCGCAGTCCGGGTAGAATGGCTATTTAGCGGTTCCTTAGCATCTTTGCCCCTTAAGTCTGTCATATGAACAGGGTACAAAGAGCCCTTTCATTATGATGGAGCGGGGCATGAAGCCTGCCTTAAAAATTTTTGCCGGACGTGAAGCATTGGCGCATATCCGCGCCAATGGTCTGCAATCATCAGATATAGACATGATACTGGGCGCTTCCGGCGGTCCTAAATGGCTGACGCTGGCGGCAATGGATCGTTATCTGCTGAGCGAGTGGGTACGCGACCGCCGGCAGCCACTGCATGTAATGGGCACTTCCGCCGGTGCCTGGCGCATGGCCTGTTACGCTCAGAAAGACCCGCTGGCGGCTCATGCCCGCCTGCAGGAAGCCTATATCAGTCAGCAGTACGCCTCGGCCAAACCGACAGCGCAGGAAGTGGCAGCGGTTTGTCGCCATATTCTGGATGTGATTCTTGGCGAAACCGGTACACAGGAAATTATCAATAACCCGCTGGTGCGTTACCACACGATGGTGGCGCGCTGCCGTGGTCTGGCTGCTGCCGATCATAAAATAACGCAGAGTTTAGGTCTGGCCGGCGCCATGGCGGCCAATCTGATCGCCCGCAGCGCCATGCGCCCGTGGATTGAGCGGGTGGTGTTTCATCATCCGCAGCGGGCGCCGATTGATCATTACCCGCATCTGCCTGCCCGTCATGTAACCCTGACTGAAGATAATCTGCGTCCGGCGATTCTGGCCAGTGGCGCGATTCCGCTGGTGATTGCCGGGGTGCGTAATATTCCCGGTGCTCCGCCCGGAACCTACCGCGATGGTGGTATTACCGATTACCAGTTTGATCTGCCGGTGCTGCCGGAAAAAGGCTTTGTGCTGTATCCGCACTATTTTGCCAAAGCCCCGAAAGGCGGCTGGTTTGATAAGAAACTGCGCTGGCGTACGGCCTCGCGGGAGAACTATCGCCGCACCATCATCATCGCTCCGTCATGGGAGTTTGCAGCGACATTGCCGGGTGGACGTATTCCCGATCTTGAAGATTTTTACGATTACCCGGATTACAGCGCGCGTCGCCGGCGCTGGGATATTGCGCTGGCCGCCTGTGAACGGCTGGGGGATGAGCTGGCGGATATTGATCAGCAGCAGCGCTGGGCGGAAGTGGCAGAGCCGCTGCCCTGGTGAGGTAGCGGCTGCCATGCCTGTCTGAGCTGGCAGACTGGCATGGCAGGCATGTATCAGAGCTTGAAGTCGTAGCTGACTTTAAACTTCAGCCCGGACGCTGCCAGTCCGGCTGGCAGCGGCGGAAAGGGTGCGCTCTGTTTGACGGCATTGATTAATGCCTGGGTCAGTTCGCGGTGACGGTTGTTGCTGAGTTCTTTAATTTCGCCCAGTTTGCCGTCGCGCAGAATTTCCACCTGCAGCTCAATCAGGCCTCTTTTCTTCAGAATCTGTGCGGCTTTCGGGTATTCCACCGCACTCAGAATACGTTCGCGCTGCACTTCTTCGTAGCTCTGGCTCAGCTGTTCCTGTTGTGCTGGTGGCGCCTTCTTCACCTGTAAGGATTTCGGCGGTTGCGGCATGGTCAGCGGCTGTTGTTCTGCGCCCTGCAGTGAGAACAGGTAGCGTACGCTGAGCGGCCACTGCTGACCTTCGAGATCATCACTGATGCGGATTTTGCCGGCGGCACTCTGCACCGCACGCTGCACTTCGGTGATTAATAACTTGGCAACACTTTCGTCACGGGGGCGCAGGTTAAAGGCTTCTCCGGTGCGGTTCAGCTCCAGATCCATTTCCACCAGACCTTCCTGAGCAAACTGTTTGGCCCAGGCCGGGTAGCTGACTTCGGCTTCCAGCTGGCGCTGTAACTGCCACTGCAGCTGCTGCAGGTAGTAGTCCTGCTCGGCGGCAAGAACCGCTGCGCTCTTGCTGCCGGTGTTGTTCGCGCTGGCGGCGTTTTTGTTGCTGGCCGGTTGCCGGGACGCTTTTGCCAGACGCTCAGCCTGAGCCTTGATCGCGGTGGCCTGGGCCAGGCGCAGTTGCTCGGCACGTTGTCTGGCGAGCTTTTCAGCGGCTTCACGGGCGGCGCGTTCTTCGGCCAGACGGCGGGCTTCAGCCTGGCGCTGCTGTTCAGCCTGTTGAGCGGCTTTTTCGGCTTCCTGCTCGGCTTTAAGCGCCATCTGCTGCTCGCGTTCGCGCTTGGCCCGTTCGGCATTCAGCCAGCCGGAATACAGCTGTTTGCGTGCGGCCGGAATTTCGTGGGTCAGCAGCAGGCGGCGGTTTTTCTCGGCGGCGGCGGAGTTGTCCTGCTGCAGGATCTGCTGGCGGAATTCACGTGATGGCGGCAGCTTGCCGATCCAGGTATTGAGCAGGTAGTTAAACAGTTCGACGCCGCTGCTTTCGATCACCGCTTCGCGGTTAAGCAGAACGCGGGTGTTACCGCCGGGCTGGTATTCAATGCTGATTTCATCATCGCGCTGCAGGTCATCGCGCGGAAACTGGGTAAATTCCATCACTGCCTGCTGCAGCTGGGTATCGCCGCTGAGATCGTTATTGATGGAGATGTTGTTCTGCCACTGCTGCGCCCATTTGCGCGGTGACCAGCGTTCGGTGCTGACAATCAGCTGCATGCGCTTGGCGGTGGAAGGGGAAAGAATGGCATCCGGATTTTGTTCCGGAGCGGGCAGATATAATCCGGCGACATAGTATTCGCGGGTCAGGTAGTAATAGGACGCGCTGCCGTTGAGTACCAGTTCTGCTGCCTGTAGCTGTGAAAATGGCAGGGGTCCGGCCAGCAGAGCGATCATCAGTAATGCTCGGATCATATTTCGCATCCTTGTTGCTATGGGGCGGGCAAGAGTAAGACGGATTGCTGTGATAAAAACAGCCCCGGACGCATGCGTCCGGGGCCCGGCTCAGTCTTTGATGGTGTAGAGCACGGCCACACTCGGATCAACGGCATAGGCGTTGATATAACCGATGGCGTGTGGGTCGGCGGCAACCGCAGCCTTCATGGCATCGGCATTGCTGACTTCACGTGGTGGCTGTTTCTTACCGGCGAAGATTGAACGCGACCAGAACGCGTGCAGCTGGGATGGCGTTTTGTTCAGTATTTTGACACCGAACTGTTCGCGCACACTGTCGCCTTTGGCCAGATCGTAAGGCACGGCCGCCGTCCCATCAGGAAACTTGCTGGCCTTACCCAGATAGATACGCTCAATCAGGTCGGCATCGATACCTGTGTAAGTATTATTATTTTTCAGATTGACGATCACTGCGATGTCGGCCCAGCTGGCGGCGCTCAGGCTCAGCAGAGTGGTCATTCCCAGGGCTTTGATAAATTTCATGTGTCAGCTCCTCAGAATACCAGCTGTAATGCGGCGCGATAGAGAGTTCCGGAGGCGCCTGGCAGGCCCTGGTTGGTTTCCTCTATGTGGTGGGTCGCTTCCAGTTTGAAGGCGGTTGCTTCATCCAGGTCGTAGCGCATACCGAGGGTGATACTTTCGTCTTCACCGCGTGTGCCCATGGCTTTCTGCACGTCACCCACTTCACCACCGTCAAGACGGTCACGGGAGGTCGAGTAGGTGGTATGGATGGTCAGAGCGTCAAAACGCTTGGCCAGCGACGCCAGCCAGGCGAAGTTATCGATATACAGACCGGAGTCGAAGTTGATAACCGCGGTTTCGGCGATAAAGCTCCAGTCGCCGTTATCCCAGGTCGTTGCCAGGTTGTAGTAGCGGGCTTTTTTGTCGTCGAAGTTGAAGGTCTTCTGTGTTTCTTCACTCATACCGTCTGTCAGCAGGGTGGCGGCGGTCTGGGCGATATCGATACGGCGGGCACCGCTGGCGGCCAGGTCGTAAAGCGCGATATCCGGGTTTTTACCGCCGGCGACGTCGATCAGGGTCTGCATATCCGCGGCAGTATCCAGCGTCATCTGCGTCTGTTGCATACCAAAGCGCAGACCGAAGTTGCCCATATACAGATTCAGGGTGGCACCGGCGAAGTTGTTCAGCTCAGCCTCATAGGCTTCGTTAAACAGCATGAGTTCTTTGTCACGGCGACCGTAGTTCAGCTGAATCTGGCCGTCGAAGCTGTCAAAGCTGAAGCGTTTGATGATGTCAGCACCGTTGTAATCAGAGAACGGGATACCGTAAGCATCACCGGTCGGGCGGATCCAGTTGTAGGCGTAACCAACATCAAGGAATTCTGAGTAATAGAAGAACGGAATACGCAGACGACCAAAACGGATGTCGGTGCTGTCATTCAGTGCGTGGCTGATAAAGGCCAGTGAGGTGCGTACCGCGAAGTCTTCTTCACCTTTGGCGGTCAGCTGGATAGTGGCGTTAGTGCGCTCACTGATCTCTTTACTGATCTGCAGGCCCATCATGGTGTCGCGGTTGAAAAATTGCGGGTCGCCTGATTCGTAGGCCTCGATGGTGATGTCATCCTCATCAAGGTAATAAGCACCGGCATTAAGGAAGCCGTATACGTTAAGGCCGTTGTCGGCGATCGCCTGACTGGTTGCGCACAGTAACAGCGCGCCTGGCAGCAGGCTTTTGGTCGTGGATAGAATTCGGGTTCGCATAGAGTCCTCCGTGAATGACGGCGCGGATTCTAGCTTAAATGGTACTTTAGTTGTGTATTTGCGGCGGATATTTTGCGGGATGTGCGTCACAAAAACGCATACGGCTGCATCCCGGGACAAACTGAACGGGCCGGGCGCTTTTGGCCCGGCCATGCTGTCCGTCAGGGAGTGTGTTCTTCAGGCCACGGCGACCTGGCGGCGGTCGCGACGTAACACCGCAATGGTAAACAGGCTGGCACTGATAAACATGATCAGGCTGTAAACGCTCGGGGCGATCGACATTTCGGCGCTCTGCAGGATGCTGGTGGTGATCAGCAGGGCCAGGGTTCCGTTCTGTAAACCGACTTCAAGACTGATGGCGCGTGCCTGCGCTTCGCTGTGCAGGAACCAGCGTCCGGCCAGATAGCCAAGGCCCATGGTGCTGATGTTCAGCAGCAATGCAGCCGGTCCGGCCTGCAGGGTAAAGCCAATCAGCTTATCGCCGAGGTTAATACAGATAGAGACGATCACCGCAATCAGCACAATCACAGAGAAGCGAGTGATCAGTGGCTCCATACGGCGCGCGAAGTGCTGCCATTTTGCGCGGATCGCCATACCAATCACCACCGGAATCACGGTGATAATCATCAGCTTGATCCAGGTGCTGACAATCGGCAGCTCAAAGTGTGAGCCGGCATCGCTGTAATGGTTAATGGCCCAGACGCCGAGTAACGGAATGCTGAACGGTGTAATAAAACCAATCACCGCGGTCAGTGATACCGACAGGCCAACATCGGCCCGGGCGAGAAAACTGTACAGATTGGAGGTGGTACCACCGGGGCAAAGGGCAAGAATAAACAGACCGATAGCCATTTCACCATGCAGACCGGTAATGGCGATGACCGCCATTGCGATCAGTGGCAGCAATAACATCTGACAGAAAGCACCGATCAGAAAGCCCCTTGGCTGGCGGAATACACGGCGGAAATCTTCCGGAGTGAGGCCGAGACCAACGCCGACCATAATTAAAATCAGGGCGACCGGCAGGCCGATCTGAATTAGTGACTGCAACATACTGAGTACTCTTGTTGTTATTCTGGCTGTTATTTATTGGCGGTTGTTATTCTGCTGATCAGACGTGGGCAGTCAGGGGGCTGCTCCATGCTGATCTTGTCATCAGCACGCTACCCTATGGCTGCAGCTGCGGCAACGGCTGTTCGTGTCACTAAACCGGGAAGTTTGTAATTCTTTGTAGGCGCCAGTGCATGATGTGGCTGTATCAGCGGTGACGATAAAAGCCTTTCACCACATTCCACAGATTAAAACCGGCCAGCGGTGAGCGCTGCACGCAGCGTTCGCGGGCCGTTTTTTTATCGGCAATTTCTGCGTATTTACTGGCCCAGAGAATCCAGTTGCCATCGGTGGTGGTGCTTTGCAGTAATTGCGGGAAGCGCTGTTTTAACTGCGCCAGACAGTCGGTCTGTTCGCGGTGTTCTTTCCATAAATTCAGTACCAGCCAGCCGTGGGCCGATAAATGGCGTTCGCATAAATCGAGAAAGTCGCTCTGCAATACCAAAGGATCAAGGCCATCGGCCAGATACAGATCGCAGATTAATAAATCGCACTGTCCCTGCTCGCTGTTGCGTAAAAATTCGGCGGCATCGCTGACATGGGTGCTCAGACGCTTATCACGGGGCAGAGCAAAATACTGCTGCGCGATCTGAAACACCGCCTGCCGGATATCCACCGCCTGAATTGTCGCCTGCGGCAGCCAGTGGAACAGTGTGCTGGCCAGAGTACCGCCGCCGGTTCCCAGCAGCGTGATATTCGCCGGTGGTGTCGAGGCGTCGGATTGCATCAGCACGGCGACCATGGCACGGGCATATTCGTGCTGTAACTGCAGTGGCGCACTTTTCAGCTGGCAGCTTTGTTCGTCGGCGGTGCCAAAACTTAAATAGCGTTTATTGCCGTCGTCGAACACCAGAATGGGGCCGAATTCATCGTAACGCCGATGAATTTCGCGCCCCAGGTGAGAGAGTGAAATCACGGTTGCTTATTGCTCACAAGGATTTGAAAAATACCTTGGAATTACGCTGGAAGTTATACAGCTTCTGCCGTTCCTGCGGTAATTCGCTGACGGCACCGGCAACAAAACCATTTTCGATAAACCAGTGGGCGGTACGTGTGGTTAACACAAATAATTGTTTGTACTGACGCCGCTGGGCTTCCTGCTCAATCTGTTCGAGCAGACGCTGACCGCGATTGGTACCGCGATAATCGGCATGCACCGCCACGCAGGCCAGCTCGGCTTTGTCGTCGGAGTAAGGATAGAGCGCCGCACAGGCGGTGATCATGCCGTCGCGTTCAATCACATAAAAACGCTGAATTTCGTTTTCCAGTAATTCCCGTGAACGGCGCACCAGAATGCCCTGCTCTTCCAGCGGACGCAGTAATTCAAGAATACCAACCACATCGTCGCTTCTGGCATTACGCAGCTGATCGTAGGCGTATTGCGTGACCATGGTGCCACGCCCTTCGCGTGAGAATAATTCCTGCAGCAGGGCACCGTCGTCGGCGTAACTCAGCAGGTGTACCCGTGGCACGCCCTGACGCACGCTTTTTATCGCCGCTTCGGCATGGCAGCGCACTTCGCCTTTCCAGGCCTGCAGACGCGGTTCAAGATCCATACAGGTTAATTCTTTAATCAGCTCGCCGTCGTCATCCAGCAATCCGGATTGCTCGCCCATAATAATTAATTTATCGGCGCGCAGTGCCACGGCGGTGTGCTGTGCTACGTCTTCAACCGTGAGGTTAAACATTTCGCCCGACGGCGAGTAACCGGCCGATGACAGCAGCACGACGTTACGCTGTGCCAGTAATTCGCTGATGGCCTGATGTTCAATGCGCCGCACTTCGCCGGTGTGCTGATAATCAACACCGTCAATCACGCCCAGTGGTTTGGCGGTGACGAAATTACCGCTGACCACGCGGATGCGTGCGCCGTGCATCGGCGAGTTGGGCAGGCCGATGGACAGACGTGATTCGACATCGGCCTTTACCATGCCGACCGCCGCTTTTACTGCATCCAGTGCTTCGCCATCGGTGATGCGTAAATCGTTGTGAAAACGGCTCTGGATATCCAGCTTGCTTAATACCGCATCAATCTGTGGTCGCGCGCCATGCACCAGTACCAGGCGTACGCCAAGGCTGGTCAGCAGGGCGATGTCCTGCACCACATGATTGAAATTGTCGTGCGCAATGGCATCGCCTTCGAACATGATGACGAAGGTTTTACCGCGGTGCGCATTAATGTACGGCGATGATTGACGGAACCATTGCACGTAAGCGGTGGTATCTGGATTCACTCGGCTTTTTCACTCCTGAAACAGGTTTTTAATGTTGGCGTTGATTTAAGCATGAGCCGCGCTCAGACAGAAGGGTGCAGACAGAAGCGCTCAATCAGGCCGCGTAATAATTCCACACAGGGTTCAATCTGATCCTGCGCCAGATATTCATCCACCTGATGCGCCTGATCGATATTACCCGGCCCTAGCACAATGGTGTCGATGCCCAGTTCCTGTAAGAAAGGTGCTTCAGTGGCGTAATTAACCGCTGCACTGGTATGGCCGGTTAAGCGTTCGGCGGCCTGAACCAGTGGGCTGGTGGCGGCGGTTTCAAACGAATTCACGCCGGGAAATAACGGCTCGAAAGAAAACTCGACGCGGTTCTGCTCGGCAATGGGGTTTAACCGCTGGCGGATTTCTTCGCGCAGATCGTCGTTGCTCATACCCGGCAGGGTGCGCAAATCGAACGCCAGTTCACAGCTGCCACAGATACGGTTGGGGTTATCGCCACCGTGAATACAGCCAAGGTTGAGCGTCGGTACCTGCACGGCAAAATGCGCGTTCTGATAACGGCCGGCCAGATCGCGGCGCAGATTCATTAATTCATTCATCACCGGCACCATGGCATCGAGGGCGTTGGTGCCCAGATCCGGGTTGGATGAATGCCCGGCTTTACCGGTTAAGCGCACGCTCTCCATCATGATGCCTTTGTGCATACGGATGGGTTTTAAGCTGGTGGGTTCACCGACCACCGCATAGCGCGCTTTCGGCTTACCCTGCTGCGCCAGCGCGCGCGCGCCGCACATGGAGCTTTCTTCATCGGCGGTGGCGAGAATAATCAGCGGCTGTTTAAAGTCGCTGGCCTGATAGTGCTTAAGGGCTTCGAGAACCAGAGCGAAGAAGCCTTTCATATCGCAGGTGCCGAGCCCGTAAAAACGGCCGTCACGCTCAGTCAGGGTAAAAGGGTCGGACTGCCAGCGTTCCGGATTACAGGGCACGGTATCGGTATGACCGCTGAGCACCAGGCCACCATCACCACGCCCCAAGGTGGCAATCAGGTTGGCTTTACCGGGGAAGCCCTCAAGCGGCAGGATTTCGCAGGCAAAGCCCAGCTCACTGAACCATTGGGCGAGGGTGTTGATCACCGGCAGATTGCTTTCATCGTATTCCGGCAACACCGAGCTGATGCTGTTGTGAGCAATAAGAGTGGTAAGACGGCTGATCAGATCCATAACTGGCCCTTTGCGGTTCGCATATTGATGTATTCCGGCTTGCTTATCGTCAGGCGCCTCATGACAATAGCGCCATGACTAAAGAAACCGAACTCAAGCTCCGTATCAGCCCGCAATCTTTGCCTGCGCTGACTCAATTCCTGAACACTCAGGCCCGGCCTCTGAGCCATTCTACGCTGAAAAACTGGTACCTCGATACGCCCGCAGCGGCGTTATCGTCGGCCCGTGCGGCTTTGCGTATCCGCCAGCACGGCGATGGCTACGAACAGACGCTTAAAACCCGTGGCCAGAGCCAGGCTGGCATACATCAGCGTGGTGAATGGAACTGGCCATTAACCTCCCCACAGCTCGACAGTACCCTACTGCAGAGGGCCGAAGTGGCTGAGCACTGGCCAGCCAGCATCAATGTTGCTGAACTGGGCGAAATCTTCACCACCCATTTTGAACGCCAGGCCTGGCTGTGGCAGCTGGATGGCTGTGAAGCCGAAGTGGTGCTGGATCAGGGTGAGGTGAGCAGCGGGCGCAAGACCCTGCCGTTGTGCGAAGTCGAGCTGGAATTAAAACAGGGCGATGCCGCCGGTTTGTGGGCAATTGCCCTGCAGCTGGCTGAACAGGCGCCACTCTGGCTGAGTGATATCAGCAAGGCTGAACGTGGCTACCGTCTGGCGCGCCTAAGTCAGCCCTGGGCACAGACGCCGGACGTCAGCGCCGCAGACGATATGGCCGAAGCTCTGCCGCAGTGGCTGAGCTATGAATTCTTACACCTGCAGCGTGCGCTGGAGCATTGTCTGTGGGACAGCAATATCCACGCAGCGCTGGATGCCTGGACCCACTGGCAGGCGCTGCGTGCCCTGCCGCAGCTGGCGGGTAAAGTGATCCGCCGTAATCAGACCCGCGCCCTGCGCGATGCGCTGGACCAGCTGCAACAGCCATTGCAGCAACTGGCGGCTACGGCCCAGCTGCTCAGCTATCTGCGCTCTGCCGATGAAGAAAGTGACGTACACGAAGAACTAAATAGCCTGCAGGCGGTCTGGATGCAGCGCCTGCAACAGCTGCGTGATGACGCCGGGCTCGCCAGCGCGCTGACACAGGCAGCGGCGGCGTTGTATGCGTTGCCGCCGTTAAAAGAAGGCAGCGAGCAGGCCGGTCACTGGCTGCGTCATTTACTGCGTCAGCATCAGCCATTGCTGGAACAGCTTAAGCGACAGCGGCCACAGTCGACCGAGCAGTGGCGTGGTATGGCACACGAGCTGGCTCTGCTGTGCATGGCCTGTGATTATGGCCGTGCCTTGCCGCAGGTAAATGCGCCCGGCGAAACAGTGTGGCGCGCGCTGTCTGATATGCTTAACGCAGAAACTTTGTTACAAAGACCCTGGCCCCTGCCGCCGCTGAACCCGGCTGCCGGTGCTGAGCAGCGCACAGCTGATGACTACAGCGGCTGGGCAGAAGAGCATCTGCAGCATCTGGCCAGACAACTCTGAGGCGGCTGCGCAGAGAACATACACGGATTGGGGAATGACACATGCAGGCTCAGGCGGAACGCCAACTCTCATTACCATCGCTGATTGAAGATCTGCGCCGCGACCAGCTGCTCAACGACGAAGATCATCAGCTGGCACTGAGCATCCGCCGTAAACCGGAAGAGAAAAGCCTGCACGTCCTCACCCTGCTGGCTAAACAGAATTTCGCTGACGCCCGCCATAAAGGCCGGGTGTTGAATGAGCATCTGCTGATCGACTGGCTGGCTGAGCGCCATAAAATGGAAGCCGTACAGATTGATCCGCTGGAAGTGGATGTGTCGGCGGTGACGGATGTGATGTCTTACGCCTTTGCTGAGCGTCACCGTATTCTGGCGGTGAAAGTCAGCACCGATACCGTGGTGGTCGCCTGTGCCGAGCCGGAAGTGGACAGCTGGATTGCCGACGTTGAACACGTGACCCGTCGTCAGGTGAAACGTGTGCTGGCCGCGCCCAGTGATATCGAACGTTACCGCGTAGAGTTCTATCAGCTGGCTAACTCGGTCAACCGTGCCCGCCAGAGCCATAAAGGCGCCAGCGTGGTGCAGAATCTGGAGTCCATGCTGGAGCTGGGCAAAGCCCGCGCGCCGGATGCCAACGACGAGCACATCGTCAATATCGTTGACTGGTTACTGCAGTACGCTTTCGATCAGCGCGCCAGTGATATTCACCTCGAGCCACGGCGCGAAGTCGGCCATGTGCGCTTCCGAATCGACGGCGTGCTGCACAATGTTTATGAACTGCCGGCGCAGGTTGCGATGGCAGTGGTGGCGCGGATCAAATCGCTGGGGCGGATGAACATCGCCGAAAAGCGCAAACCCCAGGACAGCCGCTTAAAAACCAAAACCCCGTCCGGTCAGGAAGTGGAGCTGCGTTTGTCGACGCTGCCGACCGCCTTTGGTGAAAAACTGGTGATGCGGGTATTTGATCCGCAGGTGCTGGTACGCAGTTTCTCTGAGCTGGGTTTCAGCAAAGAAGACAACCGCCGCTGGGCGGAAATGACGCGCAACAACCACGGCATCATTTTTGTTACCGGGCCGACCGGTTCCGGTAAAACCACCACGCTGTATTCCACCCTGAAACAGCTGGCGACCCCGGAAGTGAACGTGTCCACCATCGAAGATCCGATCGAAATGGTGGAGCCGGCGTTTAACCAGATGCAGGTACACCCCGGCATCGACCTGACCTTCGCCAGTGGCGTACGCGCCTTACTCCGTCAGGACCCTGACATCATCATGGTCGGTGAGGTGCGTGACCTCGAGACCGCCGAAATTGCTGTTCAGGCAGCATTAACTGGCCACCTTGTCTTATCCACTCTGCACACCAATGATGCGCCTTCGGCCTTTACCCGTTTAATGGAACTGGGATTGCCGGCCTATTTAATCCGCTCCAGCGTACTGGGCGTGATGGCGCAGCGTCTGGTGCGGACGTTATGCCCGCACTGCAAGGTGAAAGAAAAAGTCGATGAGCACGCCTGGAAACAGCTGACCGCTCCCTGGCTGGTGAAAACGCCCGAGCATGTGTACGCCGCCAAAGGATGCCTCGAATGCCGTGGCACCGGTTATATGGGGCGGATGGGGATTTATGAAGTGATGCCTATGACCGAGAATCTGGAAATGATGATCAACGACCAGATGGATCACATCAAACTGCGTCAGAGTGCGATGAAAGAAGGTATGCACAGTCTGCGCTTAAGCGGTGCACATAAGGTCGCCGCCGGTATGACCACCGTCGCAGAAGTGATGCGTGTGGCGCCTTTGTCGAAAATGCAGTCGTAAAGTGTCAGCCGCTGCGTAGAGAGCCAGCGCTGCAGCGACTAGAATGAATATTTAAATAAGAACAGTAAGGAAATGCCCTCGTGGATATCAGCGTACCCCCCATTATCGACCTTGAGGCCTCCGGTTTCGGACGGGGCAGCTATCCGATTGAGGTGGGCTTTGCGCTGGAAGATCGCATGGTACACAGCTTTCTGATCAAGCCGGCGCCGACCTGGCTGCACTGGAGTGTGGAGGCTGAGCTGATTCACGGTATCTCGCGCGAACAGCTGCAGGAAGAAGGCATGACCCCGCGCGAAGTGGCGCTGAAAATGAACGAAATCCTGCGCGGCAAAACCCTCTATTCCGATGCCTGGAGCTTTGACAGCTCGTGGATGGGACGTCTGTTCGACGAAGCCGAACTGGTGCAGCGTTTCCGTATTGAGACCATCAACAAACTGCTGACCGCAGAGCAGATGGAAGCCTGGCACGACACCAAAAAATCCCTCTGGCATACCATGAATATTGAGCGCCACCGTGCGGCTAATGATGTGCAGGTACTGCAGGAAACGTTTTTGCGGGTAACCGCCAGTACGGTCTGAGCCTGATTGCGAAAACGTATCAGCCGCCCATAAAAAAACGAGCCCCAGTGGCTCGTTTTTTATGTTCGCACGGCAATACAGAGTCATGCACGACGATACAGCATCCCTTTTTTCTCTTTCGCGTCCGGGCGCGTTTTAAAGCGCTGGTGCAGCCATAAATACTGGCTTGGATGCTGGCGCAGTTGCTCTTCAAGGAAAGCATTGGCCACACGGGCGTCGGTGCTGTCGTCTTCACCGGGAATCGGCAACGGATCATGAATGGTCATGGTGTAACCACGGTTATCGTCGTTGCGGAAATAGGTGATCGGCATCACCAGTGCGTTACCGGCTTTGGCGATACGTGAAGTTGCCGTAATGGTTGCTGCAGGTACGCCGAAGAAATCGACAAAGACACTGTTTTTACGGCCAAAATCCTGATCCTGCGCGTACCAGAGAATATCGCCCTGTTTCAGGGTGCGGATAAAACCGCGGATATCTTTACGGGTAAAGCAATGCTTATACAGACGGCCACGGTTCTGCTCCATCAGATAATTCATCACCAGATTATTCTGCGGCCGGTAACTGACGTTAAAGGTCAGTTTATTACTGAGCAGCGTACCCGCCAGATCAAGCATGGAGTAGTGCGCGCCGAGCAGCATAATGCCGCGTCCTTCGGCCTGAGCCGCCGCCACTTTTTCCAGGCCCACAAAGGTGGTTCTGTTGACCAGATAATCCGGTTTGCGGAACCAGGCAATCATGGTTTCCATGATGCCGATACCGTTGTCGATAAACACCTGACGTACCAGAGCACGCTGTTCCTGCGCAGATTTCTCCGGGAAACACAGACGGATATTGACCTCAACAATATTACGCCGGCTTCTGGCGGCTTTATGCAGCAGCAGTCCGAGGCCTTTGCCGATACGCAGCTGCACGGCAAACGGCAGGCGGGTAATGCATACCATCAGTCCGACCAGCAGCCAGACCGGCCAGTGTTGCGGTTTTAACAGGGCTTTAGGGAAATGCTGCTCAGCCATTTAACCAGTCCATATAGCTGAACACACCCTGTTCTACGGTCGCGAAATCAGCGCTGTAACCAGCCGCGCGCAGGGCGCTGATATCGGCTTCGGTAAAGCTCTGGTAGGCGCCTTTTAAATGATCCGGGAAAGGAACGTATTCTTTTCTGCCGTTGATTTGTTCTGCCGCCGGGCGCTCGCTGTGCCATTTAATAACGGCATCGGCGACGTCGTTAAAGCTCTGGCACTGGCCGGTACCCAGGTTGAAAATGCCACTCTTGTCCGGGTTGGCCCAGAACCACAGGTTCACCTTCACCACATCGCCGACAAAGACAAAATCGCGGCGCTGTTCACCATCACCATAACCGCCACTGCCGCCGAACAGTTTGCATACGCCATTGTCTTTCAGCTGGTTATTAAAGTGGAAGGCCACCGATGACATCGAGCCTTTGTGCTGTTCGCGCGGGCCGTAGACATTGAAATAACGGAAACCGACGACCTGGCTGGTCAGTGTGTGCTGAATGGAACGCACATACTGGTCGAACTGCCATTTGCTGTAGCCATAAACATTCAGCGGTTTTTCGTGGCTGCGTTCTTCTTTAAACACATCGCTGCCGCCGTAAACGGAAGCGCTGGAGGCGTACAAAAAGGCAATGCCTTTAGCCTGGCAGGCGTGCAGCAGCACTTTGGAATATTCGTAGTTATTTTCCATCATAAATTTGCCGTCCCACTCGGTGGTGGAGGAGCAGGCGCCTTCGTGGAAAATCACTTCGACGTTATCAAGGATGCCGTCGTTATTTTTTACCCGTTGCAGGAAATCGTCTTTATCCAGATAGTCGGCGATATCGCAGTCGCTGATGTTATAAAACTTTTTACCATCGCTCAGGTCATCGACCACGATAATGTCTTTACGGCCCTGTTCGTTCAGGGTTTTAACGATGTTGCTGCCAATAAAGCCGGCGCCGCCGGTTACGATAATCATGCTTCGGTCTCCTGAATTTTTTTCACAATCGCGGACGTTGAGCAGTTGTCTTTAAAGCTCAGAATAATTACGTCGCCGCCGTTGTTCTGTACACACTGACCACCGGCAATCTGCTCAATGGTGTAGTCGCCACCTTTCACCAGAATATCCGGCAGAATACGGCAGATTAAACGCTCCGGGGTATCTTCGGCGAAGGGCACAACCCAGTCGACACTTTCCAGTCCGGCCAGTACGGCCATACGGTGGTCAAGCGGATTAATCGGCCGGGTCGGGCCTTTTAAACGGCTGACGGATTCATCGGAATTCACCGCCACCAGTAAACGGTCGCCCAGCGCTTTGGCTTCTTTTAAATACTGCACATGGCCGGGGTGAATAATGTCAAAACAGCCGTTGGTCATCACCAGGGTTTCGCCACGGCTGCGGGCTTCCTCTACCAGTAATTGCAGGCTGTCTTCGTCGAAAATACCGGCGCCAAGACGGTTTTCGCTGCGCAGGTCGCGGCGTAATTCTTCCGTGGTGACCGTGGCGGTACCCAGTTTGCCGACCACGATACCGGCGGCGGTATTGGCCAGCACGGTGGCTTGTTCCAGCGGCTGGCCGGCGGCCAGTGCGGCGGCCAGTACGGAGATTACGGTATCGCCGGCACCGGTAACATCGTAAACCTCACGTGCCCGCGCCGGCAGGTGGAAAGGTTCCTGCCCGCGCTGGACCAGGGTCATGCCTTTTTCGCTGCGGGTCACCAGAATGGCCTGCAGGTCGTAATCACTGATCAGTTTCCGGGCCTTGGTAACCAGGGTGTCATCGTCTGCGGCAGGGCCAACCACGGCTTCAAACTCGCTCAGATTCGGCGTGATCAGGGTAGCGCCGCGGTAGCGCTCAAAATCGGTGCCTTTTGGATCAACCAGAACCGGTACAGAAATTTTCCGCGCGGCACTGATCAGATCCTGCGGATTGCTCAGCGCGCCTTTGCCGTAGTCGGACAAAATCACGACGTTGGCGGCGGCCAGACGCTGATTGAAGTCGGCGTACAGATTGCTGAGATCGGTAGCGTCGAAGGCTTCTTCAAAGTCGAGGCGGATCAGCTGCTGGTGGCGGCTCATAATCCGTAATTTGGTGATGGTCGGGTGACTCGGGTGTTCAAGGAAGCTGCAGTTCACATTGGCCAGTTCGAGCATGGCGGCCAGCGCTTTACCGTTTTCGTCGTTACCGGTAATGCCCAGCAGATCGACGCCAGCGCCTAAGGTGGCAATGTTCAGGGCAACGTTACCGGCACCACCGGCGCGGTTTTCCACGTCCTGAATCTTTACTACGGGAACCGGTGCCTCCGGCGAGATACGTGATGTCGGGCCCTGCCAGTAGCGGTCGAGCATTACATCGCCAAACACCAGTACGCGGGCCTGGTGAAAATCGGGAACGGTTACATCCATAGTGTTTTACACGTCTGCAGCTGTCAGAAAAATGAGCGGAGGAGTTTAACATAGAGCCCGGCAGCGGTGTGCTACTCCGTGCGCACGGTCGCGGCCGTGTTTTTATGTTTCAAATTGCGCCAGCCACTGCCGCATCATCAGCCTGTGGTATGATGCCGCGCTTTGATCCGGGTTAACGGCGGGAGTTCTGTGGCGCGTTTTTTTTATTCTCTGTTGTACGCTTTCTTACTGCCTGTACTGGTATTGCGTTTGTGGTGGCGTGGCCGGCTGAATCCGGGATATCGCCAGCGTCTGCGTGAGCGCTTCGGTATTCTGCCGCATCGTCCGCCGGCCAATGGGTTATGGATACATGCAGTATCGGTAGGCGAAACCCTGGCGGCGGCGCCTCTGGTTAAGTCCTTTCAGGTACGCCATCCGAATGTTCCGGTGATCGTCACCACCACAACCCCAACGGGGTCGGAGCAGGTGCAACGCCTGTTTGGTGCCGGTGTTTACCATATGTATCTGCCTTACGACCTGCCCTGGTTCTGGCGTAACTTTCTCAATGCCCTGCGTCCCGGTTTGCTGGTGGTGATGGAAACTGAACTCTGGCCTAACCTGCTGGCCTGCTGTGAGCAGCGGCGCATTCCGGTGATGCTGGCCAATGCCCGGCTGTCAGAAAAATCAGCCCGTGGTTATGAAAAATTTGCCGCACTGACCCAACCGATGCTGCAACGCCTGACTACAGTAGCGGTGCAGAATGCTGCCGATGGCCGGCGCTTTCTCGACCTCGGCCTGCCGCCAGAGCGGCTTGAGGTGACCGGCAGTGTGAAATTCGATATGGATGTGCCGCCAATGGTACAGGCACAGGGAGTGGCGTTGCGTGAGCAGTGGGGGGCTGAGCGTCCGGTGCTGGCGCTGGCTTCCAGCCATGCCGGTGAAGATGAGTTGCTGCTCGATCTGTATCCGCGACTGCTGGCGGCTTGTCCGCAGTTGTTGCTGTTGCTGATTCCGCGTCATCCGGAGCGCTTTGAAGTCGTAACCAATGCAGTACGCAGCCGTGGCTTGCGGGTGCAGCGCCGCAGCAGCGGCAGTGCCTCTGAGCAAACGCAGGTTTACGTGGCCGACACCATGGGCGAGATGCTGCAGTTGTTGGCCGCCGCCGATCTGGTGCTGGTTGGTGGCAGCCTGATTGCCCACGGCGGACACAATCCGATTGAACCGGCAGCGCTGGGTAAAGCCACCCTGATTGGCCCGCACCATATGAACTTCGCGGTGATCGTCGATAATCTGCAGAATGCCGGCGCGCTGGCACTGGTCAGCGATCAGGCGGATGAGTTGCTGGAGCAACTACAGAATTATCTGAGCGATGCCGACCTGCGCAGCCGTATGGGCGCTGCCGGACAGGCGGCAGTCGATGCCAACCGTGGTGCGGTGAAGCGCCTGACCGAACTCTGTGGGGCGCATCTGAAGCTGTAAGATGGCCCGATAAGCAGGCAATAAAAAACCCGCCGCGGCGGGTTTTTTATTATCCGTAATACGCGGAATTAAGCGCTGGCCAGCCAGCTGTTCAGCGTCTGGATATCGCCTTCGTTCAGGGTGCCGGCGTAGAACTTCAGGCTCAGCAGATTGATGATGTAATCGTAACGGGCGTTGGCGTAGTCACGCTGGGCGCTGAACAGGTTTTTCTGCGCGTTCAGTACTTCAACGATGTTACGGGTACCTACCTTGTAGCCGGTCTGAGTGGCTTCCAGAGCACTCTGGGCGGAGGTAATCGCCTGCTTACGGGCCTTGATATTCAGCGTATCGGTCTGCACCTGACGGAACAGGCTGCGGATATTCTGTTTAACATCGCGGCGTTGCTTTTCCAGCTGATAATCGGCGGCGGCGTAGTTCAGGGCAGATTGCTTGCTCTGACCGTAGAGCGAACCACCGGCCAGCAGCGGCATGGAGATCTTCACGCCGATGGCAGTAACAGTACTGTCGGTCGGATCATCACCAACAAAAGGCGCCTGATCGGCGTCGGTGTAGCTACCGAACAGACTGACGCTTGGCAGGTGGTTAGAGCGCGCGGCATTACGCTGCAGACGAACACCGTCTTTGCTCGCTTCGGCGATCAGGACACCGGCGTACTTATCCAGGCCAGACTGTACCCAGTCAGCGGCGTTCGCTGGCTGTGGCATTTCCATCGCAACATCGGCTTTCAGCGGCGATACATCTTCAAAGCGCTGGCCGGTAAGCTGCTCCAGAGCTTCGTAGCTGATATCCAGCGCCGCTTCCTGACCCAGCAGGTTTACGTAAGACAGATCGTAACCGGCCTGAGCTTCGTGAACGTCAGTGATGGCAATCAGGCCCACTTCAAAGCGTTGCTTGGTTTGTTCCAGAGAGCGTTTTACGGCTTTCTCTTCTGCCTGAGCGGTGGACAGGTTGTCCTGGGCACGCAGAACGTTGAAATACGCCTGAGCGGTGCGTAACAGCAGTTGCTGTTCCGCCAGTTGCAGCTGCAGACCGGCCGCATCATCGCCACTGACAGCGGCCTGATAGGTGTACCAGCTGTTCAGATTAAACAGGGTCTGGGAAGCGCTGACTTCCAGGCTGCTGAGGTCATAATCTTTATCGGTTTTGACATAGCCACCGTTCACCAGATCGATGGAATCGGCTTCTGAGCTGATGCTGGTCTGGCTGTAAGAAACCTGAGCCTGAGGCAGCAGGGCACCGCGGGCAATAGTAACGTTGTAGCTGTTGGCTTCACGGATCGCACGGGCAGCGGCGATTTCCGCGTCGTTGCTGGCCGCCTGCTGGTAGATGGTGCTAAGGTCCGCCGCATTTGCAGCGCCGGATGCTAACAGTGCAATCGTCAGAGAGAGCAGTTTTTTCATAGGGGTGCCTTTCGCAGCGGGTATGAATTCGTTTGGTCCGAAGGATTCTAACAGAAAAAATCGGTTAAAAATGATGCTGATTGTTCCATAAATAAGAACACAGCGTGCAATAGCTCTGTGTGCTGTTGCAGTACAAACAGGCAATATTCTTATTCAGTAATATAGGTAGGTCAAGTATGGCGCAAAAGCCATTGCAGTATGGCCGCGACGACGTTGAGATTGCAGCGCGTGACGTGGCCTTCAAAGGATTTTTCCGCATTGAGAAAATCCGCCTGCGTCACCGCATGTTTGCCGGCGGCTGGAGCGGTTATTTTGAGCGTGAACTGTTCGAGCGTGGCGAAGCTGTCTGTGTGCTGCTGTTTGATCCACAACGTGATTGTGTGGTGCTGACGGAACAGTTCCGTATTGGTGCGCTGGCCGATGAGCACTCGCCGTGGCTGCTGGAACTGGTCGCCGGTATGGTCGAGCCGGGTGAGAGCTATGCTGAGGTGGCGCAGCGTGAAACAGAAGAAGAGGCCGGCTGCAGCTTTAACGAGCTGTTACCCATCTGTAATTACTGGGTTTCGCCGGGTGGCACCAGTGAGCGGGTGCAGCTGTATTGCGCGCTGATCGACAGTGAAGGCGTCGGTGGTGTGCATGGTCTGGCGGATGAAAATGAAGATATCCGTCTGGCTGAAATGAGCACTGCTGAAGCTTATGCGGCGGTGGAAAGCGGCCGTATTAATAACGCTGCGACCATCATTGCCCTGCAGTGGCTGCATATACATCATCAGCAGCTGTTGCAGAAAAAGTAATAGTCAGGCGCCGTGTTAGCCTCATTTATTCTGATACTGGCGGCGCCTGAACGGATTCGCTAGGCTGCGCTGAGCTTGAACAAAGGTTCAGAAGATGGGCAGAGGAAAGGAGAAAGTGATTGCTTAAAAAACGCCAGCGTTATGTTCCCGATCTGCAGGAAATGGCGGCACTGTGTGAAGCCAACTACCTGCGCTTGCTCAAGCTTCTGACAGGTGCAGAAGTCGGGGAAGAACGCGTTTTCCAGCTCAGTAATGACCGCCACAGTGCGCGGGTTCGGCTGTGTGTGGATGAAGATCACCGTTACACCACCATGGTGTCGGTAATGCAGGAAGGCATCAGCCCTGAATGGTTACAGCCACTGTCGATGCAGGTGCGGCTGTATCACGATGCCAGTATGGCTGAGGTGCTCAGTTATCAGAATCAGCAGCGCTTCGATGGCCGCTATACTTACCCTAACCCGGCAATGCGTATGCCGGACGAAAAAGTACAATTGAATCGTTTTCTGGCGGAATGGCTTGATCACTGCTTAAAATACGGTCAGACCATTCAACCTGTCGTGCTTCCTGACCGTGTATTTCCTGTCAGGTGACAATTAATTGTGAACTTCGTTCCTGTTGATTTGCTCATTTGCCGATAAAGTTGGAAACTGACAAAAACAACTAGGGACAGGGGTGCAGTTTGTATTCACTGGATACGGAAGATACGCTGCGGCTGGTACAGATTACCGATACCCATCTGAATGGCCCCGAAGAGGGTCATCTGCTCGGTATGAAAACCCTGCACAGCATGCACTGTGTGCTTGATATCGTGCGTCAGGAACGTCCCGATATCGATACCATCATCGTCACCGGCGATCTGGCGCAGGACGGCAGTGTGCGTGCTTATCAGCATCTGCATAATGCCCTGCAACCCTTCGGCTGCCCGGTCTTCTGGTTTGAAGGCAACCATGATGTGCCGGCCAGCATGCAGGAAGTCGCCGAAGACACAGAACACCTGCAGCGCATCGTGCGCAACAAGCACTGGCAGCTGATTCTGCTGAACTCACAGGTTGAAGGGTCGGTGCATGGCCGTCTCGCGCCAGATCAGCTCGAACTGCTTGAGCGCGCCCTGAGCGAACGTCCCGATCTGCATTCTCTGGTCAGCTTTCATCATCACCCGTTGCCGATGGGCAGCCGCTGGATTGACCGCATCGGTGTAAAAAATGCCGATGAGGTGCTGGCCGTTATCCGCCGTCACAGCAATGTGCGCTGTGTGCTCTGGGGGCATGTGCATCAGGAAAGCGACCAGATGATTGATGGCGTGCGTTATATGTCGACGCCTTCAACCTGCGTACAGTTTACGCCGCAGTCCGAAGAGTTCTCGGTGGATACTCTGGCGCCCGGTTACCGCTGGCTGGATCTGCATGCCGATGGCTCAATCGATACCGGCGTCAGCCGTGTTGAGGGCATTGAATTTGAAATCGATTACTCGGTAAAAGGCTACTGATTGTATTCTTCCGCTATTGGCTGTCTGTATCTGCACGGCTTTCTCAGTTCCCCGCAATCCCTGAAAGCGCAGCAGTTAGTGCGCTTTTATGAGACCCACCTGACTGCGCAACAACTGTCTGTACCCGACCTGCCGTTTGCTCCGGCGGATGCCATTGAGGTTGCCCGCGCTGAGCTTAAGCGGCTGCAGCAGCGTTTTTCTCAGGTGTATATCATCGGCAGTTCACTGGGCGGGTTTTACGCTACCCATCTGGCCGAAACCGAAGGTGTACCGGCGGTGCTGGTGAATCCGGCAGTACGGCCGTTCGATCTGTTTGAACACTATCTGGGGCCAAACACCCATTACTACAGCGGCGAGGTGCATGAGCTGACCCATGAGCATATCGGGCAGTTGCGGGCGCTCGATTGTGCGCAGATTCAGCACCCTGAGCGACTGTTACTGCTGTTGCAGACCGGCGACGAAACCCTCGACTACCGTCTGGCGGCAGAGCTCTACCGCAACAGCCCGGCCTGGCTGGAAGGCGGTGGCAACCACAGTTTTGAGCACTTTATTGAACGCATGCCGATGCTGCTGGCTTTTGCCGCCCGTTTTCATTGCTGAATTATTAGAAGTGCCCCTCTGACTTCCCACTGCCTTCCCGTTATACTCCGCCGTTGATTATGGATTTCCGCTGGCAGCCAGAGGTTTGAATGTCTAAGCAATATACAGCGTCGTCGATTGAGGTTTTAAGCGGCCTGGACCCGGTACGCAAACGTCCGGGCATGTACACCGATACCACCCGTCCTAACCACCTGGCACAGGAAGTGATTGATAACTCGGTGGATGAGGCGCTGGCCGGCCATGCATCGATGATTGAAGTCACGCTGCACGGCGACGGTTCAATGACCGTTCTCGATGACGGCCGTGGTATGCCAACCGATATTCACCCTGAGCATGGCGTCTCCGGGGTTGAGCTGATTCTCAGCCAGCTGCATGCCGGTGGTAAGTTCTCCAATGACAACTATCAGTTCTCCGGCGGTCTGCACGGTGTGGGTGTGTCGGTGGTTAATGCCTTGTCGCAGGTGCTGGAAGTTACTATCTGGCGCGATGGCCAGGTACACCGCATCGGCTTCAAAGATGGCTACAAAGCCCTCGACCTGCAGGTGGTGGAAACCTGTGCGAAGAAAAAGACCGGCACCAGCGTCCGTTTCCTGCCTGACCCTAAGTATTTCGATTCCCCGCGTTTTTCGGTGCCACGGTTAAAACACGTGCTGCGCGCCAAAGCGGTTTTGTGTCCGGGCCTGCGTATTAAATTCAACGCGCCAAATGCCGAAGACAGTGCCGAGTGGTATTACGAAGACGGCCTGAAAGATTATCTGAAAGTTCACAGCACCGGTTATGAAGTGCTGCCGGCCGAGCCTTTTGTCGGCTCTATGACCGGCACCACCGAAGGCGTTGACTGGGCGGTGCACTGGCAGCCGGAAGGCGGCGAGCTGCTGCAGGAAAGTTACGTCAACCTGATTCCCACCGCTCAGGGCGGCACCCACGTGAATGGTTTCCGTTCCGGTCTGCTGGATGCGCTGCGTGAGTTCTGTGAATTCCGTAACTTGCTGCCACGCGGTATCAAACTGACTCCGGACGATCTGTGGGAACGCTGCTCTTATGTGCTGTCAGCCAAACTGGCAGATCCGCAGTTTGCCGGCCAGACCAAAGAGCGTCTGTCGTCGCGTGAGGCATCGGCCTTTATCTCCGGCGTGGTGAAAGACGCTTTCGCGCTGTGGCTGAACGAGCATACCGGCGAAGCGGAACAGCTGGCGGAAATGGCAATTTACAGCGCTCAGACCCGTCTGCGTAAATCCAAGACCGTCGCCCGTAAGAAGATCACCCAGGGCCCGGCGCTGCCCGGCAAACTGGCCGACTGTACCGGTCAGGACGGCGAGCGTACCGAACTCTTTCTGGTGGAAGGGGACTCGGCCGGCGGTTCGGCCAAACAGGCCCGCGACCGTGAGTTTCAGGCCATCATGCCGCTGCGCGGTAAAATCCTGAACACCTGGGAAGTAGACTCCAACGAGATTCTGGCGTCGCAGGAGGTGCACGATATTGCCGTCGCACTGGGCATTGATCCGGGCTCGGATGATTTATCCGGCCTGCGTTATGGCAAGATCTGTATTCTCGCCGATGCCGACTCCGACGGCCTGCATATTGCTACTCTGTTGTGTGCGCTGTTTGTCCGCCACTTCCGCAAACTGGTGGCGGAAGGGCATGTGTATGTCGCTATGCCGCCGTTGTATCGTATCGATATTGGTAAAGACGTTTACTACGCCCTTGATGAAGGAGAGAAACAGGGCGTACTGGAACGTATCAAAGCGGAAAACAAACGCGGTAAAGTGAACGTACAGCGCTTTAAAGGTCTGGGTGAAATGAACCCGCTGCAGCTGCGCGAAACCACGATGGACCCGAACACCCGTCGACTGGTGCAACTGGGTCTGGAGCCGGGTGATGGCACCAACGAAATGATGGATATGTTACTGGCCAAAAAGCGTGCGGGTGACCGTAAGAGCTGGCTGGAACAGCGCGGCAACGAAGCCGAAATCGCCTGACGCCGACACTGCGGACAATGATGTCCCGGGTCTCAGGCATTGGTTAACAGAGGGGGCAAGACAATGATGATCTGCCGGCATCTGCTGTTGTTTATGCTGCTTCTGTTTCCTGCCATTGCTGCGGCGGCAGATGCCGCTGTCCCTTCTGCCCGGACTGCTCAGGTTCTGTTGCTGCTGTCGTACGAGCCTGTATTTCCTGCCGCTGATAACATCGTCAGCACAATGCGGCGTGAGCTGAATAACAACCCGCATAACGATATCACCCTGCATGTCGAATATATGGACTTAGACCTGCAGGCCGGCGATGCTTATCTCCATGCCTATGCGCAGCTTTTACGGGCCAAGCAACAGCAGGGGGAACGTTATGATCTGGTGGTTGCTGCCGGTGATGGCGCATTAAAGCTGCTGGTTACGGCAGGGCGGGAGGTTCTCGGCCAGGTGCCGGTGGTGTTTCTTGGTGTTAATGACAGTCAGCTGATCCGTAACGCCCAGAATCTGGGTGGGTTTACCGGTATTTATGATGCTCTGCCTGTCTATGAGTTTATGGCGCTGATGCGCTATCTCTACCCGGGCTTTGAGCAGCTGCATGTTATTAACGATGGTCTGCCACGCAGTGGCCAGCGGTTATTGCAGCTGCAACAGGCGGCAGACAGTCTGAAGCAAAAACTGGTAGTGCACTCACTGGCGACACTGAGCTGGCAGCAGCTGGCCGATGAGCTGGCCGGACTGGATGGCGAGCCTTTATTGCTGTTATCGGCTTATCAGGATGTTGAAAAAGCCATCAAACCGCTGCACAAGTCCAATCGGTTTCTGAGTGCTCATTCAGGTTCACCGCTCTGGTCATTATCTCCCTCCGGTATCGGTGATGGTCTGTTAGGTGGTGTGGTAACAGACTTACAACTGAGCACTGAACGGGCAGCGGCTATGGCTCTGCGTATTCTGGATGGAGAAAATCCGGATCGTATTATAATCGACTGGCATCCGGAAATTCTGACTCTGGTGGATGCAGAACAGGCGATAAGCATGGGCTTTGAAGCGGACGATTTTCCGCAAAAAACCATATTTATGAACCAGCCCCCCGGCTTCTGGCAGAGCTATCGTAATCTCTTTTTATTGCTGTTGTCGGTAACGGTATTCTTTACCTCAATCGGATTATTTATCTGGTCGGAAATCCGCCGGCGGAAGTTCAGTGATCAGCAACTGGATGAACGCACTGAACTGATCAAAAATATCCTCGACTCGATTCCGGACATTATTTTTTATAAAGACCGCAATGGCGTTTATGTTTTCTGCAATAAACAGTTTGTGAATCTGATGGGAAAAAATCCGGTTGGTTATACAGACTTTGATGTATTCGATCAGGAAACTGCCGAGTTCTTCCGTGCCAAAGATAAAGAAGCGGTCGCCCGGAAACATATGAATGTCAATGAAGAGTGGGTACATAGCGTGGATGGCAGTGTGATGCTGCTGGAAACCCAGAAAACCCCTATTTATGACAAACGCGGACGCTGTATTGGTGTGTTTGGTCTGAGCCGTGATATTACCGAACTGAAAAAAGCCCAGCAGAATCTGGAGCATATCGCCCACCATGATGTATTAACCGGTTTACCGAATCGTCTGTCGCTGAATAAAAAACTCGAATATGCACTGAATATGGCACGCCGCGGCGGAGAGTTACTGGCGGTTATTTTCCTCGACCTCGACCGCTTTAAAGATATTAACGACACCATAGGTCACGATATCGGTGACCTGCTGCTGAAAGACGTTGCCCATCGCCTGCATAACAATGTCCGTGATTCCGATATCTGTGCGCGCCTGGGTGGTGATGAGTTTGTTGTGATACTCAGCCGGATTGATGACGAAGAGCGTATACAGGAAAAGTGTGACCGGTTGCTGCAGGTTATCTCCCGGCCATACAGCCTGCAGGGTCATCTGCTCAGTGTGTTTGCCAGTGCCGGTATCAGTATTTATCCGCAGCACGGTAACAGTGTGGATGAGCTGATCCGCAATGCGGATGCTGCTTTGCATAAAGCCAAAGAGCTGGGACGTAACCGCAGCTGTTATTATCAGCGTGAGCTGACCGACAGTATTCACTCGCGCATGTCACTGGAGCAGGATTTACGCTCGGCGCTGGAACAGCACAGCTTTACTCTTTATTACCAGCCACAGTTCCGCGTAGGTGACAGCATTCCGAAAAGGGTAGAAGCCCTGTTGCGCTGGCCGCACCCGGTTCGCGGGCTTATTTCACCCCATGATTTTATTCCTCTGGCCGAAACCAGTGGCATGATCGTGGAGCTGGGTTATTGGGTATTACGCTCGGCCTGTCAGCAGTTTTTGTTCTGGCGTCAGCAGGGACTAAAGCTGGAAAAAATATCGGTCAATGTATCGCCGATTCAGATTAACTCCAGCTTTGCATCTACCGTAGCCGACATTCTTCAGCATCTGGATTTTGATCCGCGCTGGCTGGAGCTGGAAGTCACCGAAAGCCTGATGATGTCCGGCACGACCGAAGTGTCGCAACAAATCAGTGAATTACGGGCGATGGGTGTTGATTTTGCCATCGACGATTTCGGTACCGGCTATTCCTCATTGAGCAAAATTAAATCCATGCCGGTAACTGTATTAAAAATAGACCAGTCGTTTGTGCGCGATATCAACGACGATATCAACGATTACGAAATTGCCCGCGCTATTGTGCTTATGGCTAAAAGTCTGGGACTTATTGTTGTCGCCGAAGGTGTGGAAACCAAAGAGCAGGAAGGAACGCTGCATCGTCTTGGCTGTGAATGGGTTCAGGGCTATTACTATGCCATGCCAATGGACGGTGAAGAATTTTATCAGCGCTATTGCACAGAGGCTGTTCAGCCTGACTGATTTTAACAGCGACAAAATATCTGAAATTTTTCGTCATCATAGTTTTTTCTCTTTATAATCCGCGCCGGCAATAGTTCATTGCCATTTACTTAAGGAGCAAATATGCGTTGGACAGCACTACTGGTGCTTGCCCTGACGGCTGGCTGCGCGCGTCTGGATCATGTTCAGATCGGCAGTATTGATCAGTCTCAGGGTGAATTAGTACCCGTTTCCGTACGGTTGAGTGAAACCGGTTTTGATGCAACGGCCGCCGCCGAAATTGGCCGCGTTGCCAGTCGCGGCAGAACAGCTGAAAACTTTAAACAACTGCGCGATATTCTGGCGCTGATTAATATGGGCCCGCGTACCGGTAACCCGGTATTCGACGATGCCTATGCACAGCGACTGCAGGAATATCTGCTGGTGGAATGCCCGAGTGGCCGCCTGACCGGTATCCGCGCTATTCGTGAAGCAAAAACAGCAGGCCCGGTGTCGGGTGAAATCGTAGGTGTTGATGCTTACTGCATCCGCTGAGAAATAAGGAAATAAAGAATATGTTTAAACGTTTTATCACCCTGGCGGTATTGATGACGGCCCTGACTGGTTGTGTCAGCCTCAACTCTGTTTCCCTGACCCAGGTACCGGCCGAGCGCAGCAACGAAATCAGCGCGACTTCCAGCAGCTGGACTTTCCTTGGTATTGCCTTCAGCAACGACTTCGTTGATGAAGCCATTCTGGATCTGAAAAGCCAGTGTGCCGGCGGTAAGGTAGAAGGCATTCTGACCAAGTTTCAGCACACGGTATTTATCCCGGTTGTAATCCGCGAAGTGGTTGCCACTGGCTACTGCCACAAGGGGTAAGCAGGAATGAAAATCCGTATATTACTGCCACTGATGCTGCTGACCGGATGTACCCATTCGGTTCATATGCAGCACGTCAGCGACTTTGATGATGTGCCTGCTGCAGAAAAGCGCAGCGTGGTAACGGCTGAAACTGAACAGACCGTTGTGCTGGGATTTGTCTTTGATACTGACTATGTCGATCAGGCAAAACAGCAGTTGATGGCTCAGTGTAACGGCCGCCTGAGCGCGGTAACCACTCAGTATTCAACCAGCCACGGTTTTCTGCACTGGACCAATAAGATCCGCATGCAGGGATTGTGCAGCGAAGGCTGATGCAATAAAAAATCCCGGCCAACGCCGGGATTTCTTATTACTTTCTCGCGCAATTCTTCTGCGTTATTTCTTACCCGGCAACGGCGTATATTCACGCTCATCCCCGGGTACTTTAGCAAAACGCTGCGCCTGCCAGTCGGCTTCGGCCTGAGCGATGCGCTCGCGGCTGTAGGCAACAAAATTCCAGCGGATATAAGGCACCTGTTCATAGCGCTCGCCACCGAGCAGCACAAAACGGCTGTGGCTTTCGACCTGAATGCTTTCATCGCCGTCGAGCAGAATAAAATCACCGGCATTAAAACTCTGGCCGCTGATATTCAGCGAGCCGCTCTGAATATAAACCGCGCTTTCGTAGTTCGGGTGCGGCAGTGCAATCTGCTCACCGGCGGCGCTGATAATATCGATAAAAAACATCGGCGAGTGAGTGCGTACCGGCGAGGTCATGCCGTAGGCTTCCCCGGCAATCAGACGCATGATGGTTTTTTCCAGATAATAATGCGGCAGCTGCTCTTTTTTCACATGCTGGAATGATGGCTCGATTTCGGCTTTTTCCGGAGGCAGTGCCAGCCAGAACTGCAGACCATTCAGCTCGTGCTCACGCGAGCGTACCTCCAGCGTTTCGCGTTCTGAGTGCACAATGCCGCGACCGGCGGTCATCCAGTTTACTTCGCCGGGAAAGATTTCCTGCACATTGCCCAGGCTGTCGCGGTGCAGCATGCTGCCGCTGAACAGGTAACTCAGGGTCGACAGGCCGATATGCGGATGCGGGCGTACATTCACCCCTTCACCCGGTTTGAACAGCGCCGGCCCCATATGATCGAGGAAGATAAAGGGCCCGACCATTTTCTTCACCGCACTGGGCAGAATCCGGGTAACGCTGAAGCCGTCGAGGTCTTTTGTTTCACCATTGATCAGGCTGGCCATCATGAACTCCTTAGCTGCTGTTCAGATCGTTGATTGTCGGAGGTTAGTATATTTCTGCCGGTTGGAATGAAAATCACAAAAATAAGCCGGTATCGTTCTAATTTTTAGAATATTCTTCGCTGAACTGCCGCACAGATTGTTCTCTGTCGCCGGGTCGGTCACAATCGGCGGCATTCATTCCATCAGAACTCAGCCCTGCAGGACTTATGACGGATCAGATCAGTTACACCGATGATGGTGTCGAGCGCCAGTCGCTGAAGCAATACACCGAAAACGCTTACCTCAACTACTCCATGTACGTCATCCTCGACCGTGCGCTGCCGCACGTTGGTGATGGCCTCAAGCCGGTGCAGCGCCGCATCGTCTACGCCATGAGCGAGCTGGGGTTAAAGCATACCGCCAAATATAAGAAGTCGGCCCGTACCGTGGGTGACGTGCTGGGTAAATACCACCCGCACGGCGACAGCGCCTGTTATGAAGCCATGGTGCTGATGGCACAGCCGTTCTCTTACCGCTACCCGCTGGTCGATGGTCAGGGTAACTGGGGTGCGCCGGACGATCCGAAATCCTTCGCTGCCATGCGTTATACCGAAGCCAAACTGGCGCCTTACGCCGAAGTGCTGCTCAGCGAGCTGGGTCAGGGTACGGTGGAGTGGCAGCCGAACTTCGACGGCACTATGGACGAGCCCTGCACGCTGCCTGCGCGTCTGCCGAATATTCTGCTTAACGGCACCACCGGTATTGCCGTGGGTATGGCGACGGATATTCCGCCGCACAATATCCGCGAAGTGGCCAGCGCCTGTATTCACCTGCTGGATGATCCGGATGCCAGCATCGAAGCCCTGTGCGAACATGTAACCGCACCGGATTTCCCGACTGAGGCAGAAATCATCACGCCGCGTGAAGATCTGCGTAAGCTGTACCGCGATGGCCGTGGCAGCGTAAAAATGCGCGCGGTTTATACCATTGAAGATGGCGATATCGTTATTACCGCACTGCCGCATCAGGTCTCCGGTGCCAAGATTCTGGAGCAGATTGCCGCCCAGATGCAGGCGAAAAAACTGCCTCTGGTCACCGATCTGCGCGATGAGTCGGATCACGAAAACCCGACCCGCCTGGTGATTGTGCCCAAGTCGAACCGGGTCGATACCGATGCGGTGATGGCGCACCTGTTTGCCACCACCGATCTGGAAAAGAACTACCGCGTTAACATGAACGTGATTGGTCTGGACGGTCGCCCACAGGTGAAAAACCTGAAGCTGATGCTGAGCGAGTGGCTCAGCTACCGTACCGAAACCGTACGTCGCCGCCTGCAGTTCCGCCTCGACAAAGTACTGGCGCGTCTGCATATCCTCGAAGGTTTACTGGTCGCTTTCCTCAATATCGATGAAGTGATCGAAATCATTCGTCGTGAAGAAGAACCGAAAGCGGTGCTGATGCAGCGTTTTGGCATTTCCGATATTCAGGCCGAAGCCATCCTCGAATTAAAACTGCGTCATTTAGCCAAACTGGAAGAAATGAAAATTCGCGGTGAACAGGATGAGCTGGAAAAAGAGCGCGATTATCTGGAAAAAACCCTCGGCTCTGAGCGTCGTCTGAAAACCCTGATCAAGAAAGAAATCAGTGCCGATGCCGAACAATACGGCGACGAACGCCGCTCGCCGGTGGTGGTTCGTGGTGAAGCCCGCGCCTTCAGCGAAACCGAGCTGGTATCGGCCGAAGCTGTGACGGTTGTGCTGTCGCAGAAAGGTTGGGTACGTGCCGCCAAGGGCCATGACGTGGATGCTGAAAACCTGAGCTATAAAGCCGGTGACAGCTTCCTGGTCAGCGCCAAAGGTAAGTCGAATCAGAATGCGATTTTCCTCGATAGCAGCGGTCGCTCTTACAGCCTGCAGGCGCATACCCTGCCATCGGCGCGGGGGCAGGGCGAGCCTCTGACCGGTAAGCTCAATCCGCCGGCGGGCAGCAGCTTTATCTGCACCCTGATGGGCAAAGACGAAGAACAGTATCTGCTCAGCACCGATGCCGGTTACGGTTTCGTCGGCACCATTGCCGATATGCAGAGCAAAAACAAAGCCGGTAAAAATCTGATTACCGTGCCGGATAACGCCCGCATTCTGGCGCCAGCGAAGATCAGCGATCCGGAGAAATCCTGGATTGCGGCGGTCAGCAATGAAGGCCGTATGCTGGTGTTCCCGGCCGCCGATCTGCCACAGATGGCGCGCGGTAAGGGCAACAAGATGATCAGCATCAACAGCGCCAAAGCCGCGGCGCGCGAAGAGCTGATGGTCGGCGCGGTAGCCTTCAGTCAGGAAGACACGCTGCTGGTGTATGCCGGTAAGCGTCATCTGAAACTGAAGTTCGCCGATCTGGAGCACTACCTGGGTGAGCGTGGCCGTCGTGGTAATAAACTGCCGCGTGGCTTCCAGAATGTTGATCTGATGGAAGTGGTCAGCAAAGACGCATAACGCGCTTTTGCTGTGAACAGTGGTCAGGAAGCGCGGCTTCCTGACCACCTTCTTTCGTTCCTGCCAAACTTGCCGTCAAGCACTGACGTTCATTCTGCGGTCTGACTCCGGCACATCATTCCGTTATAATCCCGCCCGAACTTAAGCTCTGCATTACAGGAATCCCCATGTCTGCAAAAAACGTTGTTTCTGAAAGTCTGTACGACGGCTATGCCCAGTCCTTCTCCGTCAGCGAAGTGTTATTTGAGGTGAAAACCGAGCACCAGCATCTGCAGATTATTGATACGCCGTTTATGGGCCGGGTAATGCTGCTGGATGGTGTGGTGCAGACCACCGAGCGTGATGAATTTATTTACCACGAAATGATGGTACACGTGCCGCTGTTTGCCCATCCGGCACCCAAGCGTGTGCTGATTATCGGCGGCGGTGATGGCGGCATTCTGCGTGAAGTGCTGCGTCACAAGAACGTTGAACACGTGACTCAGGTGGAGATCGACGGCAGCGTGATCGACATGTGCAAAGAGTATTTCCCCAAGCATTCCAATGGTGCCTTCGACGACCCGCGCGCCAATATCGTGATTGCCGATGGCAAAGAGTTTGTGGCCCAGTGCCAGGATACCTTTGACGTTATCATCTCCGACTCCACCGACCCTATCGGTCCGGGCGAAGTGCTGTTCACCTCCGATTTCTACAAAGACGAAAAAACCTGCCTGAACGCCGGCGGCATTATGGTGGCGCAGAACGGTGTTCCCTTTATGCAGGGTCAGGAAGTCACCAATACTTTCCAGCGTCTGAGCAAGCTGTACAGCGATGCCAGCTTCTACGTGGCGCCAGTACCCACCTACATTGGTGGTGTGATGTCTCTGGCCTGGGCGACCGACAATGAAGCTCTGCGTAAGCAGAGCGTTGAGCAGATTGCTGAACGCGTTGCCGCTGCCGGTTTTGAAACCCGTTTCTACAATGCCGACGTACACGTTGCCGCTTTTGCGCTGCCGAACTATGTACGCGCCCTGATGAAATAAGCGCCGGTTTATATCGGCTTAATCCCGTCGGTTCTGCTTTCTGCGCTGACGGGATTTCCCTTCTTTTTCTGCCCTGTTCAGGGCGTTCTGTCCGCCCGCAAACGTCCCCGGCCTGAAATGCCATCTATACTCTGGGGATGACACCAGCCATCACCAGTCCGATCTCTCAGCAGCAGGTTCACCAGTGGCACAGCGCGTTTCTGCAACTCAATAAAGCGCGGCTTGAGTGTACCCGCAGCCTGATGACCAGCCGCCAGCAGATCGTGCTCGATGTGCTGCCACTGCTGCTGCATCTTAATCACCAGCAACTTCCCGGTTTCATTGACCATCAGGTGCCCTGTGGCATCGCCCATTACAACGCCAGCGCGCAGCAATTGCAGAGTCTGCAGAGCATTGCCCGTGGCGTGCAGCCGCCACGCGGGTTCAGCAACCGCCAGATCACCGGTTTGTATTTAATGGGCAGTGTCGGCTCGCTGGCGCAGGCGCGCTCCAGTGATCTGGATGTGTGGCTGTGCTACGACGAGAGCCTGAATAACGGCCAGCTGAGTGCGCTGGGAAAAAAGTGTGAACTGATTGAGCGCTGGGCAGAAAGCCAGAACGTTGAGCTGCATTTTTTCCTGATGAATCTGAGCGATTTCCGCCGTGGCCAGAGTCAGTCGGCGCAGGGCGAAGATTGCGGCAGTACCCAGCACCTGCTGTTGCTGGATGAGTTTTACCGCAGTGCGTTGTGGTTAGCCGGTTGCCAGCCGCGCTGGTGGATTATTCCCAATGAAGAAGAGCGTAATGCCGAGGCTTTCTGGCAGGGGCTGGTCCATCATCATCGTGTGCATGCTGACCACTGGCTGGATTTTGGTGCCATCCCCAGCATTCCCCCAGCCGAGTTTGTCGGTGCCGGTTTATGGCAGCTGAACAAGGGGTTGAGTGACCCTTATAAATCGCTGCTTAAACTGCTGCTGACCCGCCACTATGCCAGCCAGTATCCGCGTATCCGCCCACTGTGCTGGGACCTGAAAGATCAGGTGCATCAGGGGCTGGTGGATGTCGAAAGTAACGATGCCTACCTGCTGATGCTGACCCGCCTGACTGCACAGCTGCAGAGCGAAGGCAGCGATGTGCGTATTCAGCTGGCACGGCGCGCGTTTTATTACAAAGCCAGACTCCCGATGTCGGAGCTGAGCAGCGCCCAGCAGAACAGCTGGCGTGCCGGAGTGATGCGCAAACTGTGCGCCGGCTGGGGCTGGAGCGAGCACGATTTTTACGAACTGGATCAGCGCCCGCAATGGTCGCCGGTGCGCATTGCCCGCGAGCGTAATGCGCTGATCAGCGAGATGCTCAGCAGCTATCGCTTTCTGGCCGGCTTCAGTCAGAAATACGCGCCGCGCCTGCATATCAGCAAAGGTGATCTGCAGGTGCTGGGTAACCGCTTATACGCTGCCTTCGATACCCGGCCGGGAAAAATAATCAGCATTAATCCCGGCATCAGTCCGTCGCTGGGGCAGGAGAAACTGTCGCTGAATCTGCGTAAGAATGTCTGGCAATTAATTCCCGGTCAGTTCCGCCGTAACGAGGCTGATCCCGGTGCTGCACCTGATCGTGAGCAGGTGCTGAAACAATCGCCCAGTCTGGTCGAGCTGCTGTGTTTCGCACGCTTTAATGAGCTGCTGCAGAGCCATACGCGGATTGCGCTCTATCCGCAGTACAACCCGCTCAGTACCTACGAGCTGAAAGAAGTGCTGCAGGTGATCCGTTCGCTGCAGCCTTACCAGCCGCAGGCCGAAGATTTCCGTCACCCGGCGCGGCCGCTGCAATGGCATTTAATGGTTAACGTCGGTGTCGATCCGCAGCATCAGCTGAGCCGCCGCGGTATGCAGAAAATCAGTAACCGCGACGATGCGCTGGGCTACAGTGCCGCGCGTGAAAACCTGATTCTGACCATCGATCTGGTCAGCATTAACAGCTGGGGCGAATGGCTGGTGGAACGCTTCAGCGGCGATGCCGCCATGCTGCAGTGTCTGCAGCATATGCTGCAGTACCTGCCGCAGGTGAAACAGTTTGGCTGGCCGGCGATGAATATTCAGTGCCACTGCGCCACCCGCTCCAGTGCCATTCGCATCCGTGTCGAGCAACTGCTGGATGATGTGCTCAATCATTTCAGCGAACAGCCGCGCTCGCCTTATCTGATTGAAGCCGCCGAAACTTACTACCTGCTGGAAAACAGCCGCGAGGGTGTACAGCTGCGCATTGCTGATTCCCCGATGAAACTGCTGGCGCTGCTGCAGCGGCCACTGACGCATTTTACGCCCTATATCCTCGACCGCGCGGCGCTGCATTCCAGCCCGTTGCGGCTGATCTTTGAGCAAAGCCGCAGTGGTTTATGGCAGCTGTTTTACTGGCGTAAAGACGGGCGCTTGTTCTTTTATTTTCTCGACGAAAAAGGCGCACTGCTGCATCAGCAATGGCCGGACACGGGCAACAGCAGCCAGTGGTTATTGCCGTTGGTGCGTTTTCTGCGTCAGCTTGATCAGCGCTGGCAGCAGCAGAGCGGGCGTACCCAGCCGCGCAAACTGATGCTGTTTGAATTGCGCCGTAAACCACAGAGCTATGAGTTTGAGATGGTGCGCCGGCGCTTGCCGGAGCTGGCGGAGCAGAGTGCCAGCATCGACCTGCGTGCGGTGCTGGATGCACAACAGCAGCCCACCCTGTACTGCAATAATCTGGAGTACAGTGCCTGGCAATTTGGTGGTGATCTCTACCGCGAGGTGGCGGCGGAGGTGCGTCGTCTGCGCAGCAGTCATGAAGCCTATCCTCTTTGCCTGAGCGATGTGGTGTTGCCTGACAGCCTGAGCATTATTGAGCATCTGCAGGTAAAACAACGCCTCGAAAACCGCCTGAATCAGGCGCTGGCCGATACCGGTTCCTGAGTTTTATCCGCTGTCTGCAGCCGCGACAGTCTGCGTGAATCCCCGTATAATGCCGCCAAATTCCGGAGATTCCCGATGATGCGTGCATGCCCTGTTGTTTTCATCTTACTGTCCCTGCTGCTGGCAGCCGGACTGTCTGCCTGTGGACAAAAAGGCCCGCTGTATCTGCCGGAGGATGCTCCTGCCACCGCAGATTCTATGGAAAAGTAATTCTCACCATGCCGATGTTTACCTATCAGAATGGCGTGCTGCACGCCGAACAGGTTTCTCTTGCCGCACTGGCCAGCCAGCACGGTACACCGCTGTACGTGTATTCCCGTACCGCTCTGGAACAACATTTCAACGCGTACACCAAAGCTCTGGGCGAATGGCCGCATCTGGTGTGCTACGCCGTTAAAGCCAACTCCAACCTGGCAGTACTGAACGTACTGGCGCAACAGGGTGCCGGTTTCGATATCGTCAGTCTGGGCGAACTGGAGCGTGTGCTGGCGGCAGGCGGAGACCCGAAAAAAGTGGTGTTCTCCGGTGTGGGCAAACAGGCTCATGAAATGGCGCGTGCGCTGGAAGTGGGCGTTTACTGCTTTAACGTCGAGTCCGAAGCCGAGCTGGAGCGTCTGAGTGCGGTAGCCACCGAGCGCGGTCAGGTGGCGCACGTTTCCCTGCGCGTTAACCCGGATGTCGATGCCCAGACCCACCCTTATATTTCTACCGGTCTGAAAGACAACAAGTTCGGCGTCGATATCAACGATGCGCCGCGCGTGTACGCCAAAGCGGCGAGCCTGCCGGGCCTTGAAGTGAAAGGTGTGGATTGCCATATCGGCAGTCAGCTGACCGAGATCCGCCCATTCCTCGATGCGCTGGATCGTCTGCTGGTGCTGATCGACACGCTGGCAGAGCAGGGCATCACCATCGAGCACCTCGATCTGGGTGGTGGTCTGGGCGTGCAGTACCGCGATGAAACGCCAGCCAGTGCCGAAGAATATATCGCCGCGGTTAAAGCCCGTCTGGGCGAGCGTCGCTTTAAACTGATTTTTGAGCCGGGCCGTTCTGTGGCGGCCAATGCCGGTGTATTCCTTACCCGTGTGGAATACCTGAAGCTGAACGACCACAAAAACTTTGCCATCATTGACGGTGCGATGAACGACCTGATCCGTCCGGCACTGTACAGCGCCTGGCAGGACATCAAACCTGTGGTCGAGAACAGCGATGCGCCGCTGCGTACTTACGATCTGGTGGGCCCGGTGTGTGAAACCGGTGACTTCCTCGGTAAGAACCGCGAGCTGGCACTGAGCGAAGGCGATCTGCTGGCGGTCATGTCGGCCGGTGCTTATGGTTTTGTTATGGCGTCCAACTACAACACCCGTGGCCGCGCCGCCGAGATTATGGTCGATGGTACTCAGGCCCATGTGGTGCGAGAGCGCGAAACCATTGCCAGCCTCTATGCTGGTGAATCTGTTCTGCCGGCCAACTGAGCGAATACAACTATGTGGTTAAAGTTCAGCAAAATGCACGGTCTGGGAAATGACTTTATGGTGATCGATCTGGTCACTCAGAGTGGTCATATCCGTCCGGACCGGGTGCGTGAACTGGCAGACCGGAATTTCGGTATCGGCTTCGATCAGCTGCTGATCGTTGAACAGCCTAGTAAGCCGGATGTGGATTTCCGCTACCGTATTTTTAACGCCGATGGCAGCGAAGTAGAAAACTGTGGCAACGGCGCGCGCTGTTTCGCCCGTTTTGTTTACGATCAGCACCTGACCGGCAAGCGTGATATCCGCGTTGAAACCGCCAGTGGCATTATGGAGCTGCACCTGACCGACGATCGTCAGGTGGTGGTCGATATGGGCAAGCCGGTACTCGAACCGGCGCAGATTCCGTTTATCGCCGATGGCTTTGCACCTGAATATCAGGTGAATATCGAAGGCATTGGTGAGGTGGCGCTGGGTGCCGTTTCTATGGGCAACCCGCATGCGGTACTGCGTGTTGAGGATATCGACACGGCGCCGGTTGAGCAGTGGGGACCACTGATCGAACCGCACCGTTTGTTCCCGCGCAAAGTGAATGTCGGCTTTATGCAGGTGGTGGACGAGCACCATATCCGCCTGCGCGTGTATGAACGCGGTGCGGGCGAAACTCTCGCCTGTGGCACCGGTGCCTGTGCGGCTGTGGTGTCCGGTCAGCTGCGTGGCTGGCTGAAGCCCGGTGTTACCGTGTCATTGCCCGGCGGTGATTTGTTTATAGAATGGGATGGTCAGTCGAGTGTACGCATGACTGGCCCGGCGGTGACGGTCTTCGAAGGCCGGATCAATATTTAGGAAGGACAGGAATGAGCCAGCAACCCCGCTTAACCGATGCCGATGTCGTGCAGTACCTGCAGGACCACCCGGACTTTTTTATCGGCAAAGACGACTTACTGGCCGATCTGCGTGTACCGCACAATGCCGGCGCGGCCACCAGTCTGGTTGAACGCCAGTTGTCGGTACACCGCCAGCGCAACGTAGAGCTGCGTCAGCGTCTGTCTGATCTGCTGGAAAACGCCCGCCGTAATGACCAGCTGTTTGAGAAAAGCCGTCGTCTGGTGCTGGCGCTGGTGGAAGCAGAAAACTGGCTGGCGGTGCAGGCGGCACTGGATGATTCCCTGCGCAAAGATTTTGGCGTGGATGCCTGGGCATTGCTGCACTTTACCGAGCGTAATCTTGATGCACCGCTGGTGGCGATCCGTAATGCCGACACCCAGCGTAATATTCATCGCTTATTCAAAGGCCATCGTGCCCTTTGCGGTCAGCTGGGTGCTGAAGATATTGCCCGTCTGTTGGGTCTGGATACCACCGACTCCCGTTCTGTGGCCGCGGCGCAGATCCGTGGTCAGGGCAATAACGGTGTACTGACCATTGCCAGTGCCGATCCGGGTTACTACCGCAGCTCGATGGACACCCTGTTCCTCGACTATATCGCCGACATTCTCGCCCTGCGTCTGCCACAGATTCCGGTGGCCTGAGTTTGGCATTACGTCTGCTGACCCTCGACCTCGACAATACCCTGTGGGAAACCGACCCGGTGATTGTCGCGGCCGAGCGTAAAACCCATGCCTGGATCAGTGAACACTGCCCGCAGGCGGCCTCTTTCTACAGCCTTGAAGCGCTGCGCGAGTACCGCAATCAGATTGCTGAGTGCTATCCGCAGCTGCGTTTTCAGGTTTCCAAACTGCGCGAAGAAGTGCTGCGCCGGGTATTTATGCAAAGCGGTGTGGAACGTGAACGCGCAGCGGCACTCGCAGCTGAAGCCTTTCAGGTGTTTTACCGCGCGCGCAGTGAGGTCACGCTGTTTGATGGTGCCGCAGAGGCATTGCAACAGCTGGCGGCTGAGTATCCGTTAATCGCGCTGACCAACGGCAACGCCGATCTTGAATTAATTGGTATTAACACTTTGTTCCGTGCGCATTTCAGCGCCGAGCAGCTGGGGGCACCGAAACCGCAGCCGGATTTATTTCAGGCGGCACTGCAGCATGCCGGCGTGAGTGCACAGGAGTGCATTCATATCGGTGATCATCAGGAACAGGATATTGTGGCGGCGGCGCGTTTGGGGATAAAAACGATCTGGGTGAATTTAAGCGATGCGGCCTGGGCAGAAGCAGAGGTTCAGCCCGATCAGGAAATTACTCATTTATCGCAATTGCCGGCTGCGGTTGCGGCGCTGGCTGAGCGGATGTCAGACTGATTTTTTCGATAAAAGCACCGGCAACAATATCCTGCTCCGGCATACCCAGTGCCACTTCCAGCTGCTCCAGCGGTGGCAGCGGTTCGTTATAAAGTTTCTGCCAGTCGGCACTCAGATCGGCGCTGACTTCTTCCCATCTCTCAGCTTTGCTGCCAAGGCCTGTGGCAACAATCAGGTATTCAAAATCCGATAAAGCTTCATGGCTTCCGGCTTCGCGGCTGTTGTCCCAGACGTAATGGATAATGCGCTCCGGCCAGTCATCGGTATCCTGCAGATAAACCGAAACCCTTACCAGCGGACCACTGTCGACAGAGCGGTCGACACTCCAGCGCCAGCTTAATTGCGGCTGTGTTGGCTGCTCTTTAACGCTGCGTTGTAACGCCAGATGCTCACGGCTTTCGAGACGCACCACATCACCGGCCATCACATCGTACTGGGCCTCCAGGCGGCAGTCGTCGCAGTCAACCGACCAGTTAGCCAGTTCTGCAGACGAGAACAGGGTTTCTGCCTGAGCTTTACTGGCATCGGTAAAGAGCCAGAAAAGGGTAACCACTAGCAGGGCAATGGCTGCGGGAATTGCATGCATACGACGCCGGGACTTCTTGGAATAAGTGAACATAATTCTGGCTTCCTGCCTGAAATTGGGTGGAGCATAACAGCTAAAAAAACGGAGGTGTGAGTAAAACGCGGTAAATAGTGGCCGGTCTGCACAATCTGGCCCGTAAGTGGCAGACCGGCTCCGTCAGTGGCTGACAGCGCCGGCCTAATGCCAGTGGCGGACAGGCGCTCCGTTCAGATCGGACGACTGCCGTAGCTGGATTGTGGTTTGCGTGGGGGATCGGCCATGACGTTATCGTCAACCTGCTGAATCTGACCACCGCGGGCGAGGAATGCCTCTATTTCGGCCGCCATGGATTCGCGCACTTTATTGCGTGCCGCCAGAGAGGAGTGTGCGCTGGCAGCCGCTGCGGCCAGATCTTCGTTATCGTTATTATCGGAATCCGAGTCAGAATCGTCGCTGCTGTCATCATCGGCAGACGCTTCCAGTTCGTCATCGTCTTCCATGTTTTCGTCCTGCATATCCAGTTCTTCTTCAGCCATGTTTTGATCTCCGCTACTGAGGGAAGTGAAGAGGAAAATTTATTTCGCATAACATATAGCCGAGGTTCAGATTTCCGCCAGAGGGAGCAAAAAATTTTTACGAAAAAAATCACGAAAAGCGCACATTTTGTGCAAATTCTGTGGTTTTCCGGAGGCGATGGATATGCGCTATGGCTGAATAACCGTTTATTAATGCTGCTGGCTGGCAGCTGTTAAACGCTGGTTTTTCATTGCCTGAAGGCAAAAAAAAAAGCCGCATCGTTGGATGCGGCTTTTTACGTTCTGACGTATTAACGTCCTGACATAAACTTGATCGCAGCCAGGATTTCGTCATCAGAACAGTTCATGCAATTGCCTTTAGGCGGCATGGCGTTCAGACCATTCAGGGCGTTTTTCAGTGTGGCATCCATTCCTTTCGCCAGACGGGCATCCCAGGCAGCAGTATCGCCAGTTTTTGGCGCGCCCAGTACACCCATACCGTGACAGGCGGTACAAGCGCTTTGATACACTTCTTTGCCAGAGCGAGGTTCTGCCGGAGCAACCGCCGCGCCACCACACTCAGCGCCAACGCATACCGTGCCAACCGGCTTGATGCGTTCAGCGATTTTGTCGTTCTGGGCGTCAGTTGCAGCGTGGGCTTGGGCCATCAGCAGAGTGGCAGCAGCCAGGATCAGTGCTTTCAGTTGTTTCACGGAAGAGTCCTCTTATAGGGCCTGTTACCAGCTAGGTAGCAGCACCTGGGGGTAATAAATTCTTCAGTCAAGGCGCGAACACTGTGGTTTCACGGCTTACCGTTATTGAAATCGCGGGGATTATAGCGGCATTTTGTAGGGGTTTAAATTAAAACTCCGATTGCCTGACGGAAAAACGATCCAGCGCAAAAAACGGTCATACTTCGTTTGCGCCGGCAGATGCACTACCCTGTAGTCGCTCTGCTGTGTCCCGCTTCAGGAAAGTTAAAGGAAAACCCATGAAACGCCGTGATCTGCTTGCCTTCAGTATGTCTCTTTGTACCGGTTTGCTGCTGCCTGTGGGCGTGCGTGCCGAGACAGGGTTTGAGCGCTATCAGCGCCTGCAGCGGGAAGGTGCGGCATCGATTCAGCAGGAATGGCTGCAGTACCGTCAGGCTTATCTGGCGGCCTACAAAGATTATCAGAACCGCCTTGGGCGGGTCTGGAGCCGCCCGGAGCTGTCCGACAAGAAGGTCTGGGTGGAATACGATAACCGCCTGCAGACCCGCCGTGTGGTGGACTTTGAGCACAACGAAGTCCGCCTGTCGTTTACCGGTGAAGACGCGGCCCGGCTGAGTGAAGCGCGCATCCGCGCCGAATTCGAAAAGGTGGTGCAGGCCAGTATCCGCCAGTCGTATCAGCAGGACCCGCTGCTCAACAAAGTGGCCGGCAGTCAGCCGCCGTCGAGTTCGCAGGGGGTCAGTGGTATCCGTCAGGAAGATATCGATGCCCTGCTGCGTCAGGCCAAACAGCAACAGCAGAACACCAGCAAAGGTAAGGTGATTACCGTCACCATTCCGCTGCAGGCCGGTGCATTACCGGCACGGGCACAGAATTTCCTGCCGCTGGTGCAGACGGCTTCTGCTAAATGGCAGGTATCTCCGGCTCTGGTCATGGCCATTATGCAGACCGAGTCGGCGTTTAACCCGATGGCGCAGAGCCATGTACCGGCCTTTGGTCTGATGCAGATTGTGCCGGGCAGTGCCGGGCGCGATGCGACGAAAAAGGTGTATGGCAAAGAGCGCCTGCTCACCGGTGCCGAGCTGTTTAAACCACAGACCAACATCGAGTTAGGCTGTGCGTATCTGCATATTCTCGACCGCCAGTATCTGAGTGCCATTACCGATCCGCAAAGCCGCCTTTATTGCGTGATTGCCGCATACAACACCGGGGCCGGTAACGTTGCCCGCGCTTTCAGTGGCAACACCTCGGTTAAAGAGGCGGCGCGGCGCATTAATGCCATGAGCCCGAAGCAGGTATACGCCCATTTGCGCACGCGGCTTAAATACGAAGAAACACGCAACTACGTGCAGAAGGTTACTGCGGCACTGGCGCAGTATCAGGGCTGACACTGACGCCTTCCGGGCGCAGATAAGCGTCGAGAATTTGCTGGTAGCGGCCACTGCTGCGCAGTTGTTGCAGGCCACGGTTAAAGTCATCACGCCATGATTGCCGGGCAAAGGCGATCTTGTAATGCGTGGGCGGGAACAGCATAAAAAACTGCACCTCCGCACTGACATCGATTTTCCTTTCCTGGCGGCGGTAGTAATTAAAGATATTGATATCCAGCACGATGGCATCGATGCGCCCGCTGAACAGCATGGCAACCTGAATGTTCTGCTGGGCTATTTCACGGTAGTCCTGATGGTGTGCCGCCATCGTCTGATAAGCCGCGGGCAGATAATGGCTGGCGTTCTGAAAAGCGAGCAAAGAATAATCCAGCAAATCACTGAAGGCCGTGATTGTCAGCCCACGTTCTGCCAGTGCCACCACGGTATTGCGGTATTCGATATGCTCATCCGAATAAAACGCGGCCAGACCCGCAGCTTCGGTAACCGTCATCGCAGCATCGGCATGGCCCAGCTTAAAACTGTCCGGAACCCGGGCAAAGGGCACATAAACCGGTAACAGCTGGTGTCCACCGAGGGCCAGCGCTTCGCGCACTATGTCCAGCTCCATTCCCCGGTTTTCTGTGGCGATCACATAAGGTGGCAGCGCCAGGCCGACCGCCATGCGGATGGTGTCGGCATGGCTGCGGAGCGTTACCGTTAGCAGCAGTGACAACAACAGCGACAGCACTAACGGCGGTAAAAGACGGATAAACAGGAAATGGGGCACAGGCTTTTCCGCTGAACAGGCATGTTCTGACTATAGCCGAGACAGGCCATAGCGCAGGGTTGCTCATGCTACAATGCGGGCTTTTCTGGCCTGAGAATTTCACCATGGCGTTCGCCGATCTGGGTATTACTGACCCGCTTCTTTCTACCCTTGCCGCTCTGGGTTATGCACAGCCAACGGCGGTGCAGCAGGGCGCGATTCCTGCGGTGCTGGCCGGGCGCGATGTGCTGGCCGGAGCGCAGACCGGTACCGGTAAAACCGCCGCCTTTCTGTTACCGCAGATCCAGCGTTTACTGGCACAGGAACCCGCAGCCGCTAAGCAGCCCCGCCTGCTGGTGATTGCCCCGACCCGTGAGCTGGCGCAGCAGGTAGCCGACAGCAGCGTGCGCTACAGTCAGGGCACGCGCCTGCGTACCGGTGTGGCCTATGGTGGCGTCAGCCTGAAGGTACAGATTGATGCGCTGGCTCAGGGGCTGGAGATTCTGGTGGCCACGCCAGGGCGGTTGCTGGATCTGCTGCGTCAGGAAGCACTGACGCTGGATGCGGTCAGCACGCTGGTGCTGGATGAAGCCGACCGTATGCTTGATCTGGGTTTCAGTGATGAAATCTTCGCCATTCTGCGCGCCCTGCCAAAAGAGCGGCAGACGCTGTTTTTCTCCGCCACTTTTCCCAAAACGGTAAAGGATCTGGCGTACGGTATGCTCAACGATCCGCTGCTGGTGGAAGTCACGCCACAGAACAGCACCGTCGATGCCATTCAGCAGACCCTGTATCAGTTGGATAAAGGCAAAAAAGCGGCGGCGCTGGCGTTTCTGATCGGCTCCGGCAACTGGCAGCAGGTGCTGGTGTTCGTGCGTACCAAACAAGGCGCCGATGCACTGGTAAAAGAACTGGCGCTGGACGGTATCAAAGCCGATGCCCTGCATGGCGATAAGAGTCAGGGCGCGCGTCAGCGGGCGCTGGACGACTTCCGCGAAGGTAAAATCCGCGCCTTAATTGCCACCGACGTAGCCGCGCGCGGTATCGATATCGTTGCCTTAAGCCATGTGGTGAACTTTGAACTGCCGTTTAATGCCGAAGATTACGTGCACCGTATCGGCCGTACCGGACGCGCAGGCAACGATGGTCATGCCATCAGTCTGGTGGCGCGGGACGAAGAAAATCTGCTCGCCGATATCGAAGCGCTGATCAAACGGCCGCTGCCGATGATCTGGCTGACCGGGTTTGAACCCAGCTTTGATGAAGGTCTGGAGCGACGCGGTAATCCGCGTAAGCAACGGGCCAAAGCCAAGGCAAAGGCCAAAGCGCAGGCGACTTACGGTATCCGCAAGAAGAAATAGCATGAACAATCACGGCCCGTCAGGCTTTGCATTGGCCTGACAGGCAGATAGAGTAACCGCTGAATCAGCTCCCTCACCAAGGATCGAGTGTATGAAAATAATCCTGCTGGCGAAAAACACGCTGCTGGCACTGTTGCTGCTGGCGCCCCTCAGTGCCTGCACGTTAAAAGTGGCAGCGCCGGAAAAACCCATCACCATTAATCTGAACGTGAAGATTGAACATGAAGTGCGGGTGAAGGTTGAGAAAGAACTGGAAAACCTGTTCGAAGAAGAAGACGGACTGTTCTGAGCCGAAACCGACGGAGAAGGAATTAGCTATGAAAAAAATCGCATTATTTACCGCCGCTTTGCTGGTATCGCTCAGCAGCTGGGCACTGGACCTCGATGGCGCCAAACAGATGGGGCTGGTCGGTGAACAGACCAACGGTTACTTAGGGCTGGTGGCCAGCGGTAACAGCGAAGCCGCCGCTCTGGTGGTGGAAATCAACCAGCAGCGCAAAGCCAAGTATCAGGAAATTGCTGCCAAGCAGAACACCACGCTGGCCAATATCGAAAAAATCGCCGGTGACAAACTGACGCAGAAAGCCGCCTCCGCAGGTCAGTACTATCAGAGTGCGACCGGCAGCTGGAACCGCTGAACGCAGCCCGCGCAGAAAACAACGGAAAACCTACAAGGAATATTTATGTCGACTTCAACCATCGTGATTCTGGTCGTATTGGCGCTGTTGGTGGTCTATGCCATCAATATCTACAACACCCTGGTGACGCTGAAAAACCGCTATGAAAATGGCTTCGCCCAGATCGAAGTACAACTGAAGCGCCGCTATGACCTGATCCCTAATCTGGTCGAAACCGCCAAAGCCTATCTGAAGCACGAAAGCGAAACTCTGGAAGCCGTTGTGACTGCCCGTAATGCCGCGGCGGCAGGTTTAAAAGCGGCAGCGGGTAACCCGGGTGCCGCCGATGCCATGAAACAGCTGGCCGGTGCCGAAGGTGCTCTGGCCGGAGCGCTGGGTCGTCTGAATGTGGTGATGGAAGCCTACCCGGATTTAAAAGCCAACCAGAACATGATGCAGGTGTCGGAAGAACTGACCAGCACCGAAAACAAAGTGACCTTTGCCCGTCAGGCATTTAACGATGCGGTAACCGCCTACAACACCTACCGTCAGTCATTCCCGCCAGTGGTTCTGGCCGCAAAATTCGGCCATCCGGCCAATGCCACACTGCTGGAATTTGAAGACAGCGCGCAGATTCAGAGCGCTCCTAAAGTCAGCTTCTGACATCGCTGAGCGGCTGCCACGTTGCTGGCAGTCGCGGCTTTCCATCCGGGATTCATCATGGATTTTTTCTCCCATCAGGATCAGGCGCGTAAGCGCAGCAAACAGCTGGTGCTGTTGTTTGCCGGTGCCGTGATCTGCCTGATTGTGCTGCTGAATATGCTGGTCAGCGCGTTGTTGTGGGTAACCGATACCCAGATTGTCGGCACCTACACCGATGTGACCGAACTGGCCTTTGACCCGTCAACCGGTCTGCCGCAGCAGCCCGGTCTGTTTGCTTATATGAATGTTGAGCAGTGGCTGCTGATTTCCGCCGGCGTGATCGCGGTGATCGTCGCCGCCAGTCTGGTGAAATGGCTGATGCTGCGCGGTGGCGGACGTAAAGTGGCGGAATCGCTGGGCGGACGCTTATTGCTGCCCAACAGCAAAGATTTCTACGAACGCCGCCTGCTGAATGTGGTGGAAGAAATGGCCATCGCTTCGGGTATGCCGGTGCCGCCGGTGTATGTGCTCGACGATGCCAGCATCAACGCCTTTGCCGCCGGTTATCAGCCTTCCGATGCGGTGATTGGCGTTACCCGCGGTTGTATGACACAGCTCAGCCGCGACCAGCTTCAGGGCGTACTGGCGCACGAGTTCAGCCATATTTTTAACGGTGATATGCGCCTGAACATCCGCCTGATGGCAGTACTGTTCGGCATTCTGTTTATCGGTCTGATCGGCCGCTTTCTGCTCGAATCATCCTCACGCAGCATGCGTTACCGCAGCCGTAACAGCAAAGACAACAGCGGCGCGGCCTTGCTTGGTCTGGGGCTGGGGCTGGTGGTGATCGGCTACAGCGGTGTCTTTTTCGGCAATCTGATTAAGGCCGCAGTATCGCGTCAGCGTGAATTTCTGGCCGATGCCTCGGCGGTGCAGTTTACCCGTAATCCGGACAGTATCGGCGGCGCGTTAAAAGTGATCGGCTATGGCGCCGGTTCCGAAATCAGCAGCCCCGAGCGGGAAGAAACCGCGCACCTGTTTTTTGGTCAGGCGCTGCCGTTCCGGGTGAGCTGGTTTGCCACCCATCCACCGCTGGAAGAACGTATCCGCCGGGTCGATCCGCGCTGGGATGGCCGTTATCTGCCGCCGCAGACCCGCGATGCCGCTGAGCACGAAGCCCCGGAAGTTGCCAGCCAGACTGCCGGCGCCGGTCTCAGTCAGGAAGCACTGGCCAGAGGCATTGCCGCAGGAATAGCGGGCGTCAGCATGGCCCACAGTGGCGCTGGTGCACAGCAGTCTGCTGCGCCTGAACCAACAGCCGCGGTCGCCGACAGCGCACAGAATCTGCCACGCCTGCAGGATGCTGCGCGCGATGCCTACAGCGCCCGCGCGCTGGTGTTTGCGCTGTTAATGGCAGAGCCTTCACGCTTTGTGCATGAGCAACAGCTGGATATGATCCGCACTCAGCAGGGTATGGATTTTTACCAGCAGACACTGCGTATTCTGCCGCTGCTGAAAGGACTGAACCCGGCCGAACGCCTGCCGCTGGTGGAGCTGTCGATGCCGGCACTGAAGCAACTGTCGGCCAGTCAGTATCAGGACTTCCGCCAGACATTGGTGCAACTGGCCAAAGCCGATGGCGAGATCGACATATTCGAATGGTGCCTGTACCGGCTGGTGCTGCAGTATCTGAATCCGCAGTTTGAACCGGTACAGCCCATCGCCGCCAAACACGCGAAAGCCGATGTGCTGAACAACGAGCTGGCCATTGTGCTGTCGACTCTGGCGCACTTCGGCCATGACACCGCCGAGGCTGCGGCTGAGGCCTTTAACGCTGCGGTCAGCGCCGCCGGGTTTAATGGTCTGGCACTGCAGCCGCGCAGCAACAGCTTAAAACCACTGAATCAGGCGCTGGCCAAACTGACCGAAGCCTACCCGCACATTAAAGGCCGGTTGGTGAAAGCCATGCAGGTGTGCATTAACAGCGATGGCCAGCAGCGTCCGATAGAGCTGGATCTGGTGCGTACTATGGCGGCTATTCTGGAAGTGCCGGTTGTTCTGAATTAGGGCCGGATTCGGCCCTCCTTTCTTGTTCCTGTCTCAGATTTCTCGTTCCTATCTTTTTCTCGTTCCTGCGCTCCGCGTGGGAATGTAACTGTGCCAGCAAGGACTACCACGCAGAGCGTGGGAGCCAGATGAGAGCGTTCTCGTTCCTATCTCAGATTTCTCGTTCCTACGCTCCGCGTGGGAATTTCTCGTTCCTGCGCTCCGCGTGGGAATGTAACTGTGCCAGCCCGGACTACCACGCAGAGCGTGGGAGCCAGATGAGGCTATTAGCTCCCGGCTGCAACAGCCCGTTCCAGCCAAACACGCCGATTGTCGGCTCTGAGCCCCGTTTTCCCCGTTCAGGCGATCAGCCCGCTTGTGGTACAATCGCACCTTCTTTGCCGGTTCCTTCCGGCTTCTAAACCCTCCTGCCGCAGACTGAGAGGGTGTCGATAAAACCATCCTGCATACCAAAACCGAATTCTCCGGGCAGCTTTGCCGCCGGGGTCTGTCTTTGTTTGTACTGTGTTCAGGAGCCGATGATGTTGCAACCGGGTTTAACCACCGCCCAGCGCCGTATCTACAACGCTGCACTGCAGTTGTTTGCCGAAAAGGGCGCAACTCAGGTTACGGTACGCGAGCTGGCGGATATTGCCGGCGTTGCCCGTGGCACGGTTTACAATCACGTTGATTCTATTCAGGGGCTGTTCGAAGAAGTGGCGGTGACTCTGGCAACAGATATGAACCAGCGTATTGTCAGCAGCTTCCGCCAGCAGAATGATCCTGCGGCCAAGCTGGCGACCGCGATCCGTCTGTATGTGCGCCGCGCCCACGAAGAACCGGCCTGGGGTAACTTTATCAGCCGTTTTGGCTTCAGCAGTGCGGCCTTGCGCCGTCTGGGTGCCGGTGCGCCGGTACAGGTGCTGATGGATGGTATTCAGTGTGGCCAGTACCGCATACGGGTCGATCAGCTGTCGGCGGTGGTGACTATGATCGCCAGCTCGGTGCTGGGCGCGATTTATCTGGTACGCGAAGGTCTGCGCACCTGGCGTGATGCCGGCAGCGACTGCGCCGAACTGGTGCTGCGCGCGCTTGGCCTGAGTGAAGAGCAGGCACGCGCGCTGGCGACCGCCGAGTTGCTGCCGCTGCCCGAGCCACGACTGGGCTGACGGCTGGCTTAGTGGCTGCAGCCCGGCAGGTTATCTTATGCAATTTAGTTACCTTTAAATTACTTAATATTCCTTCGGGTTCTGGTTACTCCGGTTAATATGCATCACCTTATGTTATCCGGAGCATGCCGTGGACTGGCAAGGCTGGTTTTCTCTCACACTGACCGCAGCGGTGCTGCTGACGCTTATTTTTACTTCGGTACGGCCGCATCTGGCGATGATGGCAGCGTTAACCCTGCTCAGCGTCAGCGGTGTATTAAGCAGTGGTGAGGCGCTGGCGGGTTTCAGTAACAGCGGTCTGATCACCGTGGCGGCCATGTTTGTGGTGGCGGCGGGTATTCATGCCTCCGGTGGTATCGACATTCTGGTCAACCGCTTACTCGGCCGGCCGCTGACCCTGCGTTCGGCGCTGCTGCGCATCTTTGCGCCGGTGATGCTGCTCAGTGGTTTTCTCAATAACACGCCGGTGGTGGCGACCATGATTCCGGCGATTAACAGCTGGTCGCAGAAGATTGGCATTAACGCTTCCAAGCTGATGATTCCGCTCAGCTACAGCGCCATTCTTGGCGGCACCCTGACCCTGATCGGCACCAGCACCAATCTGATTGTGAATGGTCAGTACCAGTCGCTGACCGGTGGTGAAGGCTTTTCGCTGTTTTCTATCACCGCCATTGGTCTGCCGGTCGCCATTATCGGCGGCCTGTTTATGTGGCTGTTTTTTCCGCGCATGTTACCGCAGCGCCGCAGTGGCGAAGGTTTTGAAAACCTGCGCGAATTTACCCTCGAAGTGTCGGTCGCCAGCGATGGTCCATTGGTTGGCAAAACCGTGCTGGAAGCCGGCCTGCGCGATCTCGAGCGGGTCTATCTGGTGGAGATTGAACGCGGCGCCACGGTGCTGACCGCAGTATCCTCCGAAGAGCGGCTGCAGGGCGGCGATCGTCTGGTGTTCGCCGGTGATACCCAGGCCATTTCAGAATTGCTGCGCATTAACGGCATTGTGCCTTCGGCCATGGCCGGTGAGCTGGCGCTGAGTCAGGCGCGGCCGGAGCGCTGCCTGGTTGAGGCGGTGGTGTCACCCCATTGTGCCGCCATTGGCCAGGCGATCCGCGATGCCCGTTTCCGTGACCGTTACGGTGCGGTGGTGCTGGCGGTAGCGCGTAACGGCGAGCGGATTCCGGGTAATCTGCGCGCCATTAAACTGCAGGCCGGTGATACCTTATTGCTGGAAGCGCGCCCGGCCTTTGTCAGTCGTCAGCGTTTTAATAAAGACTTTCTGTTAATTAACGATCTGGGCAAAGAAACCCCGCGCCATAACCGTGCCTGGTTGTCCTGGGGTATTCTGACGGTGGTTGTTCTGGCGGCGGGACTGGGCTGGATTTCGATGTTAAATGCGGCATTAATCGGCGCCGGTTTAATGCTGGCAACCGGCTGTTTAACGCTGGAGCAGGCCGAGCGCAGCGTCGATTTAACCGTGGTCATTACCATTGCCGCGTCTTTTGCCTTAGGCGCCGCGCTGCAGAAAACCGGTGTGGCCGCCTACCTGGCGGAAAATATTGTGCAGCTCAGTGATTACCGCCCGTGGCTGATGCTGATTCTTACCTATGTGGTGGTTTCCATTCTCACCGAGGTGATCACCAATAATGCCGCGGCGGTATTAATGCTGCCCATCGTGCTGGAAATGACCGATAAAGCCGGTGTCGCCCATGAGCCTTTTATTCTGGTGATTATGATGGCGGCCTCGGCCAGCTTCGCCACACCATTGGGCTATCAGACCAACCTGATGGTGTACGGCCCGGGCGGTTATAAATTCCGCGATTTTCTGCGCGTGGGTATTCCGATGAATATTCTGGTGGGCGCAGCAACGCTGACAATTCTGTTGCTGTTCTGGGATATTTAAATAATTCAGCATAAAAAACGGGCAGAAATTCTGCCCGTTTTTTATTGCCGTTAAATATTATTCTGAGTATTACGGATTCATCAGCCCCGGCCAGGTGCCGCCATTAACCTTCGCCGGATAGCCACTGTCGGCGCTGTCGCTGCTGATGGAGTAACGGATATAACGCTGGTTGCTGAGGAAGAAATACGCACGGCTGTCGCTCCATTTTACCGCGGCGGTAATATCCTGCGCATAAGCACCCAGTCCCGGCCAGTTGTTGTCATCGATATTTTTCGGATAACCGCTGTCTACCCGGTCATCGCCTAAGTCGTAACGCAGATAGGTACCGTTTTTCAGGAAAAAATACACCTTATCGCCAGTCCAGCGCAGCGCTGCGGTAATTTGCGTGGCGTGCGCGCCCAGTCCCGGCCAGCTGTTGTCATCGATATTTTTCGGATAACCGGCATCGGCCTGATCGCTGCTGTTGTTGTAACGGATATAACGGCCATCGGATAAAAAATAATAACTGCGGCTGCTGTCTTTGCTGAAGGCGGCGGTAATTAAACCGGCATAATCACCCAGACCCGGCCAGCTGCTGTTATTGGTATCGGCCGGGTAGCCACTGTCAGACTGGTCGGCGGTTTTGTTATAGCGCACATAGCGGCTGTCATCGCGGAAAAAATAGGCGCGGCTCAGGCTCCAGTCGACGGCAGCATCAATATCCACTTTATTCAGACGCAGTGACACCGGGGTGTTGTTCTGCACCAGTGTGTAATCGACGATGCCGCGCACATCGGCGTTATCGGCAAAGCCACGCTGCAGGGCATCAACCTGGGTCAGCGCTGTGCCGTTACGGAAAATTTCCACTTCAGCGCTGCTGTCGGCATACCAACTGAAATCGTTACTGCCACCGCCGGGTAATAGTTTACGCACACCTTCGGCAGCGACTAATGGCAGGCCATCCAGTTGCCAGCTGATTTGTGGCTCCACACCTAAATAGCGCAGTACCGTCGGGGCAATACTGGTTTGTGCCGGATTACCATAAATAGCGGAAAAATCGCCGTTGCTGATATCGCTGGTGTACTGGCTGAATTCGCTGTTCAGGGTTTTATTGCTGGCAATAAAAATGGTTTTTTCCTGACGGGTCTGGCTGCCGTGGTTGCAACCCAGTACCGGTTCACGACCGTGGTCGGTGGTAACCAGTACCAGCCAATCGCTGCTGCTTTGCTCAACAGCATCCAAAAGCTGACCGAGTTGCGCATCCACACCGCGCAACGCGGTATCGTAAGCCGGGCCAAAACAGCTGCTGTGGCCTGCGTGATCCGGCTCGTCCAGATGCAGGAAAACCAGATCGAAATCCTGCGCAATTAATTCGATGCCTTTACTGGTAACGGCGCTGTCGCTCAGGCCATTCAGGGTGATGTCGTTGCCGCTGACTTCATTGCGGAAATAGGTGGTATTGGGCGTGCCCCAGTTCATGACACTGGCGATCTTCGCTTGCGGGCGGGCATCGCGCAGACGTTTAAACAGTGAAGGAAACTCCGGGTTTGCCAGATCAGAATCGTTGGCGGTGATCTGATGTTTGTTCGCCCATACGCCGGTCAGAATGGTCGACCAGCCCGGCCCGCTGGAGGTTTTCTGCTGGCTGGCTTCGCCATCAACACCGCCGGTATAGGCTTTACGCACCTGCAGGCGGTTGAAGTTGGGCGTGCTGATCTGCTGCAGTTCTTCCAGTTGTACGCCGTCGATACCCAGCAGCAGTACCCGTGGCGCGCTGCCGCTTGCCGGTGGCAGTTGCGGATCAGTGACGACGGGTGGTTTGCTGGCGGCCAGGGCGGCGCTGCCGGTGCTGATGCAGATTACGGCGGTAAGCAGCCGGCTGAGTCTTTGATTGCCTCGGTTAAACATAGTGGTCTCCTTCATTGTTGTTGGTTTTTGGACTAGACCAATATTGGTGTCTGGCATGACATCGGCGTGAACAAGCGATGAAGCTTCTGTGGCAGCCCGGTACAGCCAATACAGGCTCAGCGGCTGTACAAAAATCGCCCTTGATCAAACAAGTGAATAGTGATTCACTTGTTTGATTCAAACTCACAAGGCGAACCCGGAACCGGCGTTATGGCTTACCGCGAAACCGAACACACCCGTGCCCGTAAGGCGAACACCCGCCAGCGCCTGCTGCATGCGGCGCGCGATTTAGTTGCTGAACAGGGCTTTGCTGCAGCGACGGCGGCGGCGGTGGCGGAGCGCTCCGGTGTCGCGGCGGGTACGATTTACCGCCATTTCCCGAATAAACCGGAGCTGGTGGCGGAAGTCTTCCGCTATGCCACCGAACACGAAGTGGCGCAGGTGGCTGCGGCCAGCGAGAGCCGTAATGTGGCCGATGCTTATGCCCTGCGTCTGGCGCGGGCGGTGGCGGTGTTTGCCCGGCGTGCGTTGCAGGGACCGCAGCTGGCCTATGCCTTAATTGCCGAACCGGTTGATCCACGCGTGGAGCAGGAGCGTCTGCGCTATCGCATGGCCTATGCCGATATTTTTGAAGACCTGATCCGCGACGGCATCGCCAGTGGTGAATTTACCGCGCAGGACGCCGCCATCAGTGCTGCGGCTCTGGTCGGTCTGTTAAGCGAAGCGCTAATCGGCCCTTTGTTTCCCGGTCAGGCAAAAACGACCAGCGTGAACGAATTACCTGTGGCGGCAACCCGTGCCGCTATGACCCATAACGAACAACAACAATTAATTCAGCAGCTTTGCGCGCTCAGTCTGCGCGCACTGGGCAGTGCTGAAGCCAATGCTCTTGCCGAGGAAATCAGTTATGAACCAGATCGTTAATCCACAAATTACCGATGCCGTAACCAGTGCCGCTAACGCCAGCACAGAATATCAGCAACATAAGTCCCAGGCAGAAACCCATCCGGTTTTTAACCAGCCAACCGCTCTGGAAAATTTTAATACCTACACCAGTGATATTGCGCTGCAGTATTGGGTAAAGGCATTTGGTGGTGATTGGGCCGCCGATAAGCTGAGCGCTTATGGTGAGCGTTGTGGTGGCGATTTAATTGAGGCGGGTTTTCAGGCCAACGAAAATAAACCGAAGTTTTATCCCCATGACCGCTTCGGTAATCGTGTGGATCTGGCTAAGTTTCATCCGGCGTATCATCAGTTAATGCGCACCGCCATTGAAGCCGGAGTGCACTCCCTGCCGTGGACGAATCCGCAGGCCGGTGCGCATATTGCCCGTGCCGGTATGGAGTATATGCACAACCAGGCCGATGCCGGTTCCGGTTGCCCGCTGACCATGACCTTTGCGGTTATTCCGGCGTTGCGTCACAGCCCGGAAATTGCCAAAGAATGGGCGCCGAAAATTCTGGCACCGGTATATGACGAGCGCAACGTTCCCTATTTTGAAAAGCAGGGTCTGACCATCGGCATGGCGATGACGGAAAAGCAGGGCGGCTCCGATGTACGTGCCAACACTACCCGTGCTTATCCGCTGAATGGTAACGGCGGTAATGGCGGTGAGTACGAAATTGTTGGCCATAAGTGGTTCTGCTCGGCGCCGATGTGCGATGCCTTTTTAGTGCTGGCCCATACCGACAGCGGTTTATCCTGCTTTTTATTACCTCGCTGGCGTCCGGATGGCAGTAAAAACCAGGTGTATGTGCAGCGCTTAAAAGACAAGCTGGGCAATATTTCCAACGCCTCTTCTGAAGTGGAATTCCGCGGTGCTTTTGCCTGGATGATTGGTGATGAAGGCCGCGGTGTACGCACTATTATTGAGATGGTTTCCATGACCCGCTTTGACTGCATGGTGGGTTCGGCATCGCTGATGCGTGCCGCGCTGGCACAGGCTATTCATCACACCGCCGGCCGTTCTGCTTTTGGTAATAATCTGCATGAACAGCCATTAATGCAGAACGTACTGGCGGACCTGGCACTGGAAAGCGAAGCGGCGCTGGCAATGACCATGCGCGTAGGTTATGCACTGGATCATCTGGACGATGAGCACGAAAATTTATTTGCCCGTTTAGCAACGGCAGTGGGGAAATACTGGATCTGCAAACGTGCTCCGCATTTTGCTTATGAAGCAATGGAGTGCATTGGCGGCGTTGGTTATGTCGAAGATAATATTCTGCCGCGGGTTTACCGTGAAGCGCCGGTGAATGCGATCTGGGAAGGCTCGGGCAACGTACAGTGTCTGGATGTGTTGCGTGCCATGAGCAAAGAACCAGTGGTGGTGGATGCCTTCTTTAATGAGCTGAAAAAAGCCATGGGGCAGTACCCGGCTTATGACCAGTTTTTACTGGCATTAAAAGAAGAGTTTGCTGATGTATCAACGCTTGAATATCGCTCGCGCACCGTGGTCGATAAGCTCGCCGTTGCTCTGCAGGCCAGTGTGCTGATTCAGAAAGGAGAGGCGAATATTGCCGATGCTTTTGTACGATCACGCATTGCCCGTAACGGTGCCTTTAACTATGGCACGCTGGAAACCGGCATCGATTGCTACAGCATTATGAAGCGCGCGCAGCCGCAGTTATAAGCTTCGGGTCTGCGGGCTGTTACAGCAGCCCGCTGAGTGCTTTAACGCGCAAGTGTTGTTCTGGCGGAAAGGCCTGCTGCAATTGCAGGTCTATTTGTTTCTGTTCTTCATCGGCGCTTAATTGCAGCTGTTTTATTGTCTGCACCTGCTGCTGAAATGCGGTTAACTGTTGTTGCCACTGATTGCGCTGCTGATCCAGTGCGGCCAGTTGTACCGCCTGCTGTTCTCCGGCAATGGCGGCGCGTTGTGCAAAGCGCTGGGCCGGATCATATGTGTTTTGTTCAATGGCCAGTAATTGCTGTGTTTTTGCATTTTCCTGCTGGTACTGACGCGTAGCCCACGATTGCTGATAGCCGGCGTTTAATAATGTCTGCTCAGTGCCGTTGGCTGCCGAAGCATCTTGTTGTTCCTTGTGCTGCAACTGTTGCAGCGCCAGCGCATCCTGCTCACGGTCAAAGGCAAATAATGCTGCCGCAACGGCATGGCCGAATATCTGATCCTGCAGGGCAATACGGCTGTCAAAATAATACTGCAGGCGCTGGTAGGTTGATGCATCTTCTGCGGCTGCAGGCAGTAATGCCAGCTGCTCGCGGTAGCTGAGATATTGCTGCCAGATATGTTCCGCCTGTGCCAGCGGCTGGCCGCTTAATTGCCTGGCAAGGGCTGCACGTACCTGAGTATCAATCCAGAGATTATCGCGTTCACCCAGCGTGCTGAGATAATAATCGAATAAATCACGCAGGCTGCTGTGTACCACCAGTTGCTGCTGTTGTGCACTGAGAGTTACACCGTGTTCCGTGCCCGACAGAGACGCCGGGAGTGCATCCTTGTCAGGTGGCTGCTCCGTACCGTCTTTTGCCGCTTTTTTTGTATCGTCTGCTTCGTGTGTGGCTGGGGCTGGAGTTGTGCTGCTTTCTGTCAGGCTGTCAGGCGCGAGCAGAAAGCAAGCCAGTGCAAACAGCAGCACTGGCACAAGTATGGTAAGTGGAATATTAAAGACCGGCATTCTTTAGTCGATTAGCATGGCTGCGGTAAATACTGAGTGGATCCGTTGCGGTTAAACCGCGCAAGCCCAGTACCTGATTAATCAGGTCGGCATGGTTCAGCGGATAATTGTCACGCAGCACTTTACCAAAGTGGTTGCTGCAACGACCAGTAATACCATCATTACCTGCGCTGCCGAACAGTAAGCCGGTGGTGGCAAACAAATAATCCAGCGGGTCGAGGATATTGGTCAGGTTGGCATCGCCACCCCAGGAATACAGGCGGATGTTGTTACCATTAATATTGACCTGCTGAGGACCTTCTCCGCAGTGTGTCTGTGGCAGACCGGCGGGAAAATTCTGATTAAACGCCGCAGCGCCTGCGCTGGTAAATTCAGTGGTTAATGAGCGCACATCGCCTGCCGGAACATCATCACCAGAGAGTAAATCGATCAGACTGCCAGCGGCGTTGCCCACCACTTCAAACAGGTTACCCAGCAACGTGTCATCGGCAAAAACACCATTCAGTAAATCGGCAATCGGCGCTCCCTGATGGGGTGAACCAACGGTGGTAACCGAGGCCACCAGATCCGGACGTACCGACATTACATAACGCGCAGTCAGACCACCCTGGCTGTGAGCAATCAGATTGAATTTTTCAATTCCCGGATGCAGCACCTTCAGGGTTTCCATTTCATGAATCAGCTGCTCGCCACGGTCGATGGAATTATTAAAGGCATTAATATGGGCGACATAAACCTTGGCGCCGCCTTCCTGTAATTTCGTACCAATTTTGTACCAATAATCAACACCGGCAATATTGTCGAAAGCCAGAATGCCCTGCACCAGCATGATCGGGTGACGGGTCTGGGTATAACCGGATGTATTGCCGGAAGAAGACATGGCAGAAGCCATGAATGGGCTCAGCATTAATGCACAGCACAGCAGCAGTTGACGGACAGAACGTACGCGCAGCATGGAAGATCCTTTTTATTATTTTGTGCGCAGTATATCGGTGGGGCTTTGGTGGGCGTACCACAATCAGGGCCAGTTCGGCCTGAAAGGAGCAGGGCAGGAAAAATACGCGGAAAGCAGGAGAACGTCAGGTAGGGGCAGAAAGACAGTGGCGGTATCAGGCAAATGTAATAACACAGAAAAGCAAATGCCCGGAGCTGGCTCCGGGCGAAGCAGAATTACTCTGCAGTTGCCGCAGTTTCTTCTGTTTGCATGTTGTCTGGCTGAGTGTCTTCGGCCTGAACTTCATCAGCTGTTAACTCACCGGCATCAGATTCATCTGCGCTGACTGCCGCAGTGTTTTCAGCAGCAGGGGTTTCAGTCGTAGGGGTTTCAGTCGCCGCTACCGTTGTTTCACATTCCCAACCCCAGCCGCGCTGCTTTTCGACAAACTCAGCGGCTTTCTGCTCGCAGTAGCCACCTTCGGTCTGTGCGCTCCACAGCACCTGAGAGCCGCTGTCTTTGGTGTAGTGTACCTCGCACGGGATAGTGCCTTCGCCGGTGTATTTAACTTCAATAATCCGGGTCAGGTTGCCGTGGCTGCATACGGTGCGGTCGCCACTGCTGGCCTGAGCAGCAGGAGCCAGAGCTGCAGCGATTACCGGCAGCAGAGCAGAGATATAAATTGCAGGTTTCATCGTAATATCCTTATTTATGCAGAGTGTGTTTGCGGAACCGTTGTCCGGAAGCCACTAAAAACCCTCTGCATAAATCTGTCAATTATCCATTGGCGGTTTTGTGGAGAGTGCACTCTTCTGGCCGGAAAGGGTAACCCCGTTCAGGGCTTCTGCCAGACGTACCGCCGCCTGCTGCAACCGCTGCTGTAACTGCGGACGGAACTGGCGGATATAGGCATCATCAATTACCACCGGCTTTTGCGCTGCCTGCTGATAATGGCGATAAATTTCGCGTGTGATGGTGAACGACTCATTGGCAAAGGCGAGTGGCTGGCCAGCTGACCAGTCGCTGAGCTGCTGTGCGGAAATTTGCTTTAATGCCAGCGCGCTTTGTTTTTTATAAGAGAATTTTCCGAGCAGATCACCATCCCACAACTGATGCAGGTTGGTTTTATCGCCCTTGAAACGCACAGCGGCTTTATTGCCACCACGGTCATCGGCAAAGCTGACATGCATTGGCTGATGCACATCCGCCATAAAATGCGCGAGAAAAAACAGCGCCTGCCAGTCGTCTTTACTTTTACTCAGGCGTTGCCGCATATCGGTAATGGCCTGCACCACACAGCCCTTATCACCACAATCATCGGCGCGGACTGACGTCGCCGTACGCGGCACATTAATATAATGCCAGGGTTTGGTATGGCGGAATTTGCGCTCGTCGCGCACTTCATCGGCCCATGAACAGGCATGGGCGAAGCTCTTCTCCCCCCCGGCTTTTACCTGTTGGTCAATCCAGTGGCGGGTTTCAGGCGTGACCAGCTGATACGCCATTTCGCATACCTGTGCATGGCCGGAAAATTCAAAAGCGTGTGCATGATTGCTGGCTAAAGCCGGCCCCAGTAAGAGCAGAACCAGCGGCAGCCGCAAAAGAATAGGAAAGACAGATTTAACCAACACCGAAAACTCCTGCCGGCGCTTGCAGAGACTGATCGCCGGGAATGATTGCCGTAACTGATTGCAGCAGGTTAGCATGAGCCACAGCTTTGCCCAATGCAGCAAGGCTTAAGAGTTCTGACAACAATAAATAATGGCCACAAAGAACCGGGGTATACCGATGTTATTGATCAGTGGTTTTTACATTGCTCTGACCGCTTTACTGCTGCTGGCACTGGCTTATATGGTCGTGCGCCTTCGCCTGAAACATAAAATCGGCCTGCTCGACGGTGGCGAAAAAACCATCGCCGTCGCTATGCGTGCCCAGGCCAATGCGCTGGAAACCGCATTACCGGTTTTACTGTTGCTGATGGTGGCCGAACTGAATGGCGCCTACGCCGCCTTCCTGCATGTATGTGGCATCGGCTTTCTGCTGTCGCGGGTTTTGCACGCCTGGGGATTTAATCAGGCCTCTGGCGGAATGCACTTCGGCCGTTACTACGGCACCCTGCTGACCTGGATTGTATTGCTGGCGCTGATCGTGCGGGTGCTGTGGTTGTCGGTAGGTGGGATGTTGGGGGGATGAGGCTCCACTTAGGAGCAATGTTGGTTGGTGTTAAACCTGGAGCTTGCGACAAGAACACCAACCGTAGTTCATTGTCACGCTAGAGCGGCTTGTTATGCATTTTTAAGGTAATGCTCTCGATGGTATTTAATAAACTCTATATTAATGAGATGTTTTTTTACGACTCTAAGTTTACCCTCAATACCAATGAGCTCTAATTTGTCACTTATAGCAAAGCCGCCATTGTCAAACATAACATGGTGGTTAGGACATAAACACAATAGATTACTTTCTATATCTGGCCCGTTATGTGGTTCCCCTAAAGGTTTTATATGGGCTGCTTCTGCATAAAAACCTGCGCTAGTTTCTATCGCTATTCCACATACTTGGCATTTATAATCATGCCAAGATTTCACGTTTTTAGCTTTTTGATAGTTTCTTACAATGCGATTAACTGTCGATGACTTTCTACCTGGTGCATCATACTCACCAGTTGGCTCTTTAACTATGTAATCAGTAGTAGGTAAAGACTCCTGAGCAATTAACCTGTACCTCCAAACTTTATAACCAGACTTTCCTGTTTCATACCAATAGCTTTCAACATTATATAGTCCTGCATAGCGGTAACCTTTTGTGGGGCTTAATTCATGTTTATGTTTATGCCCACGGGTAACTCGGACTGGAAGGTTTTCTATTTTACTTTTTGCTAGAGCTAGATTTACACCATCTAGCTCTTGATCTGAAATTTGTTTACCATTTTTTTGGCCGCCAGCACCTGTATAAATGATAACGCTACCAAAATCTTCGTCATCCTCATACCCACCAGAAAGTACTATAGAGTCAGCTCCTTCGTTTTTACCGCCACTTATTCCAGCAACCAAAGGAGGATGAATATTAGCTTTAGCTAAAGATTCTCTACTATCAAAGAGATCGCCTGGACTAACTCCATCTATTTCACCGAAAGTGCGCATCTAGATCCTTATGTGCATAATGCCTCAATCAGCCGACGCTTTAGCGGTTGGCTGCATTGAATTTTTAGATTTTTCGTCAGCTTTCTGTTTGGCAACGCCAATGATGCTTTCTAAGTGTTTTTGCCTTTCATGCTTAGCGACATACCAATCTTTAATTAATATTTCTATGAGGCCTATAAGAAGCTGCGCTTCTGCAGGCTCAACATCAATAATTAAGTTGATGTCCTTTTCCATGTGTGCGCCAATATTGCCAATGCTTCTGACCGAGTCGATTGCCTGCCATGTAATCGGATCTACTTTGTCCTGAATAGAATTAATCTCGTCTACCAGGCGACCTTTTTTGCAACCCCAAAAGTCTCGGATGATTCCCTGAAGGCACCGTCTAGACAACGTTGCCGATGCCTTTGGGCTTAGATCTCTTATTAAGCAAGCCTCTTCGTAATTATCGATAACTGCTTGCGGTATATAGGTTGGAAATTGCTTCGCCAATGAACTCGGCTTCATTGACCAGTTCATTAAGATTTCATTTTGGATTACATGGCCATATCCATTGTTGTAAGAATTGTGAAGAGATCCTGTGATCGTATATTCTCTGCAGTCTTCATTAGGGCACGTTATTACCTCAGTTAGAATTCCTAGCGATCCATCTTTATTATCATGATTAAAAAAATGAACTTCAGACGTAAAGTTCGAATCTGTTATTGTCGCATCCCTATTACAGTAAGGGCATGACCAACTAAATTTTATCGGCATGTGCCTTTCCCTCTTTGAAATCTAACGGTTTATTCGTAGGCATGCTCATTTACACGCCTAAGCCATTATTCAGATTTCCAACCTAACCCATTGTCCGGGCCGTAAAAATCATCGTTATTTTATTTCTTGTCAGGATATAAACGCGCATGCGTGCTTTTACCCAGTGCTTTACCAGTCGTCAGATCGTTCAATTGACTCTTGCATTCCGGGCACGCTGCCGCCCGTTCCTGTAAGCACAAGGCAGGAATGACGTGGTGTTATATCCGGAATGGTAAGCGGGAGGACGGTCGTTGGGCGTGTGTCCTTACGATATGCTGCATCCCTGCTTTGGTTCGAGAATACTGAAGATTGGGGATGGGTTCAATAATTGATAAAACTGGTTACAAGTCTGAGCACAATTACTTCCAGAACCAACAACGCGGCAGGCACTACTACGCAGAGCGTAGTAGCGAGCCGAGCCCACGCAGCGGCCACAAAACAAGCCAGCCATCGCGGCTGAAAGCCGCTCCCACCGGTAGTAGCGAGCTGTTTCGGGGGAACGGAATCTTCTGATTCAGTCGTGGATAAGATCCACTCCTACAGTGCTGTGCCTGATTTAATATGCGGCGTTGCGTCTGAATTAACGCGGCATTTGTACGGCGCCAGTCAACCAAGTGATTCTGCGGCCTTCAGAGCAAAACCCTGCCCCGGAGCGATGCATTTGGATAGATGTTTTACATAGTCGATCCGGGGCGGGCTAAATGGCAGGAGCCATTTCAACAGCCGTAGGCTGGCCCGAAGGGTGAAGGGCATGGATGCCCGTAATCATTGTTTTGCGTGCCGCATAATCGCTGCAGTTGGCTGAACAGCGCCGGACAGCCGCAAGAGAGGATCGGAAGGAGATACCTCTCCTTGCATAGGGGCGCAGGGGGCGGAGCCCCCGCAAAGGCTTCAACTTAACTGCAAAAGCCAGCCCGCGCAGCGGCTGCAGCTCAGAGCACAACCATTTGCAGTACCGACATCGCGGCAGGCACTACCACGCAGAGCGTAGTAGCGAGTTGTAAGCGGCGGGCAACCCTTCGACACGCTCGTGCCTCGCTACTCAGGGCGAACGGCTGCAAAACAAGCCAGCCATCGCGGCTGAAAGCCGCTCCCACCGGTAGCTGCTCCCACAACATCATTTGAGGGTAAACAGAATCTTCTGATTCAGTCGTGGATAAGATCCACTCCTACAAGTATCTGCCTCATAGCCAGTACCTGAATAAACCCGCCGGTTTATACCAGACACACCAACCATCGCCCTCAGGCGCGCACGATCAACAGCAACATACCAGCACCCGCCAGACTCAGCCCCACCACTTCCGGTAATCCGAGGGCAAAGGCCTGCCACCAGGTAAATAAACCACTGCCAATGGCGAGGGTTGCCAGCGCCTGCTGGCGCTTCTGTACTTTTTGCGCGGCCAGCTCCTGACGCAGGGCGACAATTTCTTTTTGCAGCGCCTGCTGGTTTTCGTCCATATGGTTCAGGCGGCTTAATGCGCCGTGTACCAGTCCGGGAATTTGCGGGGCTTTTTCAATCCAGCCCGGCAGCTGGCGTTTTAATTCTTTAAATGCGGCTTTGGGGCCAAAACGCTCGCGCATCCAGCGTTCTAAATAGGGTTTGGCGGTGCTCCATAAATCCAGCTGTGGATACAGCTGACGGCCCAGGCCTTCAATATTGAGCAGGGTTTTCTGCAGTAAAACCAGCTGCGGCTGCACTTCCATATTAAAGCGGCGCGCGGTGCTGAATAACTGAATCAGTACCTGACCAAAAGAAATCTCAGCCAGTGGTTTATCAAAAATCGGTTCGCACACGCTGCGGATGGCGGCAGAAAATTCATGCACTTTGGTGGTGGCCGGAACCCAGCCGGAGTCGATATGCAGCTGCGCTACCTGATGATAATCCTGATTAAAAAATGCCAGCAGGTTCATCGCCAGATAATTCTGATCTTCTTCGGTCAGGCTGCCGACAATGCCGCAGTCGATGGCAATGTATTGTGGTGCCTGCGGGTTATTACGCGAGACGAAAATATTGCCCGGGTGCATGTCAGCATGAAAGAAGCTGTCGCGGAATACCTGGGTGAAAAAGATTTCCACACCACGTTCGGCCAGCAGTTTCATATTGGTGTTCTGTGCCTGCAGAGCGTCGATATCCGCTACCGGAATACCGTAAATACGTTCGCTGACCATGACTTTGCTGCGCGTGTATTCCCAGAATACTTCCGGCATATACAGCAGTTCGGAGTTGGCAAAGTTACGTTTCAGCTGGGTGGCATTGGAGGCTTCGATCTGTAAATTCAGTTCGCCATAAATGGTGTGGCGATAATCGTCGACCACTTCCAGCGGCTTTAAGCGGCGGCCGTCTTCGGAATATTTCACCAGCAGGCGGGCCATGGTTTCCAGCAGCTGCAGGTCGCGCTCGATGGTGTGCTCGATACCCGGACGTACCACCTTAACCACCACTTCCCGACCGGCTTCACCATTGGCATCGAACAGACGCGCGGCGTGTACCTGAGCAATAGAAGCGGAAGCCAGTGGCTCGGCGGAAAACTCGGCAAATAATGCGCTGATTTTCTGCCCCAGCTGGTCTTCGATTAACGCCATGGCTTTATCGCTGGCGAAGGGCGGAACGTCGTCCTGCAGACGTTTTAATTCTTTAACAATATCGTCGGGAATCAGATCCGGGCGTGTGGATAAAATCTGGCCGAATTTAATAAAAATCGGGCCTAAGGCTTCCAGCGCCAGACGCAGACGTTCGCCACGGTTAAGGCGCGACGGCACCGGATTTAACCGCCACGGCGCGAGCCACAGGGCAATGCGCAACGACAGCGGCAGCTGCTCGGTTGGCACCAGACTGTCGAGCCGGTAGCGGGTGAAGACAAACAGAATTTTCCACAGGCGCCAGAGGTTTGCCACGTCGATATTATTCCTTGGGCAGAGAAGGGTTGTTCGTAGAATCGTTCTGCTGCATACGCGCTGCTAAACGCAGGGTGCGTGCTTCTAAACGATCGGTCGCCAGACGCAGCTGGTCAACCTCGTCGGCAAACTGTGCCGCCAGCGGTTCCGGTGTCAGCAGTTGCGCTTCATCTTCGAGATATTCTTTAACGGCATTGCGGTAAGCCGGTGCGCTGCTTTTGCCCCAGTTCAGTAAGCCGCGCAGACCTTTGCCCAACTGATGGGCGAGCAGGCCGCCGGTCAGTGGTGTGATCAGGGCTTCCCAGTCGATATCGAGGTTTTGCGCAACGCGGGTCAGCGATAAGGCAAACTCGCTGTCGCCGTCCATATCAATGGCACTGCTGATCAGGGCGTGGGCTTTATCACTGGCGCGGGCGAGGGCAAAGAAATCGGCGGCAGAACCGCTGAGCGTTGCATCGGCACTTTTTAGACCATCGGCGCTACTAAGACCATCAGCGCTACTCAGGCTACCGTTATTGCCAGTGGCGGGCACAAGGCTGAGCACAATGCCGTTATCGACGATGCGGATCAGCACCGGGTTTATGGCGTCGATGCGCACACACAGCAAGCGGCCCTGCTGGCGACGCAGCGAGTTTAATGCCGCCGGGTCGTAACGCAGCACATGATTAATGGCTGCTTCAAAGGGCACGCAGGCAGCCTGCAGTAACTCGGCCGGCAGCTTATTCAGCATCAGGGTTTGATTCCGCGGTGCAGAGCCACCACGCCACTGGTCATGTTGTGGAAGCTGCAACGTACCAGGCCGGCGTTTTCCATCATGCTTTTCAGGGTTTCCTGATCGGGGTGCATGCGGATGGATTCAGCCAGGTACTTGTAGCTTTCGGAATCGTTGGTCACCAGCTTGCCCATAAACGGCAGGGCGGTGAAGGAATACAGGTCGTAGGCTTTGCTCATCAGCGGGTTGGTCGGCTTGGAGAATTCCAGCACCAGCAGACGGCCGCCCGGCTTCAGCACGCGGGTCATGGAACGCAGTGCGGCGTCTTTATCGGTAACGTTACGCAGACCGAAGGCGATGGTGATGACATCGAAGCTGTTGTCTGCGAACGGCAGACATTCGGCATTGGCCTGAACGTATTCGATATTGCCAACGTAGCCCTGATCGGTCAGACGGTCGCGGCCGACGTTGAGCATAGAAGAGTTGATATCGGCCAGCACCACTTTGCCCTGCGGGCCAACGATCTTGGCAAATTTCTTGGTCAGGTCGCCGGTTCCGCCAGCCAGATCGAGCACCTGATCGCCCGGGCGTACGCCCGACATATCAATAGTGATGCGTTTCCACAGGCGGTGTACGCCGAACGACATCAGGTCGTTCATCAGGTCGTACTTGGCAGCCACGGAGTGAAATACATCGGCAACCATGGCCTGTTTCTGCTCGGTAGCGACGGTTTTGTAGCCAAAATGCGTGGTTTTTTCCTCGGACATGCGAATCTTCTCCCGCTGACGACCTGTAGATGGGCGGCCATTTTAACGGTGCAAGTCGTGAAAGTCTTGCGCTGTGTCGGCTTTTGGCCGCCGCCGGGGGCTGTGCCTGAGTTAAACTTAAAGAGTTAACCCGGAGATACCCGTGACAGAAAATAAGCGCTTTACAGCAATATGCCAGAGGGTCGTGCTGGTGCTCAGCTGGCTGATGATAGCGGCCAGCAGTCTGGCGGCAGATGGTCGGCCACAATTACGCATAGCGGTGCCGGATGATGGCTACCCGCCCTATGTCGTCCGGCAGGATGATCAGCTGCATGGCATCCTTATTGACCCAATGCACAAGGCCGCACAGCGTGCCGGTATTGAGCTGGAGTTTGTGTATATGCCAGAGCTGCGCTCTCTGCATATGCTTGAGTCCGGGCAGATTGATGGCCGTATGGAATCCCCTTACTGGACCGAGCAACCGGAGAACTATCTGTGGACTGATCTGGTGGTGTGGCTGGAAGATGTGCTGGTATACCGCAATGACCAGCCGTTTGATCTGGAGCAGGAAGATGGCCTGCTGGGCGGCGAAATTATCACTCATCTGGGTTATGCCTATCCGGCCCTGCAACCGGCTTTTGCTAACGGCAGCCTGATCCGGCTGGATAAACCCACCGAGCAGGACATGCTCAATACTCTGCTGATCAGCCAGGCCGAAACGGCACGGGCGCTGATTATCGGGCGTGATGTGGCACAGTGGTATGTGGCAAAACAGCCACAATTACAGGCCTTGCCACTGACCTTCTCCAAACGCGTATATGGTTGTGCGCCGATGGGTTTTCAGTTTGCCCGTAACGAGCGGGTTAAAGCGCTGTTGCAGCGGCTGAATAAAGAATTCCCACCGGGTTCGCGTAAGCGTTGCCAGCCTATTGCTCCTGTCACCCTCGCGCCTGCAGCCGGGCACTGATTCTTTATCCTGAAGACAGCCTGTCGTATTTTCACCTGTGCAAACCCTGTGTAGCAGTGCAAGCTTGCGGCTTTGATAATGACAATAACAACGCATGAATGATTCATGCAGCGAGGTATCTATGTTTATTCTGTTAAATAAAGTGGTCACGGTACTGTTCTGGATTCTGGCGATTATGGCCGGTGTGCAGGGCTGGGATGGCCTGCTCGGCTGGCTGCCAACCATCGCTGTGGTCGTTGCCGGTATTCACGTACTGGAAGTGGCGTATTTCTGGATGGCACTGAAGCACAAGAGCAGCAACCCGGTTGCCGATGCGGTGCAGGTATTTATTTTTGGTATTTTCCATATGCGCCGTTTTATTCAGACAGAAGCTGCCTGATTAAACGCCGGATTTAACGGCCTTCTGGCCGCCATAAAAAAGCCTGAACACCTGTGTGGCGTTCAGGCTTTTTTTATGGAACCGCTCCGTTCGCTTGCTGCACTGCACGCGGCATGTCGCTGGGTTATGGCAGTATGTCTGCACTCAATCCGCTTTCTTCTGCCGCTATTAATTCATCGCTGAAAAACTGCTGAATGCGTGCGGCAATCATCGGGTCGCGGAGTATTTTCCGGTGCCCTAATGCAGGCGGCAGGAATACTTCGGCAGCGGTCAGATGTTTTCGGATGGCATGCACCGAAGTGCTGGGAATTTCAATATCGTCCTGGGCATGAATTAATAATGTTGCCGGATTACTCTGGCTGAGCAGATGGCCGCTATGGAGTTCGCAGGCCGGACGTCCGACTTCTTCTTCAATGCAGCGGATAAAATATGCCGTGCTGGACGAGGGCAGTCCCATAAAGCGGGCAAAGCCTTCCAATACATCCAGCAGGCTGGCGGGTGAAGACATCAGTACGCAGCGTTCCATCTTTACGCCCTGAGCAGCGGCAATAGCCAGCGCCGCGCCGCCCATTGAATGACCCAGTGCGCCATAAAAAGGGCCGAAAGCAATATCCGCTTCGACGATGGCATTGGCAAATTCCACAGGATTACTCTTATCCCCGCCTGATTGTCCATGGCGTGGCGCATCAATCGCGAATACATCAAATCCCTGTGCCACCAGAGCATTGGCAATAACCGCCATGTGCGTCGCCCGGCTTTCCCAACCGTGCATTAATAAAATGCGTGGGCCGCTGTTCGCCCAGCGCAGAGCACTGAGGTGCCCGGCAAAGCTCAGGCGCTGGGCCTGTTTTTCCGTGGCCAGCTCCCAGTCTTTCAGCGGCAGTAATCTGGGGGTTAAAAACATCCGGGCATGGCGGCGGGCAACGGTTGCCGGCAGCAGGCGGCCGAGGACAGAATTCTGCATACGCAGCAGTGTAATAGGGTTCATGATTTACTCCTTAAAATGCACTCTGCCAGCCAATTAAAAAACGACTGGACGATGAGAACTGACCGAACGGCCCGGTGAGGTCGCCAAAAAAATAATCGGCACCGCTCCACAAAGACCAGCGATCGTTCAGCTGATAACTGACTTTGCTGCGCAGCTGACCGTCGTTGTAATCGCGGTTAAGCAGGGCAAAAAAACTCAGCTCCAGCGTGTCGTTGAGTAAGTTTTTTTTCAGCAGCAGCGTATGGCGGGTGCTGATTTCGCGGCGGATAATTTGCGGCCGGTAAGCCAGAATGCGGCTCTGGTAAAACTGGTAACTGACAAACACATCTGCCGGGGCCTGGTAATCCAGTGCGGTTACCGTCGCCAGTTCCGGGCTTTGGCTAATGCCGTTATTTTGCAGATCGTCGCGCAGAAAAAATGTCCGGCTGGTATGTCCGGCTTCCAGACGCAACACCACACTGCTGAATGCTGTGCTGGCGCTCAGGCCGAGCAGGTGGCTGCGGCGGTACACGGCTTCCACATCGACCTGAAGATTACTGCCGCCCGTATTTAATGTGCGGTAAATAACGGGAATGTCGTGGTAAAAATTAAAATAGCTGGCGCTGATATCCCAACCGGCCAGAAAGGCACTCCAGCGTAAGCCATACTCCCAGTCACTGCCCTCCGGCCTGCGGGTTGGCAGGCGGTTAACCGTTATGCCAGCGATCGGCTTCGGCGCCAGTTCGGGGCTGGTAATGGCAAACGCCGTACCCGGTTCTGCCAGCTCACTGAAGGTTAAGTCGGGAATAATTAACCACTGCAAAGACTGCTCATTGGGCAGAGGAATATGCGCATTAAACATCCAGGTGGCGATGCGTGAATCCTCGGCATCGGGCAGGTTAAATTCGCGCATATCCTGCGGGTTAATAATATCCAGCACCCGCAGGCCGTCGGCCTGACCCCAGACAACCTGTTGTTTACCACTGCGCAGAGACACGCCGTAGAAATACTGGTCAGCATAGGCTTCGGCAATATCAAAGCGCACGTTATCCCATTGTGTCAGTGGCCCGCTGCTATGCAGGCTGCCCGCCGGATAATTATCTGTCCGGCTGGTTGGCTGCTCTGCGTACAGGGTGTCAGAAAAATCAGCACGCAGACGTGGCTGCAGATTAAACGACGTATCGGCCGTGCGGTATTGCCATTCACTTTGCAGCTGAACTTCTGCCTTGCTCAGTGCGGCCGGAGCATCACTCCAGGCCAGTTCTGAACTTAGCTCTGAACTGAATTCGCTGTGCGCCGCACTGCTCAGCAATATCAGGGTGAAAGCACCGGCGCTTAGCCGATATTGCTGTAGGAGTTGCTGTCGGAGTTGTTGCCGGAGTTGTTGCCGGAGTTGTTGCCGGATATTCATCTACAACCCCCGGCGCAGAGTATTCTGGGTAAACAGGTGGTCGGCCACATCCTGCTGGTAATCGACGGCAGAAAAAATAAACAGCGAGCGGTGGCCGCTGATATGGTTTTCGGCCAGCAGCTGATGCCGGGTCCAGATGCCATCAACCATACGGATATCCGTTACCTGCACGGTTTTCAGCGGCACCTGTTTAATATCCAGATAGTCGCTTTTAACCACGATCCAGTTTTGCGGATCAATATAAAAGGTTACCTCGCCATACCCCAGTTCCCGGGCAATAGCCGCCGTTTTTGGGGTGCCTTTGACCACCAGTTTTCCGTCATCGTCTGGCAGGCGTTGCAGCTGATAGTCGGCAATACTGATATGACCGTTCTGCTTAATATCTTCATAGGTAAAATCGGTACCCATAAAATAATCGCCCCGGTCGGATGCAGAAATCCGGCGCACCTTGCGCAGTGCCGGCAGGTACAGCCACTGATCATCTTCCTGATCGGCGGCGGCATAATCGAAGGTCAGAAAACCGGTGTCTTTAACATTGGCCGGTGATTTATAAAAAAATACGGTCTTTTTATCGTCACCAAAATACTTGCGGTAAGACATGGTTTCGCGGCGCCGTTCTTTGCCACGACTGTCGGTCAGCAACATGCTCAGCTGGCTGCTGACATGCTGGCCGTCATCCACCGCATTTACCCGCTGTGCGATATTGTCGGCCGTGAGTGTTGCCAGTAATTCCGTATTAACAGCTTCTTCTGCCTGCAGCGGCTGGCTGTTCGCTGCTCCGTACAAGAGTGCCCCGTACAAGGCTGCCGTGCCCAGACCAGTGGTGAATAACAGTGTCAGTACCGTACTGCCAGCCACGTGTTTTTCTGCCGCTATCGCACTGGCTTCGGCCGCCTTTTTGTCACCGAAAATAAAGGTCGGCTGCAGTAATGCAATCAGTGCCGGTAACAGCGTCATGGCAGCGATAAAACTCATACTCACCGATAACACGACAATGGTGCCGAAGTGCGTCAGCGGTACAACCTGCGAGCTGATCAGTACGCCAAAACCAAAGGCAATCGCCAGATAATTAAATAACAGTGCCCGGCCTGTAGAACGGAATAATTCGGTAAATAATCCGCTGCCTTTTAATCCGTCGGCCACCAGAGTTTTCAGGCGTTCGAGGGTATGAATAGCAAAGTCGATCCCCAGACCAATGGCTACCGAAGCAAACATGGAGGTGCCGATGCCCAGATCAATCCCCAGCAATGCCATTGCCGCATAAACCGTAAGAATGGAACAGATTACCGGCAGGGTTGCGAACAGACCGGCCGCCCAGGAACGGAATAATAACGCCGAGACCAGAAAGACACAGAGCAGCGAAATCACCACACTGTAAAAATGGCTGACGCCCAGATCTTTAATCCAGTGGTAATTAACATTAACGCGACCACTGAGGCTGGCAGTAACCGGCTCATCCATAACGGCATTGTTAAAGTGCTGATCGATATATTGCTGCAGGGCTTCAACCACTGGTTTGGTGGCAATAAAATCGGCACTGTCGAGATTCAGACGGATATTGGCCAAACGGTAGTCATAATCAATTTCTTCAGAAAAATCGGCAGGATCAGAGCTGGCCGAATAGAGCAGAAAATACTGCGCAATCAGGTCGGCATCCTGTGGCAGACGGTAGGCATCGTTCTGGCCTTCGTTCAGGGATTTATTCATCTGCTTTAAATAATCCACCACCGATGATGAACCATTTACATGTGGCAGGGTTTCAGCGTAGGCCTGCAGGGCTTCCATGGCATTCAGCACCTGCGGTGAAAAAATCCCTTCGTTACGGCTGCTGGTAATGACAATGTCCAGCGTATTGGTGCCTTCCAGATGCTGATTAATGACTTCGTCAGCCTGATAAATCGCTTCGCTGGAATGAAAGGTATTAATGCGGTTTTCGTTTACCTGAATCTGGGTGGCCAGCAGGGCGCCGCTGATGCTGAGAAAAGCAAATAATGACAGTGTGGCGCGCGGATGGCGTACACAGCTTCCACCGACAAATGTCATCAGGCGGGCAAAAGTATCCTGCTGGCTGTTTTGCTCAAGGCGAATCCAGCGCTGGCTGACTCTGGGTTTCAGTAAGGTGATGCAGGCCGGTAAAACAAACAGCGAATAAAACCAGGCAACCAGCACGCCGAAGGCGGTGAATAAGCCAAAATATTCAAAGGGTGGCATATAAGATGACGCGTACAGGCCAAGAAATCCGGCAATAGTGGTCAGCGACGTCAGCGTTACCGGGCGCGCCATAACGGCAACGGCTTCACGGATGCAGGCCTGCAGCGACCAGTCCGGGTGTCGTGCCTGCATTTCGTAATAGTGGCTGAAAATATGAATCGAATCGGCGACCGCCATACCAATTAAAATAACCGGCATAGCATTGGTGATAACAAAAAAAGGCACACCGCAGTAAGCCATAAAACCGAGGGTCATCAGTACCGAGGCGGCAATCACCAGATTACCCAGCAAAGCCGGTAATAAACGACGAAAAGCCACCATCAGCATAATGGTAATAATTAATCCGGCGAGCGGATTCAGGCGGCTGGCATCGTGATCGATATAGTGGCCGAGATAGCCCAGCACAGCGCCTTCACCGGCCACATGCAGTTCGACATCTGCCGGCACTTGGGTTTGCCGCAGCAACTGATTGATGGCGTCGTAAGCGGCTTCGGCCTGGTTGTCGTCGTACAGCTCCAGCACGATCATACTCATCGCGCCGTCGTCAGCAACCAGCATGCCGTGATACAGCGGAAAGTCTTCTATTGCCTGGCGTACAGCCGCACCATTGCCTGTTGAGCGTAAATCGTAGAACGGCGCAACATTCATCCCGTCAGCCGAGGCAGTGATATTATTTTCGCTGGCCAGACTGATGGTACGTGCCGTATTAATCATCGGCAGGGCATTTAACTGATCTGTCAGCTGCCCGATCAGATCGAGAGTCTGTTTGCGGTAAATGCCTTCTGCCGAGCGGTCGTATATGGCAACGATCAGCGGATCGCTTAAACCAAAAATTTCCCGCACCTTGTTTTTATACACCAGCGCCGGATTGTCGGCTTCGAGAAAAGCATCGGCGCGGGTGTCTTTGTGCAGCTTTCCCAGACCGGTAATCAGTAATGCCATTAACAGCAAACCGGCGAACAGGGTCATTTTCGGGTAATTAACCCCCGCCTGGATGCCGGCTTGTATGGTGCTGTGCAGCCAGTGCTTTTGCCTGTTGGTATTCATACTTTGCCCTCAAATAAATGCATATGCATCTATATGTAAATGTATATGCATGTAAATGGCAAATTTTTTTTAGCTGCGCAGGGCAAGAATAGCGTCGGCAACCTGCAGCAACTGCGCAGAAAGCTCTTCTCCAAGGTGTTGGGAAATACCGCTCTGTGCCTGCTTCCAGCGAACTTTTGCCTTATTAAACAAGGCCTTACCTTCGTCGGTCAGGGACACCAGAGTCACCCGGCCATCATCGGGGCTGGGGTTGGTTTGCACATAGCCGCTGCGGATCAGCGGTTTCAGATTGCGTGTCAGAGTGGTTTGCTGCAGCACCAGAACTTCCTGCAGTTCTTTCTGCGATGGGCTTTTCAGCATCGACAGCACACGCAGAACAGAGAACTGCGCAATGGTAATACCCAGATCGCGCAGGCTGTTGTCGTAGTAGCTGGTCAGAACCCGGTCGGCCTGGCGCAGCTTGAGGTTAAAGCAGGGAGTAATATTCATAAGAGTATCCGGCTGCAGAACAATGCAATCATAGCTCAGGCGACGGCGGGCTGTCAGCGCTGTTTGGATGCAAACACTTTCCGTCATGAAATAGTTGCATCCGTGCGCTTTGTCATAACGCGAAGCGCAGGCAGTGAATACCGAATCCGGATCGTTTGATTCTGCTTTTTGCAGATATAAAAAACGCAGCCAATGGCTGCGTTTTTTATTTCAGCGTGCGCTTATTACACGGCTTGTACGGTTGCTGTTGCTTCTTCAGCTTCCGGATATAAATCCGCTTCAGCCTGTTCCAGCATGGCGAATTCTTCTTCGGCGGTTTTGGCCACCAGATGGTTTTTGCTGTAACCAAAATAATAGGCCGCACCAATCACAAAGAGGATCAGCGTGTAGAAGAAGGCGCGTGGGTCGAAGGCATACACACCGGTTAATGCAATCAGCGACAACAGCAGGGCGATACCGGAAGTAAATACACCACCCGGTGTTTTATACGGACGCACCAGCTCAGGCTGTTTAACGCGCAGCATAATATGGCTCAGTGCCATCAGAGCGTAAGACACGGTTGCACCAACCACGGCCATGGCCAGCATCAGGTCGCCTTCACCGCTCAGGGACGCAGCAAAACCTAGTACGCCAGGAACGATCAGGGCACGCGCCGGGACTTTACGTTCTGTGGTTACCGACAGGCTTTGTGGCAAATAGCCGGCACGCGACAGGGCAAATACCAGACGGCTGTAACCGTAAATAATGGAGAAGAATGATGCAATTAAACCGACCAGACCCAGTACGTTAACCACGGTTGCCAGTTGGGTGTTACCGGTTGCATTCAGGGCATCAACCAGAGGTACGGCACTTGCGCCCATCGCCTGCGCACCAGCCGCGCCCGGAATTAACAGCACAACCAGCAGGGCGGTAAACAGCAGGAAAACCATCGCACCGATAATGCCTTTAGGTACATCTTTGGCCGGGTCTTTGGATTCTTCGGCGGCCAGTGGTACACCTTCTACCGCCAGGAATAACCACATAGCAAAAGGCAGTGCAGCCCAAACACCGTACCAGCCCAGCGGCAGCATGGCAGAAGTGCCTTCGCTGGCAGCAATATCAAGCAGGTTGGCGCTGTCAAAATTACCGATTAAAGCAACAGCGGTGGCAATAATGGCCAGCACGGCCAGACCGGAAATCACCATCATTACTTTTAATGCTTCGCCAACACCGGCCAAGTGAATACCGATAAAAACTAAATAAAAGGCGGCATACACCCAGGGGCCGTTAAAGCCGAGTAAAGCTTCAACCGCCGAACCGATAAAGATCACAATCGCCGCCGGCGCCAGGGCGTATTCAATTAATACCGCAAGGCCGGTTAAATAACCGCCGGCCGGGCCCATTGCCTGACGGGCAAAACTGTAACCGCCACCGGCGGCCGGAATAGCCGCCGACATTTCAGCCAGTGACAGCACCAGGGTAAAATACATCACCGCCATTAACAGTGCGGCGATGGCAAAACCACCCCAGCCTGCCTGAGCGATACCAAAGTTCCAGCCGGCAAAATCACCGGAAATTACATAAGAAACACCGAGGCCGGCGAGAAGAATCCAGCCGGCGGTGCCTTTTTTCAGTTGCCGTTTGGCAAGGTAGTCCTGATGGGATGTGGACATGGTATTACCTCATACGTTGAATAAATGGTGTTTTTTCAAACAGAAAAAATACAATCAGCCGAGCAGAAAGTTTTTCGTCTCTGCCGCGGGGGAAGAGGCGGGTTTTATTGTTGTATGCTCATCCGGAAAATCGGGCTGATGATCAATGGTCGCCGCTTGTGCGGTACTTTCTGACAGGCTGTCTGCGGGGCCGGTCAGCGAGCCGCTGCGGTCTTTAAGTTGTACGCCGGATAGCTGCAGCCGGCGTGATTCGCGCAGTAAATAACCGGCCTTATGGGCCGCTTCGCTGAAGTTCAGACCTTCTGGCCGAACGTTGGAAATACAATTGCGGCGGGCATCGGTCAGGCCGCGCACCGGTGCCCAGGTGAGATATAAACCGAGGCTGTCGGGAGAACTTAACCCCGGCCGTTCGCCAATTAATACCAGTACGGTTTTAGCATTTAATAATTCGCCGACATCATCACCGATTGCGACCCGACCCTGTTCTACCAGGGTGATGGGGGCAAATTTCCACGCTTGCTTATCGTCCTGCAGCTCTTCGCATAAGGCCTGAATAAAAGGCACGGCGTTATGGGCAATAGCGGTGGCGGATAAACCGTCGGCAATGACCAGCGCCAGATCAAAAGGTTGTTCCGGCGTTTGCTGTTCCTGCTGCAGTAATACCCGTGATGCTTCATCCAGACGGCGGCCTAAATCGGGGCGCTGTAAGTAGGTCATGCGGTCAACGGCTTCGCTGTGCAGCTTTAACGGTGGCTCGTCGCTTAACAGCGGATACTGTTCGGCCAGGGTTTCCAGCTGCTGTGTCAGTTCAGAAAAATCGAGTGGCGTATGTACCGCATCACGCGCCTGAGCGTGGGCTAACTGAAATTCCAGCATTTCTTTGGTTGGCAGACTGATGCCGCTGCGTCCGAGGCCAATGCGCGCTGCGGTAAACTGGCGCAGGCGACGCCATGGGTTATCAACAACGCCGTTCCAGTCATCGTTATGGATATCTGGCTGATCAACCATTGGACACCTCCGATGCTGAATTACCGGCCGGTAATGTTTTTAATGACGCTGCAAACGCCGGTGGTAATGCATCGTTTAAGCAGGCACCGGCGGCGTTGCTCATAATCTGCATTTTTTCCAGCCAGGCTTCGAATTCCGGTGATGGCCCAAGGCCCAGAACACGGCGTGCGTATAACGCGTCGTGGAATGAGGTGGTCTGATAATTGAGCATAATGTCGTCGGAGCCGGGAATGCCCATCACAAACGAACAACCGGCTGCGCCCAGTAAGGTCAGCAGGTTATCCATATCGTTCTGATCGGCTTCGGCGTGGTTGGTGTAGCAAACGTCACAGCCCATTGGCAGGCCGAGTAATTTGGCGCAGAAATGATCTTCCAGACCGGCGCGGATAATTTCTTTACCGTCGAATAAATATTCCGGGCCAATAAAACCCACCACGGTATTCACTAGCAGCGGATTAAATTTGCGCGCTACGGCATAGGCGCGGGTCTCACAGGTTTGCTGATCCAGCCCGTGGTGAGCATTGGCTGATAATGCGCTGCCCTGACCGGTTTCAAAATACATCACGTTATTGCCCACGGTACCGCGCTGTAATGACAGTGCGGCCTGCTCGGCTTCGGCCAGTGTGGCTAAATTAAAACCAAAGCTGGAGTTGGTGGCCTCGGTGCCGCCAATCGACTGAAATACCAGATCGACCGGTGCGCCCTGTTCGATGCATTCCAGCGTATTGGTGACATGGGTCAGCACACAGGACTGGGTTGGAATTTCGTATTTTCTGATGACCTCGTCCATTAATTTCATCAGCCGGGTGGCCTGAGCAACGTTATCGGTGGCAGGGTTAATACCAATCACCGCATCGCCGCTGCCATACAGCAGGCCATCGAGAATACTGGCGGCAATACCATTCATATCGTCGGTCGGATGGTTCGGCTGCAGACGCGTCGCCAGGCGTTTGGGTAAACCAATGGTGCTGCGGAAAGCGGTAATAACACGGCATTTTTGCGCGACCAGAATTAAATCCTGATTGCGCATAATTTTACTCACCGCTGCCGCCATTTCCGGCGTGATACCGTTGCGGATACTGGCCAGCATGTCGCTGCTGGCCAGATCGGAAAGCAGCCAGTTACGGAAATCACCCACGGTAAAATGACTGATGGGTGCAAATGCCAGCGCATCGTGTTCGTCGATAATTAAACGGGTGACTTCATCCTGTTCGTAAGGAATTAATACCTCGTTAAGAAAATTCTTCAGTGGCACCTCGGCCAGCGCCATCTGTGCTACGGCACGTTCTTCGGCGGAACGGGCAATCACCCCGGCCAGACGGTCGCCGGAGCGGGCAGGGGTTGCTCTGGCCATCAGGTCGGCCAGATTACGGAATTCGTAGGTCTTGCTACCCAGAGAGTAGCGATACGCTTTATGCATAGCGGTTTCCTGAAACAATGACGTGTTGCGGCCGGCAATAAGATGGGCGCGACCGGAACAGATATTGCTGTCGCAGATACAGCTGACAGCCTCATCCTTTATCAACAGCTCAGCGAATAGCGTTCCGGCGGCCTATCGAATTTTGGCAAATGTGGTTTTTGTTATTTAAATCAGCGGATTAATGATGGTAAAAACAGCGAAATCAGAGACCCTGAGCACAGGATATTTGTGAAACACTCAGCTTTATTGCCTGCCGTTGCAGATGGCGCGCACACTAATGCAGCGGTTGCAGAAAAATCCGCCCCCGATTGGTGCATAACCGAAGCAACCGATGCGGACGAGCACGCCCACAACCTGCGTGACTGGCAACAGGAATACGATCAGCTCAGCGACGGCGCTTTTTATGGCCGCATCGACGAACTGGCGCTGGAGCATTTGCAGGTATTCCGTGAACACACCAGTCAGGCGCTGCGCCAGCAGTGCAATGTCTGGCCGGATTCTGTCTGGCTGGGATTTGCCGCCGGCGAACAGGACTGCCGTATTAACGGCCAGGAAGTGGCCAGCAACGAATTAATGTGCCGGCCGGGAAACACCGGTTTTGAATTAGTGACACCGCAAAGCTTCGATATTTACGGCATCGTGGTCAGCCAGCAGGCGCTGACACAGTGTGCTGAGGCGCAGGGCATTAACCTTGATGCGCGTTTATGGCAATCACCACGGCGCGGCTGGCAGGAACAAAAACTCAACGCCCTGCGTTATGTGTTACAGCGCTTACTGGCACCCAAACACAGCGGTCTTGCCGGGCCGTTACAGCAGGACATGCTGTTAATGGCCGTACTCGAAGTGCTGCAACAACCAGATAACAACAGCAATACGCTGCCGGCCTATGCACGGCGTAAAGCGGTGGTTGACCGGGTAAAAGATTTTCTCGCCGCCAACCCCAATGCACCGGTTACCATGACCGAACTGTGCGAATTAACCCATGTAAGCCGCCGCACCCTGCAATACAGTTTTGAAAGTATTCTGGGCATCAGCCCGTTACGTTATTTACGCGTATCACGCTTAAATTCTGTACGTCGTGCACTGTCACAACCCGATGCCATTCTCGATGTTGAACAGGACGACGTAACCGTGCAGCGCATTGCCAGCCACTGGGGCTTCTGGCATGCCGGCCAGTTTGCCCATGATTACAAACAACTGTTTGGTGAAAACCCGTCGGAGACATTAAAGCGCGGGTTTATGGGGAGGGGATAGGTTTAATCAGGAGGCCGACTCTTGAATCGCGCGTAAAAAAATTCTGCACTAGTTTTTCAAAATAAGAAGGTTGGTACGAAGCAGAACTTCGCTATTTCTTGCTGGAAAACGAGTTTTATAGCTTTGTTGACGGGATCATGCTGTACGGCATTCAGTTTTAGGGTAAGCAAAAATGAGCGAATTCTGATAGCGGATAAAATTCGTCCGCATAGCGGTGTTTGATTTTATATTCGGCATTGCGTTTGAGTTTTTGCGTCCGAATGTATGCGCCTGAATGTGTGAGTCTGGGCCCGCCGTAGCGGGGTAAGTCCCGGACGTTTTGCCGAACAGATGGGTAAAGCCTGATGGCAAAACCCTGTCAGGCATGATGGTTGCGCCGGAACTCCGTTGGCGTACAACCACTGAAGCGGCGAAAGGCTGTGTTAAAGGTCGATTTTGAATTAAAACCCACATCAAAACAGATGCGTGATACCGGCGTATCGCTGTCGCGCAGCGCCTGCTGTGCGGCCTCAATCCGGTAGCGGTTGAGCCAGTCGTAAAAATTACTGCCGGAGCACTGGTTAATCGCCGCCGATGCCTGATGGCTGGTCATGCCACGCATGGCGGCCAGCTTGCCCAGTGACAGTTCATTATCGCGGAAGGCGCCATTGGCCAGCGCCTGCTGCAGCTCGGCGAAGAGTTCCTGCTGGGCGTTGTTGGCGGTAGCTGCGCTGGTATCGGCTGGTGTGACGTTGCTGCTGTCCGGGTCTGCGCTGCCCGGGGCTGAGTTGTCTGGTTTGGGTGACGTTGCCAGCGGCTGGCGCGGCGGATGGCTTTGCGGCAGCTGAACGTGGCTGAGCATCAGATACAGCAGGTAAGCACTGGTCGGGGCGAGGGCAAAGGCCACCGACAGGTTCCAGCCAAAGCCAGTGCTGAGCAGAATACGGCCCAGCAGTGAGAGGGCAATAATCAGCTGTACGGTCTGCAGTTTATTAATCCAGCTGCCGAGTCTGGCTTTACGTCCCTGGTAGCCCAGGGTGCGCTGCCGCCACCAGTACAGCAGGCTGAGACCGGCGATAATGGCGAGGTAGTCGTTGCCGTAGGGCGCCAGTGGTTGCCACAGGCTTTCGTCGATCCGTACTTTCAGCATCCAGTCGATGCGTTCGGCGGCGGGCAGGCTCCAGTATGAAATATCCATTAAGGCGACGATAAAGGCCGGAGATAAATGCAGCAGCATCTGCCTGCGCGGGTGAAAAATATTGTCGCCCTGCAGTGCGCGCTGATAGCCATACAGTGTGAGTGGCAGCAGAACAACCAGCGGGTCGACCAGCTTCAGAAAGAACGGCCAGCGCAGAAACATATCGGTGGCGTGATAGAGAAATTCCAGCGATTGCAGCATCACCAGCGTTGCCAGCCCCAAAAGCCAGGCGATGGTCAGGCGGGTATGGGCATGATTGACCATCCAGCTCAGGGTAGCCAGCAGCAGTACGCTGCTGAGGCACAGTCCGATCAGCGCTGCTGCACCTGCTTCGTAGTTCATCAATACCTCTCAGAGAGATCAACTAAAGTTCGGATAGATCGAACCGTACGTCTAAGTTGTTGTTTTTAATGTTATTTTTCTTCGGTGTCGGATCTATCGATACGGACGATCCTGGTGCCGTTCCGGCGTCTAATACTATTTCCTGTCACATAATCATAACAAGTGAGGAAGCCCAGATGTATTTAGGCACCGTCCTGAAGAAGCCCGGCCTGTACGCGCTGAGCGCGTTAAGCTGCGCCTTATTAACAGGCTGCAATGACGACAAGAGCAATGCAAGCCATTCCTACGATGCACAGATTACTTACACCGCCCATGGTGTGCCGCATATTGAAGCCAAAGACTATCCCAGTCTGGGTTACGGTATCGGTTATGCGCAGGCCAGAGAAAACCTCTGCACCCTGTCCGAGCAGCTGCTGAAACTGAAATCACAGAAATCCGAATACTTTGGTGCCGGTAGCGGCAACGCGAATCTGTTGTCGGATCTGGGCTACAAGGCCATGGATTATCCGGCTGAAGCCGCCCAGCTGTACAGTGGTTTGTCAGCAACGACCAAAGGGCTGCTGCAGGGCTATGCCGCCGGTTTTAACCGCTCGCTGAGTGAGCGTGCCGGTCCGCAGGAATATCCGTCGCCGTGTCGCGGTGCTGACTGGGTAACCAGCATTACAGCGCAGGATTTGCTGGCCTATCAGCTGGATCTGGCCGGGCTGGCGAGCGCGCGTAACTTCCTCGCCGCGATGGCTGCGGCACAGCCGCCTGTGGCGACCGTTGCTGCAGTCGACAGCGCACAACTGGATGCCGGCCATGTTTTTACCTCTGAAGGCATCGGCAGCAATGGCTGGGCGCTGGGCAGCGATCGTGTTGATGGTGCCAGCTCTGCACTGTTAGGAAACCCTCACTTCCCGTGGGATGGCGAGCTGCGTTTCTACCAGCAGCATCTGACCATTCCCGGTGAGCTGGATGTGAACGGCGTGGGCATGGTGGGTCTGCCAGCGGTAGTGATCGGCTATAACCAGAATCTGGGCTGGACGCACACCGTGTCGCAGTCGAAGCGTTTTACCCTGTATCAGCTGCAGCTCGATCCGGCTGATCCGCTGCGCTACAAGTTTGATGGTGAATACCGCGAGCTCAGCAGCAAAACCGTTACGGTAAAAGTGAAGCAGGGTGACGGCTCGCTGGTGGATGTACCGCACACGCTGTACTTCAGCCACTTCGGGCCGATGGTGAACCTGGCGTCACTGTCTCCGGCGCTGGGCTGGAGCACCAGCAGTGCGATTACCTTCCGCGATGCCAACGCCGGTAACACCCGTATGCTGGAACAGTGGCTGGCGATGAATAAAGCCAAAACCCGTGATGAATTCTTCCAGGCCTTTGCCGACCATCAGGGCATCCCGTGGGTAAATACCCTGATGATTGCCGATGACGGTACGGCTTCTTATATCGATGGTACCCAGGTGCCGCAGCTCAGCCCGCAGGCTGAAGCATACTGGGGTGTGGCTTCCAAGAGCCCGCAGTTAGCACCGATCTGGCAGGACGGCGCCGGCAGTGTGCTGTTGCCGGGTAATACCTCACTGTACGAGTGGGTCGATACGGGGGATGCCGGTGCGCCGGGGCTGGTGCCGTTCAGCAAGGCGCCACAGGTGACGCGCAGCGACTATGTATACAACGCCAACAGCAGCCACTGGCTGACCAATCTGGACGAGCCTCTGGTTGGCTACAGTCTGATGTACGGCCCGGAGCAGATTGTGCGCAGCCCGCGCACCCGTTACAACGCCCAGCTGATCAGCGATATGTCGGGAACCGGTCTGGCCGGTGCTGATAACCGCTTTACCCTGGGTGAACTGGAAACCGTGCTGACCCATAACGGCTCGCTGTTTGGCGGTGATTTCCGCAATGAACTGGTAACCCGCTGCACCAACTACAACAGCATTCAGGTAAGCGGCTCGGCCTTTGATCTGACACCGGCCTGTACCGCGCTGGCCAACTGGGATGGTGAGTACAACCTGAACAGCACCGGCGCGCAGGTGATGCGTGAATTCCTCGCAGCCTTCCGCGTTTCCGGTCACCGTGATTTGTCTGACAGCCTGTTCGCGGTCCCTTTCAGTGCCCAGCAGCCGGCGACTACTCCATCGGGTCTGGTGGCGATTGACGCCGGTGATGTGGATAACGACCCGGTACTGCAGGCACTGGCCGCAGCGGCAAAACGCCTGACCGATGCTGGCATCGCACTGGATGCCACTCTGGGTTCGCTGCAGTACGTGATTAAAGCAGAGGGCAAAGATCCGATTGCGATTACCGGCGCTAACTCTTATGAAGGCGTATTTAATATGGCGGAAAGCAAAGTGCCATCCCGCTCTACCTCTGAGCTGGCAACCAACCTGGTGGGCAGCAAACGCAATGACTCGCCACTGGTGTCACTGGATGAAGACGGCAATGGTGCGACCGAGCGTTACCGCATTAACTACGGCTCCAGCTTTGTGATGGCGCTGCAATACGGTGATAACGGCCCTGAGGCAGAAATGTTCCTGAGCTACGGTCAGTCACATGATCCGGAGTCGGAATTCTTCACCGACCAGACGCAGAACTACAGCAACCTGCAGTGGCGTCCGATGCTGTTTAAAGCGGCGGATATTAAAGCGCAGGCGGTGGAGACGCTGCAGTTAAAAGGTAAGTAATTACCGGCTTGTCAGACATAAAAAGCCCGCGTGATACGCGGGCTTTTTTGTTTTTATGCGGGATAAATGTTGTGGCGTGGCTTACTGTGTCGGGCTGGTTTTTAATCATCGCGGCTGAAGGCCGCTCCCACAGCTATCCGGTTAAACCGGATTACACCCGCTGCTCTGCATCACCCGCCGTGCGGTCAGCCTGACCGCTGTTAAACGGCAACGCAGCCTGCAATGTGGGATAAAACCCCAGCACATTATCCTGTGGCTTAAGCCCGGCCCGTGCGAGTGTTTTCAGCGGCTGAAACTGCAGGTCGGCAATACGTACTTCGGTATTGTGTTTGGCGCAGGCTGTTAAAAATTTCAGCAAGGCGGCCAGACCGCCGGCATCAATAACAGGTACGGCATCCATATACAGAATCACAGCTTTTTTATCGCGGCTGTGGGTCGCCAGTTCAGAGAAAATCCGGTCAGCGGCGGCAAAAAACAGCGGCCCGTTTATTTTATAAACTGCCCAGCCTGCAGGCAGAGGTTCGCTGATTAATTTGCTGTTGTCGCTGATATCGCTGACTTTGGTCATCTCAGAAATATCGCGCATAAATAACAGCGAGGCGAGCACGATACCAACGCCAATGGCTATCACCATATCGAACAGTACCGTCAGGCTCAGGCAGGTGGCCAGCACCATAATGTCGCCTTTGGGCGCGGTGCGGAAAAAGTGCACGACTTTATCGGCCTCGCTGATATTCCACGCCACCAGTAATAACAGCGCGGCCATCGAGGCCATGGGCAAATGCGCCAGTACCGGCGCCAGTACCAGCAAACCGGCCATCACCACCAGAGCATGAATCATGGCTGCGATGGGCGTTTGCGCACCGGCGCGGAAATTGGCGGCCGAGCGGGCAATGGCGGCGGTGGCGGTAATACCACCAAAAAATGGCACCACAATATTGCCGATGCCCTGACCTAATAATTCGCTGTTAGCGCTGTGGCGGGTGTTGGTCATACCGTCGAGCACCACGGCGCAGAGCAGGGATTCAATGGCGCCGAGCATGGCTATGGAAAAGGCGGCGGGCAGTAATAATTGCAACAGCGACCAGGACAAACCAATCGGCTGGCCGTCGGCACCGGGCTGCTCCCAGGGCCAGAAAAATTCCGGCAATATCGGTGGAATACCGGCACCAACCGAACCATCCGGTAATAAATAACTGAAACGGCTACCGATAGTGTCGACTTCGTGGCCCTGTAAACCCAGCAGCCAGGCGGTTAATACACCAACCAGCAGTGCCGGAATATGCGGCGGCAGGCTGCTGATTTTTTTCCACAGCAACAGCGTGGCAAAAGTTGTAAGGCCGACGGTCAGGCTGGCACTATCAAATCCGGGTAATGCTTGCGCAAGTGTATGTACTTTTTCGACATAGGTTTCCGGGTATTGAATCGTCAGCCCGAAAAAATCTTTTAATTGCAGGGTGGCAATTACGATGGCGATGCCGGAGGTAAAACCCAGCGTTACCGACTCGGGAATATATTCGATAAAACGTCCGAGGCGGGCAAAGGCCATGGCGATCAGAATCAGGCCGGATAGCAGGGTGGCAATCAGCAGACCGCCGAGGCCGAATTTTTCCGCAATGGGGTAAAGAATAACCACAAAGGCGGCGGTCGGGCCGGAAATACTGAAGCGTGAACCACCGGTCAGGGCAATAATAAAACCGGCAATCATGGCTGTGTATAAACCGTATTGTGGTGCTACCCCACTGGCGATCGCCAGTGCCATCGACAGCGGAATGGCGATAATACCAACGGTGATACCGGCAATAATATCTTTGCCAAAACGTTGTGCGGTGTAGGGTGATTCTTTCAGGGATTCGCGCAGGGCGTTGGCGATGCGCAGGGAAAATAAATGAGCGCGGTGCGGCATTCAGGGACTCCCGGCAGGAGATAAGAGGGCGGCACTATAACACAAAATGTGGGGTTTTTGTTGGGCGCAGGGTTGGGAAAAGGGGCAGGATGTAGTGGTCTAATCAATCCGGACACCCGCTTAGGTGATAAAATCACAACCCAAGAGGTGTCCAATGAAAAAACAACGTCGTATTTTTACTGCAGAGTTCAAGCAAGAAGCTGCCAGCATGGTGCTCGATCAGCAGCGCGCTGTTTCCGAGGTTTGTCAGGCGCTGGATATTGGCGATACCACTCTGCGACGCTGGATTGATCAGTTACAGGAAGAACGCGGCGGTGCTACGCCAAAGGGCAAAGCCCTCACGCCTGAACAGCAGAAAATTCAGGCACTTGAAGCCCGAATTAAAGAGCTGGAGGAAGACAAGGTCATTCTAAAAAAGGCTACGGCTCTCTTAATGTCAGACGCGATCAAGCCTACCCGCTGATCAACCAATTGAGAGAGCGGTATCCGGTTAAAAAGCTGTGCTCACTATTTGAGATTCACCGCTCTTGTTACTACGCCTATCGCAACAGAGTAAGCCGTATCAATAGCCAGCGGGTACGCCTTAAAGCTCACGTGGCTGAGGTCTTTAAAATCAGCCGTGGTTCACTTGGAAGCCGGGGAATTCGCGACAAGCTGAACGAAAATGGCAACCAGGTGAGTCGCTATCTGGTCGCCCGATTAATGAAAGAGCAGCGCTTAGTCAGCAAACAGCCCGGAGCACATAAATATAAACCAGCAACGGCAGAGCATCTGTCGATTCCTAATCGTCTGAACCGTAGGTTTACCGTGACAGCACCCAATCGGGTCTGGTGTGGCGACATCACTTTTATACGAGCCGGTGGACGCTGGATTTATCTGGCCGTTGTACTGGATCTGTACGCCCGCAAAGTGGTGGGCTGGGCGATCTCTGATAAAGCGCAGACAGGGCTGGTCACTAAGGCTTTGGATGATGCGTATCAGCGACGGGGAAAACCATCCGGCGTGATGTTTCATTCCGATCAGGGCGCTCAATATACAAGCCTGAAGTATCGGCAACAGCTGTGGCGTTACAGGATGCAGCAGAGTATGAGCCGTCGCGGAAACTGCTGGGATAATGCGCCGATGGAGCGTTTATTCCGAAGTCTGAAAACCGAGTGGATACCGGATAAGGGGTATCGTTCGGTGATGGAAGCAAAAATGGATGTGGGCCGGTATCTGATGCATTACTACAACGGCTACAGACCACACAGTGCTAACAATGGGCTGAGCCCATCGGCAGCCGAAGAATTACTTAAGACCGTGTCCGGAATTAGTTGACCACTACAGGACAATAGTTGGGATAATAAGGGGGGCGGTATTAAGGCTGTGTGATCAGGGCCTCTGCCGGCAGTTTTTGCGGTTGCGTAATGCGTACGCGCTTGTGGCGGTTCAGCTCGCCACTGATAATGCTGACCGCGCTTTTGCTGACGCCAAACTGTTTGGCGAGAAATTTAATCAGCTCGCTGTTGGCTTTGCCTTCGACCGGTGGTGCCTGAATCCGGACTTTCAGGGCATCGCCGTGTAAGCCGCAGAATTCGCTTTTAGAGGCTTTGGGCTGCAGATGACAGACGAGGAGTAAATCCCCGTCTGTCCATTGATAGTGCTGGCTCAAAATCCGACATACATCGGAATAAAGTTCGGAACATTCAGCATGATGGCCAGTGGGCCAACAATCAGCGCCTGTATGACCAGTAAGCTCAGCATAACGACCATGGGGGATAAATCGAGGCCACCCAGGTCCGGCATCATTTTACGCACAGGGCGAACCACGGGTTCGAGAATCTGGTTGATCAGAATCAGTGCAGGGTTATAAGAACCCGGTGCAATCCAGGAGGCGATAACGGTAATCAGCATGCCCCAGAAATAAATATTCATGCACAGAACGAACAGCCCCAAAGGCGCCCAGATCAGCAGATAATTGAGAGGGATGCCATAGCCTTTCAGCATGGTGATCAGACCATAAACAATCACCTGAACGACATAGGCCAGCACCAGAGAGGCGATATCCAATCCGCCGAAGCCCGGAATAATACGGCGTAACGGAATTAATACCGGATTGGTGGCTTTAACCAGAAACTGCGAAATCGGATTATAAAAATCGGCGCGCACCAGCTGCAGCAGAAAGCGCAGCATAATAATCAGCAGCGCAAGACCGCCAAGGGTATGAACTAACAGCAGGCCGACCTGAGAAAACGGTGACATGGTAACTCCGTGAATATTTAATGGCTGGCGAACGGTTATGGCCGCCAGCCTTTAACATATAGGCGCTCCGGCGCCTTTTCCAGTCCTGACAATGGTCTTATTTGTCAGGAAACCTCAGCACACCCTGGTACGGCGAGTCAGTCTTTACCCAGCTGCTCGCTCAGTTCGGCGGCCCGGTCGCTGGCGGCTTTTAACGCAGCATCGACAATCTCGCGCATATGGGCGGCTTCAAAAGTGGCAATAGCGCGCTCGGTAGTACCACCCGGAGAGGTCACTCGGCGGCGCAGTTCGGCCGGGCCGACATCGGATTGCAGCGCCATCTGACCAGCACCCAGTGCGGTTTGCAGCGTCAGTTTGGTGGCCGTCTGTTCGCTCAGACCAAGCTTTTTACCGGCTTCGATCATGGCTTCCATCAGCAGGAAATAATACGCCGGACCACTGCCGGAAACGGCGGTGACGGCATCGATTTCGGCTTCGGTTTTCACCCATACGGTCAGGCCAACAGCGCGCAGCAGGGAGTCAGCCTGATTGCGCTGATCAAGGCTGACGTCTTTGCTGCCGAGCAGACCGGTTGCGCCCAGTCCCAGCAGAGATGGTGTATTGGGCATACAGCGGACGATGGCGCGGCAGCTGCTCCAGCGTGCCAGGCTGTCCATATTGATACCGGCGGCAATGGAAATCAGCAGTGGCTGACGTTTGCTCAGCGTGGCCTGCAGCGGTTCCAGAACCTCTTTCATCATCTGCGGCTTGACTGCCATGATCACCACATCGGCCTTGGCGATGGCTTCGAGATTATCGGCGTGGGTGACGACGCCGAATTCTTTTTCCAGCTTGCTGCGCTGTTCGGCGCCGGGGTCGGAAACATGAATCAGGCTGGCTTTGGTTTCGCCTTGTTTGATCAGGCCGCCAATAATGCTGGAGGCCATGTTACCGCCACCGATAAATGCGATTTGAGTCATGCTGGTTCCTTCTTTTGTATAAAGTCGCAGCGCCCGGTGTGAGCGGGAGCTGCATTAATTCTGGTCGATTATGAGCAGTTTGCCGCTTCTTCCGGCATTCCGGTATCAGTTGTTGGCAGGATAGTCGCGGGCGCCAAAAATATCGGTGCCGATGCGGATTTCGCTGCTGCCGCAGGCGATGGCCAGCTCAAGGTCGCCGGACATTCCCATTGAGAGGGTGTCCATTGCCGGAAATTCTGCTGCCAGTTGCTGATACAGTGCCTGCATAGCCTCAAGCTGGGTGCGCAGGCGTTCTTCATTATCGGTCGCTTCCGGAATACACATCAGGCCGCGCAGACACAGATTGGGCAGTTCGCTGACCAGAGTGCAGAGGGCGTGCGCTTGCGCGGGCAGTACTCCGGCTTTTTGCTCTTCGGCAGAAATATTCACCTGCACCAGTACATTCAGTGCAGGAAGAGTGGCCGGCCGTTGTTCGCTCAGACGGCGGGCAATTTTGTCACGGTCAACGGTTTCCACCCACTGGAAGTGTTCGGCGACCGGCCGCGTCTTGTTGGACTGTAGCGGGCCGATAAAATGCCATTCAATATCGGTCAGATGGCTGAGGGCGGTGATTTTGTCCATGCCGTCCTGCAGGTAGTTTTCACCAAAGCTGCGCTGACCGAGGGCATAGACGGCCTCGACCATAGCTGCAGGCTTGGTTTTGCTGACTGCCAGCAGGCGTACACTCTGAGCAGGGCGGTTATTCTGTGAACAGGCCAGTTGCAGGCGCTGCAGCACATTCTGGTAATTCAGTTCAAGAGTAGACATTTCAGGGGCTTGGTTTATCTTTTTGACCTGCAACCCATTCCGGGTTGGTGAATCCTGATAATATAGAAGCTTGTCGGCTGGCGCACCCTTCGCCGGGCCTGCCAGTAAAAAATATAACGAGGAGTGGCTATGGATATTACTGAACTGCTTGCCTTCAGTGCCAAACAAGGCGCGTCGGATCTGCATTTATCGGCTGGCTTGCCGCCAATGATCCGGGTTGACGGCGATGTACGCCGCATCAACCTGCCAGCACTGGGGCATAAAGAAGTACATAGCCTGGTGTATGACATCATGAACGACAAGCAGCGTAAGGATTTCGAAGAATTCCTCGAGACTGACTTCTCGTTCGAAGTACCGGGTGTGGCGCGTTTCCGTGTAAACGCCTTTAACCATAACCGCGGTGCCGGTGCGGTATTCCGTACCATTCCTTCCAAAGTGCTGACCATGGACCAGCTGGGCATGGGTCAGGTGTTTAAAGATCTGGCGAAAGTACCGCGCGGTATTGTACTGGTTACCGGCCCCACCGGTTCCGGTAAATCGACCACGCTGGCAGCGATGATCGACTATATCAATGAAAGCAAATACGACCACATCCTGACCGTGGAAGACCCGATCGAATTCGTACACGAATCGAAAAAATCGCTGGTTAACCAGCGTGAAGTTCACCGTGACACCTTGGGCTTTAACGAAGCACTGCGCTCGGCACTGCGTGAAGACCCGGACGTGATTCTGGTGGGTGAGATGCGTGACCTTGAAACCATCCGTCTGGCGCTGACCGCGGCAGAAACCGGTCACATTGTATTCGGCACCCTGCACACCAGCTCGGCGGCCAAAACCATCGACCGTATCGTCGACGTATTCCCGGCGGAAGAAAAATCGATGGTGCGCTCCATGCTGTCAGAATCTTTGCAGGGGGTTATTTCCCAGACGCTGCTGAAGAAAAACGGTGGCGGCCGGGTAGCGGCTCACGAAATCATGGTGGGTACACCGGCGATCCGTAACCTGATCCGTGAAGATAAAATTGCGCAGATGTATTCGGCCATTCAGACCGGTTCGGCCTACGGTATGCAAACCATGGATCAGTGTTTGCAGAATCTGCTCAGCAAGGGCCTGATCAGCCGTGAAGTGGCACGTGAAAAAGCCAAAATCCCGGATAATTTCTGAGGTAACTGAACATGGCGATGGATAAGTTTTTACGCCTGATGGTGGAAAAAGGTGCCTCGGATCTGTTTATTACAGCCGGGGTTCCGCCTTCCATGAAGGTGAATGGAAAAATTATGCCGTTAAGCAAAAATCCACTCAGCGCAGAGCAAACGCGCGAAGTGGTGTTGGGCTTAATGAACAGCAAGCAACAGGACGAGTTTGAGGAGAAAAAGGAACTCAACTTCGCCATTAATGCCAGCGGTATCGGACGTTTCCGTGCCAGTGCTTTTTATCAGCGTAACGTTTCCGGTATGGTGCTGCGCCGTATTGAAACCCGTATTCCGAGTGTCGATCAGCTCGGCCTGCCGGATATTATTAAAGAAATATCCATGGCCAAGCGAGGCCTGATTCTGTTTGTCGGTGCCACCGGTGCCGGTAAATCGACTTCGCTGGCGTCGATGATTGGTCACCGTAATAAAAACAGTAAGGGCCATATTCTCAGCATCGAAGACCCGATCGAATTTATTCACCAGCACGATGGCTGCATTATTACCCAGCGTGAAGTGGGCCTGGATACCGAGAGTTTTGATACCGCCCTGAAAAACTGTCTGCGTCAGGCGCCGGATGTGATCATGATTGGTGAGGTGCGGTCTGCCGAAACCATGGAACACGCCATCACCTTCGCCGAAACCGGTCACCTGTGTCTGGCGACCCTGCACGCTAACAACGCTAACCAGGCGCTGGAACGTGTGATTCACTTTTTCCCGCCGGATCGTCATAACCAGGTGTGGATGGATTTATCCCTTAACCTGCGCGCTATTGTGGCCCAGCAGTTAATTGCCACGCCGGATGGCCGTTCACGCCGCGCGGTGGTGGAAGTGCTGCTGAATACACCACTGGCTTCGGATCTGATCCGTAAAGGTGAAGTGCACGAGCTGAAGCCATTAATGGCCAAGTCCAACGAAGCCGGTATGCAGACTTACGATCAGGCGCTGTATGCACTCTACGAGCAGGGTGAAATCACCTATGAAGACGCCATTGCTCACGCCGACTCGCCAAACGACCTGCGCCTGATGATTAAACTCGGCTCCGAAGCCGATGCTGATCATCTGGATGGTGCGACCCGCAACCTGCGTCTGCAGGACTGACGCAAACCACAGAACCATGACCGGTCATGCAGCATAATTGCTGATGACCGGTTGTTCTGACTGTCCGTTTTTCTCCTGTATGGTCCGCGCCCACAGCGACTGTGGGCTATCCTTTTTGTGGTTACGCGTCTGCAGCGTGTAATCTTTATCCTGTACTGGCGGCTGTCTGTAAGCGCTGTCAGTCTGATCAGCCAAACTGAGGTTGTGTGAGCGGGCCTTCATGACGCACAACCCTGAGGACCCTATGACCCTGCTGAAAAAGAACATCTGGTTGCTTTTCACTGTCCTGCTGATATCGGGTGTGGTGTTACTGGTCAGTCTTTCTGTTACCCGCTGGCGGGGGCTGGTGGAGCACTATGGATATAATCAATACGCGCTCACCCAGCACTGGTATGGCAGTTTCTCCGCCATACTTGAGCAGCAGGAAGGTATTATCACATTGCTGGGAGAGGATCTGCTGTTGCGCCAGCGGAAAAACGGGCAGCTTGTTCAGCCCGAGCTGAACAGCATCATGGCGCTGAACCCTGAGGTTTTTGCCGGTTTTGCACTGATCAGCCCTGCGGGTGAAGTGCTGGCATTAACGTCCAATCTGGAAAGCCCCGACCTGCCCAATCTGTTGCAGTTACCACAGACGCGGGATTCGTTCCTGTATGCCATGAAGACCGACAAAATGGTGTTGGGCCGTACTTATTTTGGTCCCCGGCTGGTGATTCCGGCGCGTAAAGCGATTTACGACGATCAGGGGCAGGTGCTGGGCGTGATGACCGGGGCGCTCAATCTGAGCAAAACCGGTGGCTTCTTTGGCCGCAGTCAGGTACTGGGACCCTTTCACAGCATTACTGTGCTGCGTACCCGCGACCAATATATTCAGTACGCCGGCAATGGCCCGATGCTGGACGATTTTTATAAACAGCCATTAAGTGATGAAGCGTATCAGGGGCTGATGGATACACTGGCTACGGCTGCCGGCAGTCTGGAAGCGGCAACAACGGCTGCTGATGGTGTGCACTATATCCGTGATACGACGGATGGCCGGGGGACTGTACGTGGTATTGCAATCTACAGCCCGCGCTATGAATTCTGGCTGATATCTGAAATAGAAGAGTCCTATTTACTGAAGCAGTTCCTGCATGTGTTTGCCGGTTATCTGATGATTATGCTGGCGTTTCAGACCGGCATGTATGTGCTGTTCCGCTTTATTGACCGCACCCAAAAAGAACAACGTTCCCTGCTTGAATTTCAGGCCCGTCATGATCCGCTGACACAGTTGCCGAACCGCAACTATCTGCTTTCTGAGTTTTCCCGCTGGCAGCAGAATAAAGACAGATTCTCTTTATTATTTGTTGATCTTGATAATTTCAAAGGCATTAACGACAGCTTCGGTCATTCAATGGGCGACAGAATATTAGTGACTCTGGCGGAAAGATTCCGCGCTCTGATCTCGCCGGATGATCTGCTTGTGCGCCATGGTGGCGATGAATTTGTACTGCTTCTCTGCGGCGAATCGCTGGAGAATGAAGAGAACGTTATTACGCAGAAACTTTACCTCGCCTGCGAAGACATAGAAGTGCAGGGGATGACGTTTTCACCGGGCGCCAGTGTTGGTATTGCCCGCTTTCCTGAACATGGGCGTAATCTTGAAGAGCTGTTGAGGTCATCAGACATTGCAATGTATGAGGCTAAAAAAAGCCGCAACCGGGTTTGCATGTTCCAGCCTGAACTTGAAGGTGATTACCTGTACCGCATGCAGATTGAACATTTATTGAGAGGCGCCTGCCGCCGTGGCGAAATCTGTATGAACTATCAGCCCCAGGTTGATGCCAGTGGAGGCTTATGGGGAGTGGAAGCACTGGTTCGCTGGCACAGCCCGGAGCTTGGCTTTGTGCCGCCGGATAAGTTTATTCCTGTTGCAGAACAGGCGGGAATGATCAACGAGTTAGGGCATTTTATTATCGATGAATCACTACGCCAGATCGCAGAAATTCAGCAACAAACCGGGCAGAGTTTCAGTTTATCAATCAATGTCTCTGTACTTCAGCTGGCAGAAGCCGAATTCAGCCGGATTCTCCTTGAGAAAATCAGTCAAAACGGTCTCGGTAATGTTCATATCGCACTGGAGATTACTGAGAACCTGCTGATAGAAGATATCGACCGGGTGTGTTCAATCCTGACGGTAATGAATGACGCCGGTGTGCGGATATCGCTGGATGACTTTGGTACCGGCTATTCATCCTTAAGCATTCTGCGTTACCTGCCGCTGGATGAAATTAAAATCGATAAAAGCTTTGTTGACCACGTGATTGACGATGAAACAGCGATGCGCATGGTTAAAAATATTATTGCTATCGGCCGTAATTACGACGTCACAATTCTTGCTGAAGGCGTTGAAACCCGGCAGCAGTTTGACTGTCTGGTTGAAAGTGGCTGCGATTTCTTTCAGGGGTATTTATTTTCCAGGCCGCTGAGTGCTGAGCACCTGTTGCAGTACATCCGGAAAACGGCTGAACGTCAGTAAACTGCTATTACCATTCTGGACGGATTTCTTCCGTCCTCATTTTCAGCACTGCCTTCTGCGCTGCAATAAGCTTTCCCCGGCGCTGAAATAAATCGCTGACAAAGCGGCCAATGGTCGTCTTTGTCCGGGCTGGCCTGTCACTTGCTGCATCTCTGCAATTAAATTCGCAGAGAGTGTTATGAAAGCACGTAAGTTACGCATCCATGCCCCGGCCATTGCTTACTTCGATAAAGTCCGCCGCTGCGGTTCATTCCGCGAGGCGGCGCGCAGTCTTAATGTGGCGTCGTCGGCGGTCAACCGCCAGATCCTTAAGCTGGAAGAAGAGCTGGGCGCGCCGCTGTTTGAGCGTCTGCCTTCCGGCCTGCGCCTGACTCCCGCCGGTGAAGTGTTTACCCGCCATGTGATTGCGGTGATGCAGGATACCGAGCGCGTCAGCTCGGAGCTGGATGCCTTACAGGGATTGCGCAGTGGTCATGTCGAAATCGCCACGGTGGAAGGGGTCACGGTGGATCTGCTGCCCGCGGTGATTGAGCGTATGCGCGCGCTCTATCCCAATGTTTCCGTGGGTGTTTCCAGTCTGGGTTCGACCGCGATTGCGGCGCAGATCAGCAGCGGTAATGCCGATCTGGGGCTGGCGTTTGCCCTGCAGCGTGACAACGATCTGCACCAGTTAGTGCGTGGTCACTTTCATCTGGGGGCAATTATGTTGCCCGATCATCCGCTGGCGCAGCACCGGCGCCTGAGTTTTGCCTCCTGTGCTGCGCACCCGCTGATTCTGGCAAAAGAAGAATTATCCATCGCACATCTGTTGCGTCCGGCGATGAACCACAGCCCGCAATGGGGACGGGCTGTGGTTGAAACCAGCTCGGTAGAGCTGGCAAAAAAACTGGCGTTGCGCGGTGTCGGTATCGCCTTTCAGACCCGTATTGGTATTGAGGATGAGCTGCGCCGCGGACAGTTGGTGCATGTACCGCTGGTGCATAACCAGCCGGTGCTGAGCGACCTGGGTTTGTATACCCGCAGCCAGCGTTCATTACCGGTAGCGGTGGATGCTTTTGCGCGCATGCTGGTGGATGAAATTGCCCGGCGCGAACAACAGGAGCAAGAGCAGGAACAGGCACAGAGCAACGGCCATACGCTTATTTTATAAGGCGTGCCGCTGCCAAAACGGCATCAGGGCGAGCGAAATTCTGTTCTTTGGTGTACGCCACGGCTGACAAATACTGGCGACAGTTTCCACAGTCCGCCCTGATGGCGGTTATCCGGAGAATGTATGTCAGCCAATTCGCACAGCCGTCGTCAGCATGCCGGGGATGTTCTTACTTCGCGTCCGGTTCAGGCAGGTACTCTCGCCCTTATCGACGTTGCACCATTACGCAGTAACGATCCTCAGGCACGCGCTGCGGTTGGGGCACAGATTCGGGCTGCCTGTGTGGATAACGGTTTTTTTGTTATCTGCAACCATGGCATCAGTGAGCACTTACAACAGCAGTTATTTACTCAGGCCGCCGATTTATTCGCCCTGCCTGACGCCGAAAAGCGCCTGCTGGATAAATCGCTGTCGGCCGCTAACCGTGGTTATGAAGCGCTGGGCAATCAGCAATTACAGCCAGGCAGTCTGCCTGATCTGAAAGAGGGTTATTACATGGGACGTGATCTGGCTGCGGATCATCCTCAGGTACTGGCCGGAAAATTCAATCACGGTCCGAATGTCTGGCCCACACAGTTGCCGCAGTTCCGGCCGTTAATGGAAAGCTATTTACAGCAGATAACCGAACTGGCGGAACTGCTGATGCGTGGCCTGGCATTGTCGTTAAATCTGCCGGAAAACCATTTTGATGATTTTTGCTACGAGCCTCTGACCACGCTGCGCCTGCTGCATTATCCGCCGCAACCGGTCGATGCCGCGGCCAATCAGCGCGGTGCTGGTGCGCACACCGATTTCGGCGGCCTGACGCTGTTACTGCAGGATGCCGTCGGCGGCTTACAGGTCTGGAGCGAAACGGATCAATGCTGGCTGGATATCGCGCCGCAGGCCGGTACTTACATCATCAATATTGGCGATATGTTCGCGCGCTGGACCAACGACCTGTACCGCTCAACCCTGCACCGGGTGATCAACCGCTCCGGGCGCGAACGTTATTCCATTCCTTTCTTTTACAGCGGTAACGCCGACCACCGGGTGGAATGTCTGCCGGGCTGCTGTGACAGCGGTGAAACTCCGCGCTATGCCGCCATCACCGTTGAACAGCACTACCGCGAAATGTATCGCCGTACTTATTCGGCACAGCCGCCTGCGTCATCGCCGTCTGAACGGCAGGCAACGACGGAGGTGCATTGATGAAGCCATCTCTGAATGTATTGCTGATTCACGGTGCCTGGGCCGGCAGCTGGGTTTGGGATGAATTACAGCCCCGGCTGCAGGCGCTGGGTTACGCCACCTGTGCGGTTGATTTGCCCGGTAACGGCCAGGATCAGACACCGCTGGAGCAGGTAAGCCTGGATCTGTATTTACAGTATTTGCAGGCCCGTATTGCCAGTGCCCGTAGTACGACCAGCAGCGATGCTCCCTGGGTGGTGATTGCCCACTCCGGCGCCGGGGTGATCGCCACTGCACTGGCAGAGGCCATGCCCGAGCGTATCGCCGGGTTGGTGTACATCGCTGGGATGATGCTGCCCTCAGGGATGGGTTTTGCCGAATTAATCCGCCGTTTGCAACACCAGCATCCGCAGGTGGCGGGTATCGGCCCTTATTTATTGTGGAATACCGAACGCACACAGAGCCGGGTACCGCCGATTGCTGCGCGTGAAATCTTTTTTCAGGACATGAACGACGAAAGCGCCATGGCGGCTGCTGTGCGTTTAAGCGCACAGCCTGAAGGCGGCCGGGCGCTGGTGGCCGAATGGAGTGCAGAACGCGCCGGACAGATTCCGCGTTTGTATATCGAAGCCACGCTTGATCGTTCGGTGGTGCTGCCGTTGCAGCGGGCGATGCAGGAATTAGTGCCCGGTGCCCATATTGAGTCACTTATTAGTGGGCATGCACCACAAGTAAGCATGCCGGACGCCGTGATATCTGCCCTTGAGCCATTTTTGCACGGCCTTGCCCCGGAGCTGGGCGCTTTTCCGCTCAAGATGTGCGGCCACGAAAAATAAATCCGCACGCGGGTACGGTTATTGCTGACAGAGAATAAAACCTGTCCGGTTGATCAGAAAATTCTGCACCGGATAAACGACTTAAAAATCAGGAGAAGACCATGTTAAAGAAACTGACCAAACCTTTATTGCAGGTTACCGCACTGGCGGCTGCTCTGGGCTGCTCGGCCATGACACTGGCGGCGGATAAAGTAACCTTCCAGCTCGACTGGTTACCCGGTGGTGATAAAGCACCGGTTTATGTTGGTATTCAGCAGGGTTTTTTTGCTGCCGAAGATCTTGAGGTAAAAATCGCCAGCGGCCGTGGCTCAACCGATGCCGTGACCAAAATGGCAACAGGCCAGTCGGATGTGGGTACCGCCGATATTGGTGCCTTAATGGCAGCCAAAGCACGCGATGGTGTACCAGTATCGGCGGTGCTGTCGTATTTCTCCCAGGCTCCCCATGCTTTTTTCACCCTTGAAGGCAGTTCGATTAAAAGTCTTAAAGATGTTGCCGGTAAAAAAATCGCAACCTCACCCTTTACCTCCTCCAATGCATTTTTACCGCTGGTATTAAAAGAAAACGGTATGGCGCCCGACAGTGTGACGCTGGTGAAATCGGACCCGGGTGCGTTAAGCCCGATGCTGATGACCGGTAATATCGAAGGCATTATCGCCTGGGTAACCAACGTTGCCTTATTTGAAAAACAAGCCGCAGAAGCCGGAAAAACGCTGCGTGTCATTCCATGGACAGAAGGTGGTCTGGATTTATACAGCTCTTCACTGCTGGCCGCCGATAAATTCCTCAGCGAACGCCCGGACGTTGCCAAACGTTTTGTTAAAGCGTTTGCCAAAGCGGTGCAGTTTACCTACGCCAACCCGGATAAAGCCGGTGCCGATATTCACGCCATGGTACCCGAGGTGGATGCTGCGGTTGCCAGTGCACAAATCCGCAGCATTAACGGCCTGGTATATAACGAAGTAACCAGCAATGACGGTTTTGGTGCCTTAACGCCAGAGCGTATGGCGTTAACCTGGAAGTGGGTTTCGCAGGCCAACGATATTGCCGCCGATGCTATGAATCCGGAAATCGCTGTTAACCGTGATTTTATGCCGGAGCAGAAGTGATATGAGTAAAGCGTCAGAACGTGCTTTTGTGCGCATGGAACAGGTTGGGCATTGTTATGATCCGGCCGCTGGCAATATGGCGGTACAGCAGATTGATCTAGAGATTCACCGCCATGAATTTGTAGCGGTGGTCGGGCCATCCGGCTGCGGTAAATCCACGTTGCTACGTATGGTGGCGGGGCTGCTGATTCCAAGTGCAGGTAAGGTCAGCGTTTTTGATCGTCAGGTGACTGAGCCGCGTGATGATGTCGGCATCGTTTTTCAGAAGCCGACGTTATTACCCTGGCTGACCGTGCGCGACAATGTGCTGTTCCCGCTGAAGCATAAATACGGGCTGGTAACGGCTGCCGATAAAAACCGCGCCGAAGAATTACTGGCGATGGCTGGTTTATCACAGTTTTCGGTACGCATGCCGGATGAATTATCCGGTGGTATGCAGCAGCGTGTCGGTATTGTCCGCGCGCTGTTATTAAACCCGGATATTTTATTAATGGACGAGCCGTTTTCTGCGCTCGATGCCATGACCCGTGAACAGATTGGCTTTGATTTGCTGAATATCTGGACGGAACATCCCAAGACCGTTCTCTTTATTACTCACTCAATTTCTGAAGCCGTATTACTGGCAGACCGTGTGCTGGTGATGAGTCAGCGGCCGGGAACTGTGCTGGATTTAATTGATATTGATATTCCAAGACCGCGCAGCGCTACCACCATTAATACTCCGCGCTTTGCTGAGCTGACTGCGCGTATCAGAAAACATATTTATGAGCCGGAAGCCCATGCTTAAATCAACATCATTACCTGTGCGTCAGTGGCTACTAAAGTATGCCTCGGCGTTGTTTTTTATCTCATTTGTATTGTTGTGGGAAGCAGTCTGCCGCTTTGGCAAAGTACCTGTGTATATCCTGCCGTCGCCGGTTTCGATTGTGAATGCTTTTTTTGATGTGGAATTCAGCCGCTGGCTGGAGCATCTGTGGGCAACACTGCGGGTAGCCCTGATGGGGTTTGTTCTGTCGATCTGTATCAGTATTCCGTTAGCCATTGCCATGGTGCGTTCTGAGGTTTTATCGCGCACCATTTACCCGGCTTTGGTCGTCATTCAGTCTACGCCGGTGGTCGCGGTCGCACCGCTGATTATTGTACTGATGGGCACCGGTGATATGTCGCGGGTGTTGATAACCTGTCTGATTACCTTCTTCCCGCTGGTGGTTTCGGCGGCGACCGGTATGCTGGAAACGCCGGAAGAACTGATTGAGCTGAGTAAATCATTACGGGCTCCGCGTTACCGTGAGACCTGGCAGATCCGTATTCCTTATGCCATCCCGCATATTTTCAGCGGCCTGAAAGTGTCCATCACGCTGGCCATTATCGGTGCTGTGGTGGCGGAGTTTGTCGCTGCTGAAAAAGGCCTTGGCTACTTTATTCAGTTCTCAACATCCTTCTTTAAAATTCCGCAGGCATTTGCCGGATTAATATTCCTTGCAGTGGTCAGTCTGGTGTTATTCAAAAGTGTGCAATGGGCACAGCAGTGGCTGTATCCGTGGAGCATTCCTAAGAACAAACACTGACTTAAAAGTAAGGTGAACCACGTTATGCAACTGAGTGAACAGGATCAGAAGTTTATGCGCCGCAGCTTTGAGCTGGCGGCGCAGGCGCGCGAACAGGGTATTCACCCCTTTGCCGCGCTGCTGGTCGACGATAAAGGCAACATTCTGCTGGAGCAGGTGAATGGCTATTTGCCAAAACTGGATATGACCGGCCATGCTGAGCGGGTATTAATGACCCGTGCCAGTCAGGAATATCGCCCGGATTTTCTTGCCAAATGCACCATGTATGTGTCGGCAGAGCCCTGCGCGATGTGTGCCGGAGCCGCTTACTGGGCAGGTCTTGGACGGGTGGTGTACAGCCTAAGCGAGCAAAGGCTGAAACAGATTACCGGTAACCATCCGGAAAATCCGACCCTCGATTTACCTTGCCGGGTGGTGTTTGAATCAGGCCAGCGTAAAGTTGAAGTGATCGGCCCGGTAATGGAAGACGAGGGCGCAGCACTGCATAAAGATTTTTGGTAAAGCGATATTGTATGAAAAGTTGCTGTGTCATGCCCGAACGGGTACATGACACAGCCTTCATAGCTTTGTTTTAATGGCTAAGTCTTAATAGCTCAGCCAATAAAACGCGCAACAATATCGCGTATTTTACGGGCTTTATCTTTGGCGAAAATACTGAGGAAAGAACGGCCATTATTCTGCTCTGCGAGCATTTCCACCAGAGCGGCACGGTTCTCGGTATGCAGGAAGGCGGCACAGGACTTCAGCAGGCCGTCATTGGCCAGCGCCAGTACATAATGCTGGCAGGCTTCGAACTGCTGGTTTTTAACGCAGTACAGCAGGATATGTTCAGGGCGGATATCCAGACGCAGTAACCACAGCAATAAAAAGGCCGCGGCCTGTTCTTCGTAGTCGTCTTCATCGGCCTCCAGCATGTCGCTGAAGGTCATCTTGCCCTGCTTAACCTGATCGCTCAGATAGCCCTGAACAATGGTGTCGCGTACCAGTTTAAAACCACGGTAATTGTTATTAAAAAACAGCCGTGCCAGACGGTCGCGTTGTGCTTCATCCAGCAGCCAGATAAAGCTGTCGACCCCGGTCATGGTGTATTCCGGGGCCTCAAGCTCCAGACCTTCACCCAGCAGATAATGTTCTGCCAGAGTGGCGGTTTGTTCATAACCGGCATTGCCGTCGAGATAATTCAGAACCTGCTGATACAGTTGCTGCAGGCAGGCTTCGCTGTCTAACAGTTCATTGGAGCGGGCTAAAATCTGAGCACGGTCAATATTGCCTTTAAATAACAATACATTGCCCCGGCAATGGTTCAGTTCCGCACTTTGCAGTTCGGGGCCGGCAAATATTTCGTAGTCGTCACCCATATCTTCAACCAGCCAGACGCCGAGCCAGGTCATATCACCGGGAACAAAATCTTCCCGCGTGTGATAGTTCGCCGCGATACGTAACGGTTTTTTGCTCAGCACTTTGCTGTCGCAATCCAGTTGGGACGAACCACTCTCGCTGGCCAGAATGCTGTGCCAGTGTTTCAGGCTGAGGCGCAGATTACGCTCCAGTGTGCGGCGGAAGTTTTGTTGCAGCTCGTTATTACTGCTGTAACTGAAGCGCGGATGGCGCAGTTCCAGCAGCCGATAAAACTGAATTTTATCGGCCTCGTTGATATAACGCAGTCCGTGTTGCAGCTCCTGCGCCAGCTTGCGGCTGCGGCTGCCGAACATCGAGGTGTCGGTATCATCAATGGCGGCATACTGATCGAGCCAGCTAACGTATTTTTCGGTGTGGTAAGCCGGCTGACACTGGCTGAGCTGGAAGGCCATTAAATAACCCTGATTAATTCCGGCCTTTTCCAGTGCTTCGTAATGATTGATTTCCTGCAATACATCTTCAAATTCCACATCGTAGCTGTCATCAGAAAATGCCTGCATCACCAGCCGGGTGACCCGTACAGGGGCCAGTGTGATCATCAGTTTCCAGATGCGCTTGGCTGGTACGCTGCAGGGCAGAGGCAGGCACTGTAGCCAGAAGCAGATTAACAGTATGCGCTGGTAATCATCGTCGTGGTCGTTGAGAAAGTAATAACCATTCTGGAGTTCGCTGAACTGATTAAACGACAATGAGCTGCGGCGGGTACAATCGTCACGCTGGGCATAGCGGTTGATCAGGTCGATCATCTGTTGCTGATTTAATACCGGTTGCTGCGCGCAGAAGTAATCGCGGAAAAGCTGTACCTGCTCAGTATTCATACCCCGGCCTTCCGCGCAGTAACGGCCGCCTTCAATATGAAAGCGTTTCAGTGGCAGGTTTGCGGCTTTTAACCATAAATTACCCTGCTGCAGGTATTCAGCCAGAACCGGAGTCTGGTCATCGGAAAAATTCTGCTGCCAGTCGTTGTGCAGAATAAAGGCCATCAGAGCAAAATGGCCGATCTCCAGATCGCTTTGTGCTGCATCGTCTGCCCAATGGGCAGGGTTGGCCAGAGTACGCTCCGAGCTGATAAGCTGTTGTGCGCGCTGCAGCAGTGCCTTGCCCAGCCGCTCATCCATATCGCAGAATTCGTCCAGCAGGCTGTGCAGCACTTTTTGTTGCAGCGCTTTTTCCTGATCTTCGGCCGGAATACGGCTGAAACGGCGGAAATATTCGGCAGTGGTTAACAGTTCATCGTCGTCGACCAGAAGCTCGCGCATACTATCGGGAAATTCATCCTGCCCCAGTACGCGGTAAAAAATATCCAGCAGACGCAGGTATTGCTGAGTGCGCTGTTCTTCACTGTCGGAGGTTAATACCTCGGCAAAGTCTTCGGCGTCTTCATCATCGCTTTGTAATTCGCGGCGTACGCTGTACAGAACGGAAAACAGGTCATCGCAGATGTCTTTGTTGCTGTCGCCAAAGATCAGCTCATCCTGTAAATCACGGTAAAATTCCGGCGCTGCTTTTTTGGCCAGTGGTGCAAGTTCGGTGACGGGCAATTGCTGCAGCGCATCCTGCTGGCTGCCATCATAAACGTAGTGCCACAGTGCTTCGCCCTGAGGCAGAGCGAGTATCAGCGGTTTAACCCTGCGCAGGCCATCACCCCTGGCATCCTCCCGCTCCATGGATTCCTGTGAACGCAGATCACTGGCGGAATAACAGAATAACGGCGTGCTGCTGTGTGCCTGAATTCTGTTCTGAAGATCCAGTGCTTCGTCTTCAAGGCTGGCATGAATAAAATGCTGCTGGGCAAATTCTGCGCAATCTTCATCATCAAAACGGTCACCATCCATCGGCAACAGCGTCAGATAAAAATCCAGCACCGGGTTGTGTGTTTCTTCATCATGTATCGATTCCATCATTTTAGGCGTGTCGAGCAGGCGCTCCTGCAGCGCCTGTTTAAACCACAGATATTCCTGCGGGTTGGCACGCAGATATTCTCCCAGTGGCTGATAGTGGGTGTCGCTGCCCCACTCCTGGCCAAACATCTGATAGCGGAACCGGTCGTTATCGCACCAGATATAGGCACTGATAACCTCGCGGCACCAGCCATAGCGATGCACAATATCGGCAAGAAATTGATGGTACTCGCCGGCGTGCTCGTCATCCCAGTAAGGGATAAAAAACTGGGCCAATAACGGCAGATTATTCAGATCGCTGCGCGCCAGTAAATACAGGGCTTCGGCGCCGAATACGTCCATATCATCGCGCCACATATCGTTCGTATCGTTATTGTCACGGGCATAGGCAACGATACTGCGGGCACAGCGTATAACCTGCTCTTGCAGTTGTGGAAACTGCAGCGCTAAGGCAAAGAATATGGGCTCAGAAATATAGACCGGATCATCTTCCGCGATTGCCTCATGGGAAGATTCGCTGTAACCATCCGGCGTCAGCCTCAGGGCGTCTCTGACATAAGTGCGCAGTGTTTCGTCACTGATATCACTCAGTTGCAGGCGACGCTGGCCATTATTCTCAAGCGCAACAAATTCGATATTAAAAACCTGCTTCCTGAAGGCACTGCCATCTTCCAGATGCTGCTGATACTGCAACAGCGCAGCAGCAAGCGACTCACTGTCGTGTGGATTAAAAGCAATAAGAGTAGATTTATCGAACTGATGCATGCGGTTCCCTGTAGTGGCAGCAGTGTCACAAGACACAGGCTGATTCTGTGCTGACTGCGCCTTCTGGTTGTAATGATAGCTTTCTCAAAAGAGCGGGAATGATAGCAGAGGATGGCACACCCAGGGCGTGTGAAGATGATAAAAAAAGTAACGGCAGGTAAGGGGGCGGATAGCTGGGGAATGAACGCCGTCGTGACGGCAGTCGTCGTGCTGCCGTAAAAGATTATCTCTGTCTTTAGCTAGAGGCCTGAGCAGCGCTCTGCTCAGGTCCTTACTTCAGGCTGTATTCTTCTGCCGCTGACAGAGGATAAGTATCCCCACTGCGGTGGATATTGCGCCCAGATAAGTCAGAGTCATGGATATATAACTTTTGATCAGCATAAATTCGGCCAGAGCTTCGGCCTCCATAAAAGCTCCGGCCAGAGAAATCATAAGATCCAGCGGTAAGAAAGCAAATATAATGACGCCGAAGCTAAGAAGGTAAGCCGCGCCCCCGCCCAACTGTTTATGAATTTGTATCGTCGCCGCTACAGCAAGGGCCAGCGGTGCAAACAGGATAAACAGAGCTATCAGTGTAGCGATGGTATTGGTTGTGCTGGTGAAAAAAGTAAGACCTTCTGACATAAATAAAAGTACCTGCTGATAATGATTTCCCAGTCTTATTTAAATGACCACTGAAAGATCGGGAATATTTTGAATGGCTGTATAACCGCCTAAGATAGAAATGGAAGAGGATGACATCTGCTATATCTGCATTATTTCAATGATTAGCTGGCATTTCCCAGTTTAAAATCCAGATTTTGTTTCACCCCCGGCCATTCATGCCTGGTAATACTGAAGATAACGGAATCTCTGATCCGGCCGTCAGGCATGACCATATGGCTGCGGAGAATGCCTTCCTGCTTTGCTCCCAAGCGAAGAATGGCATTGCGCGATGCGTGGTTAAGATAGTCTGTTATAAACTCTACCCGATGCAAATGCATAGTCTCGAATGCATGGTTTAGCATCAGTCGTTTTGCTTCGGTGTTAATGCTTGTCTTCTGATACGACTTGGCTATAAATGTAAATCCGATCTCAACCCGTTGATGGGCAAGATTCGCTCTCATAAAGCGGGTTGAACCTACAACCCGCCCGGAAGCCTTATCAATGGTTGCGAATGCCATTCCCTCACCATTGGCATATTCCAATATGGAGTTCTCAATGAATTCGTCAATGCCTTCGATATTGGGTATTCGTGTGACAAAAAGCTTCCAAAGTTCACCGTCAGAAATAGCCTCAATCAATTCATCACGATGAGATGGTAACAGAGGCTCAAGTAAAACATGATTGCCTTCAAGTGTTACTTTGTCGAATTTCATGGATAGTCCTTAGTTCATATGATCACTTTTCAGCCGTCCATACATGGCTGAGTCAGAGATAATACCGTTGACTTCCCAGCGCTGCCTTAACAAACCTTCCCGGGAAAACCCGAGCTTCTCCAGCGTCTTCGCAGATGATTGATTGTCCGGGTCTATCTCTGCTTCAACCCGGCGCAGCCCCAATACACTGAAACCGTACTGTATCAGAGCCTCGCCTGCCTCATTAATGTAACCCTTTCCCCAGGCTGCACGGCCCAAACCAAAACCGATTTCGGCACGTTTGGATTCTGCGTCATAGCTGAATAGCATGCACTTGCCGATCAGCTCACCAGTGGACTGAAGATACACCCCGAGAACAAGCGACTCCTGGCATTGCATCGAATCATTGCTCGCATTTATAAAGTCCAGAGAATCCTGAAGGGTTTTCCAGGGGGGCGTATTCCAATAGCGCATAACTTCAGGATCGGAGAAAATTTTCAGCAGGCTTTCTGCATCATTAATCGCTAAAGGTTTCAGTGTTAAGCGTTCGGTTTCAATAACCGGAAAAAATAATCCTTCGGGCATGAACACCTCCATTTCGTAGGTAACCCTGAAATATCGCACCTGTTAAAAATCAAGCGGCCAGCGAAGGCCGTGCTTTTTAAATACGGTGTGAGCAGCAGTAGCTTGCATCAGAGCAGCTAGCTATGAGAGAAAGATTTAAGCTGGATAACGAGGGTACACTTAAGATGACTTAGTTATCAATAGTTTATGTTAGGGCCTGTCGACACTAATTAAACAGGCCTGTTATCGGCTAAAAATATCTCAGGCAAGGCGCTGAGAGTGTGGCCTAACGGGTTAAGCGAGCGAGCAGCAACGCAGAATGAGGTATTTTTAGCCATAACCCTTCGGGCTGAGGCCAGTTTTCCACATAAACGTCGTCGCTCGTCATTCATTTAGCCCGCTAATATCACTCCTCTCTCCTTGTTCTGAGAAAAACTGGCTTTCAGCAGGCCGGATTTACTTAGTGTCGACAGGCCCTAGCTGAACACCCGTGCCGGGCTGGCGGGAAGAGCAGGAGAAGCTGGCGTGACGTTGTCGGAAACCCTACTGCCACTTATCCAGCGCCTGTTTGTCTTTATCCAGCGCTTCTACCCAGCGCTCACCATCGCTGGTGACTTCTTTTTTCCAGAAGGGCGCACGGTTTTTCAGGTAATCCATTATGTAATAGCAGGCATCGAAGGCGGCTTCACGGTGTGAGCTGCTGACGCCAACAAATACAATCTGATCGGAAATCGCCAGGGTGCCAACGCGGTGTATCAGGCGCACGCGGTTAACGGGCCAGCGGCTACAGGCATCTGCGACGATCTGCTGCAGCGCTTTTTCGGTCATACCCGGATAATGCTCCAGCGTCAGGCCGCTCACTTGTGAGCCCTGATTCATTTCACGTACCAGTCCGGTAAAGAACACCACGGCGCCGTCGCTGCGGTTATCGTTGCGCAGCTCGGCGTATTCATGGGCAACGTCGAAATCCGCCTGTTGCACTGCAATAGAGTGTTGGCTGTTGCTGGCGTTTTCTGCACTCATCGTCAGCCTCCGGTCACCGGCGGGAAAAATGCCACTTCATCATTGCTGTTAATCAGGGTGTCTTCGTCGTTGATCAGTGTCTGATTGATGGCGGCCAGTGCCCGCCCCTGTGCCAGCTGTTCTGCCTGCTGTGGAAAATACTGTATTAACGCAGCGCGCACGGTTGCCAGACTGGCTGGTAACGGCAGGTCGATATCACAGTGGGTACAACCGAGTTGCTCGCGCAGGGCGGCAAAAAAAAGAATATTCATAAACCGATTTTATCCTGTGCTGTCGGCCTGCCAGTGACCGGTTTTTCCGCCCTGTTTTTCCAGCACGCGAATGCCTTCGAGTACCATAGCCGGGTCAACGGCTTTACACATATCAAACAGGGTGAGCGCGGCGACGGATACGGCGGTAAGCGCTTCCATTTCCACGCCGGTCTGACCGGTGAGTTTGGCCAGACTGGTGATACGTACCCGGTTGTGCTCCGGTTGTGCTTCAAAATCGACGGCTACTTTACTCAGCATCAGCGGATGGCAGAGCGGAATCAGCTGACTGGTCTGTTTGGCTGCCTGAATGCCGGCAATACGGGCAACGGAAAACACATCGCCTTTATGATGTTCGCCGGCAAGAATTTTCTGCAGGGTGTCGGCGCTCATGCGCACATACCCTTCGGCCCGGGCCTCACGCACCGTGGCGGCTTTATTGCTGACATCCACCATGCTGGCTTCGCCGCGCTGATTAATATGGGAAAATTCAGTCATAAGCTTTCAGTCTTAAATAATCACTCACAATATTGGCGGTATTAATGTGCTTTAACCGCGGCTGCCACAGTGGGCGGTATTTTTTAACTGCGGCACAAAGTTACACGGGCGGTGGCGGCTGTCGAGCTGGGTCTGAATAATATCGTCCCAGGCGGTGCGGCAGGCATTGGTGGAGCCGGGCATGCAGAAGACGATGGTCTGGTTGGCCAGTCCGGCAATGGCGCGGCTCTGAATGGTGGAGGTGCCGATCTGGTTGTAAGAAATCTGGCGGAACAGTTCGCCAAAACCATCAACGGTTTTATCCAGCAGTGGCATTACCGCTTCGGGGGTGGAGTCGCAGCTGGTAAAACCGGTGCCGCCGGTGATCAGCACGGCCTGGGTTTTGTCGTCGGCAATCCACTGGGATACGGCGGCACGGATCTTATAGACGTTATCCACCACGATTTTTTTATCGCTTAAAAAGTGCCCAGCATCGGTCAGCTTTTCGACCAGCAGCTGGCCGGAGGTGTCGGTGTCTTCGGTGCGTGAATCGGACACGGTTAATACCGCGATATTCAGCGGAATAAAATTTTCGGTAAAGGTTTTGGCCATGATATGTCCTCAGTGACGGGCGTGTTCCGCCCATTCGTCCGGTGTGTTGGTATTGGTCAGTGCATGCGTGCCGGGAGAGGGCAGCTGCACGCTGTCAAAGGTATGAATTAATGAGCCGACGGAACGCCGTGCCGCCGGATTCTGCAGTTGTTCGTTCAGCCAGTGCAGCAGTTCCTGACTGACTGGTAAATAAAGTGGCAGGCAGATCGGTAAAGAATCCTGCTGGTAACAGGCGGCTTTATTGGCTGCACGTCCGCTGCTGATCAGTTGCTGTAAATCCTGACTGCGGATATGCGGCATATCGACCGGCAGCAATATTAATTCGTCGATCTGATCGTTCAGTGCTGCTTTAACTGCAGCCTGAATACCCGCCAGTGGCCCGGCACCGGCAACATCATCGGCCAGTATTTTATAGTGACAATCGTCAGGTGCCGATAAACCCAGCTCCGCCTGATGAGGCTGACGGCTGAGCCAGAGCGCAGCCGGCTTAAGGGCGATTAGTTGTTGCCAGTTACGCTCGCCAAGATGACGGAAACCATTCACCGGCAACAGGGCTTTATCCTGCCCCATACGCAGTGACGAACCACCGGCCAGTAATACGGCAGCAAGTTGTGGCGCGTTCATTCAGCCACCAATCATCGCAAAGTGAGATATTGCGCCGGTGCGTCCGTCCTGCAGATAATGACTTTCTTTTTTCTGGCCGAGCAGGGCACGGATATGTTGCTGTATGTCAGCACTGGCATGATGAAGCAGTGGCCGTAATTCATGGCCTTCTTCACCGAATAAACACAGGTGTAATTTGCCTTGGGCAGAAATACGCAGACGATTGCAGCTTTTACAGAAATCCTGACTGTAAGGCATGATCAGACCAATCTGTCCGCTGAAATGCGGGTGATAAAATTCCTGTGCCGGCCCGTCGTGGCTGCCGCGTAATTTTGGCTGCCAGCCATCCTGCAGTAACTGCTGTTTAATATCTTCACCACGCACATGCTGAGCGGCAAAAAATCCGGCGTTGTCGCCGGTTTGCATCAGTTCGATAAAGCGCAGGGTCACCGGTGTGGTTTTTAACCAGTTTAAAAACTGGCCAAGGCCGTTTTCATTAAAGGTTTTCAGCAGCACCGCATTCACTTTAATGCGGGTTAAGCCAAGGGCACGCGCACGTTCAATACCGTTAAGAATTTCCTGCAGTTTGTCGTGGCCGGTAATGGCCTGAAACTGCTGCGGGTCGAGGCTGTCGATGCTGACATTCAGCTGGTCGAGTCCGGCGGCTATCCAGTCATCAATCTGTTTGCTTAAACGGTAACCATTGGTGGTGAGCGCCACCTGTTCAATGCCGGCAGTGTTTTTCAGGATGCGGATAATCTGCGGCAGATCTTTGCGCAGGCTGGGCTCACCGCCGGTAATGCGGATTTTACGTGTGCCCAGAGCGGCAAAGGTCTGCGCCAGCGTGGCAATTTCATCCAGACTGAGGGGCGCGGGCGTGTCACTGCACTGGTAGCCATCGGGCAGGCAGTAATTGCAGCGGAAGTTGCAGACATCGGTTACCGACAGACGCAGATAGCTGAAGCGCCGGCCATGGGTATCCTGCAGCGTGGTGTCTGATGATTGCGGCACAATGCCGCTGGCAGACGCCGGGGCTGGCGGGATGTCGGCAACAGGCCGCAGGGGAATCAGCGGTTGTTGCGGTTTCATTGTTCACCTTTCCAAGAGTGGGAGGCCCGGGCATTTCTTTGCGGACCCTGGTGGCCGGACGCAGCGCGGGTGCACGGCGTGGCGGTCACGGCTGGCGCACCCTATTGCAGCTGTAAAACAGTCTGACAACGTAGGCACGGCAGCTCGGTGGTTTAACTTCAGTGTATGACCTTTGTACGCAAAGCAGAAGGCGAAATATGCCATTTTTACCGGCCATTTCAGGATTGGCAGGAGTGCGTTTCTGATTGTGTGTTGTAGAGCTGATGCCTGCCAGGCCCACCTCAACACTTTGTTGCGTATTTGCATCAATCCCCGATGCAAGGCCTGACAGCGCTGCGTCTCCCGTTATTGCTGATATTTTTCATTGTTCCGGCCAGTGGATCAGGCTGTTCTTACAGGCGTTGTTACGCCTCCCTGTAGCCGCTGTTAAGGTGCGCGCGAATGAGACTGGCCGGTATCTCTTTGTGGCTTTTGGCTTCACTCTGGTGTTGCCGTTATTGGCCGCAAGGCTCCCCGGTACCGCCGGTCTCTGCTGTTCATACCTTCTTTTTTCCTGGTAGTTACTTATGTTGTTAAAATCTCTGCGCCAGCGGATGGCCCTGCTGTTGACGCTGCTGGCGTCGGCTTTTTTCTCGTTTTCTGTTCAGGCGGTCACCACTCTGCGTACTCAGGGGCAGTGGTATGGCTACTGGGGCTGGAACAATGCCACGTATTCCAACAGTGATATTCACTTTAAAGGTGATGATCACGATTTCACGCTGTACGGCGTTAAAGCCCGCGACCGCCAGAATCAGGTGTCGTGGGATGAGGTTTTTCATTCCTATCTGAATCCCGGCCGGATGACGATTCCACAATACAACTGGCGTGTTGGTTATTTTGTTGCGGACAACTGGTCGGTATCGCTTGGCTTTGATCATATGAAGTATGTGATGGTGCAGGATCAGACCGTCGATATCAGCGGTACAATTAATCGTCCGGGGTTTGAACGCACCGACCCGGCCCGCGGTCAGCAGAAGCTCACTGCTGATTTTCTCGATTATGAGCATACCGACGGCTTTAACATGATCTCGCTGGAAACCGAGCGTTTTCTGCCGCTGTGGTCCTGGGGTAATAAAATGGATCTGGCGGTGTTTGCCGGTGTCGGGGCCGGTATTCTGTATCCGAAAAGCAACGTTAAACTGCTTAGTGGCGAACGTAACGATGAGTGGCATGTGGCCGGTTATGCCACCACGGTTAAAGTGGGTGTTGAGGCCACTCTGTGGAAAGGCTTCTTCTTCCGCTTCCTCGGTAAGTATGGCCATGCCGATATGGACGATGTGCTGACCAGTAACAAAGGCGATAAGGCCGATCAGAGTTTTTACTTTGATGAATATATTGGCGTATTCGGTTACCGCTTCTGAGGCTGACGCTTCTTAAACAGGCTCGCTTTACGCACGCTCACACAGCAAACCGTGACCCCTCCGGGCGGCAGTGATACATTGCGCGCTGCGAAACCGGAGGGCAAAAATGATCATGCGTTTTTCTGTCAGGCAGTGTGCGGTTGCCCTGCTGTTATTCTGTTGTTTACCTCTGCAGGCGGTGCAGGCCAATCAGGTTGATGAGCACCAGTCCGGCCCGCAATCCTTCCGTGAAGCCAAGCGTATGGCCGCTAAGCTGTATGCCACTCTGCCCGGTGGCCAGCGCACCTTTTATTGTGACTGTGCTTTTTCCGGTAAACAGATCGATGCTGCGGCCTGTGGTTACCGTGCGCGTAAAAACGCCAAACGCGGTGCACGGCTGGAATGGGAGCATGTGGTTCCGGCCTGGGAGTTTGGCCATCAGTTACAGTGCTGGCAGAACGGTGGTCGCAAGAACTGCACTAAAAACGATGCACAATTCCGCCGCATGGAAGCCGACCTGCACAATCTGGTGCCTGCTGTTGGCGAGTTAAACGGCGACCGTTCCAACTTCCGTTTCGGTATGCTCGAAGGTGAGCCGCGTGTTTATGGCCGCTGTGATTTTGAAGTGGATTTCAAACTGCGCCGTGCCGAACCCAAAGACGATCGCCGCGGTGATGTGGCACGGATTTATTTTTATATGCGTGACCGCTACGGCCTGAAAATCAGCCGTCAGCAAACCCAGCTGTTTAATGCCTGGCATAAACTGGATGCGGTGGATGATGCCGAGCGTGAACGTGACCGCCGTATTACTGAGCTGCAGGGTAGTGGTAATTGCTATGTGCGTAATTGTGATAAAACGCTGAATAGTGATACCGATAAATTATAATCTTCCGGTGCCAGAGCAGTGATGATCAGCTGCTGATTTTTATGTAATTAATACGGCCTGTATTGTCATTTTTGCATGGTAGACATTCCTGAAAGTGCGCAGTAATCTGGCTGCGCTTGTGGTGCAGGGAAAGCATCAGCAGTGCCCGGATATTTTCCGCACCGGCCAATCAACTGCCATTTATCAAGGAAGACACTATGCCGCGCTTTAATTCCGCTATCGATACTGCCGCCCGTTTTGGCGACATCCCTTTTGTTGAATTTACCCAGGAACTGATTACCGGCGTGTTCGACTCGCTGGTCGAAGCGCATATTCTGCAGGTTGAAGAATATGCCGAATTTGTTCAGACCCTGACGCAGGATTTATCCAGTTATATCAACAACACCAATGACGGTGTCAGCTTCGATGAAATCAGCGATTTTGTGCTCAAATACGAATTGCCGACACTCAGCGAAGCCGAGCTGGAAACCGTACTGAACAACCTGGAAGCACCATCCACATCATCGCCTGTGAACGGCGCTCAGCCAGCCACCACCGATACCTGGTGGGGTGGCCTGATGAACGCACTGGCGCCGGCTGTTGATTCGCTGGTCGATAAAATTGCCGACCCGTCACAGCACGATGACCTGCAGGCGCTGGCTGCCTATAACAATGGTGTTACCAGTACACTGCCGAATTATCAGCAGATTCACGATGCCATTGCCTCGCTGATTTCCTCGAATAAATACAGCGTACTGCAGAATATGGCGCAGCAGGGCATGATGCGTCTGGTGGTAACCGAAGGTGAAATTGAAACCAAAATTACCTTCTCCACCTGGCAGGAACGGGAAAGCACTCTGGAAACCAAAAACAAAACCCGTGCCCGTGAAGCGAGCAGAACCAAACTGCGCAAAGGGGCTCTGGGCGCTTTCAAAAAAGCCAGACGCAAAGAGCGTCAGCGTCAGGTGACGGTGAATACCGCCAAGAGTTACCAGCGCGATACCAGCGGCACCAAGGTCGATATTTTTGGTCGTGTGCTGATCCGCTTTAAAACCGATTACGCTCCGCTGAACGGGTGAGGTGATTTGTGTCTGACTTTCAGTATGTCAGTCTTGGTTTTGCGGAGTTTGTCGGCCAGCTACTGACTGAAACTTTTGAAGCCACCATTAACGCGCAGCAATACCAGCTGCGCCGTTATGCTGAACTACAGGCGGCAATCGATCTGCCCGACGAGCAGTTTCTGCTGCAGTTCATCGATCCTCAGCTGGTGCTCACACGCGAAACACTCATTGCCGGCAGTCCGATTGCCCGGCAGATGATTGTTCCGCCTGAGCGGCAGGCGTTTATTCTGGAGCTGACCGAAGAGTTTGAAGAAGAATCGGTTATCTTTAAAAACCGTCTGACCAACTATGGCTTTGAAGCGCTGCGTGCAGTGATTGATGAGCAGCTGGTGGCTGAGCAAAAAGCCAGCCTGCAGGCGCTGCTTAATCGCATGGAGCAAGCGCGGCTGGTGGTCGACAGTGGTGAAATTAATGCCAAGCTGGAGCTCAGCAGTCTGTATCAGACCACGACCGATGCAACCGAAACAGCAGCGGGTAATGATGGTAAAACAGCGGTCAGCGGCGTTAAGCGTCTGGCAGCATCCGCTGCAGCGCTTAACACGACGCTGGACAACAGCACGCTGAGCAGCGGCGTAAAAGAGCTGGTGGATGCGGAAACTCTGGAAAAAACCCTGTTTCTCGATGGCGCCACGCTGGATAAAACCCTCGCGGCCACGGCCGACAGTCCGGTACGCATCAGTGCCAAACCCCTGCCCAGCAGCACCAGCAGTTCGGTGTATTCGCAGGTCACTATCCGTTTTAAAACCGTATGACGCCGGCACAACAGCAGCAATTGCAGTTACTGCTGGCGGAACTGGCGCGTCTGAGTCCGGTGGCTGAAGCCTGGCTCAGACGTCAGCCTGATAAAGTCATCAGTATCGAAGTTCATACTCCCGGCTTACCTCCTCTGACCGTGGAATGGCAGCACTCATCCTGAGTGATATTTGTCAGCGGTCATTCCTGTATTTTTCCTTCCGTTTCTCATGGCTGAACTATTGTTTTTTTAAATGCTGTTTGCGGCTGAGCAGTCGCTGAACACAAGCCATGGCCGATGGATTGGTCTGTCGGTCTGTATGTAACAGGAGGTGGTTATGCGTGCGTGGTGTTTTTGTGTCTTGCTTGGGCTGGCGCTGAATGCCGGCGCTGATTCTGTGGCCGGTTTTACCGCCAGTCATATCAAAATGGTGAACGTAGTGGCACCGGAATGGCCGGAGTTCACCAATAAAGACGGCACCGGTCTGTACTGGGATATTCTGCGCGCGGTGTATGAGCCGGCCGGCATCCGCGTTAAACCGGCGACGGCACCCTGGAACCGGGCGCTGAAAATGGTCACCGAGTACCGGGTTTATAACGCGATTGTCGGCGAAACCCGTGATACGGGTCAGCCGCTGATCTATCCCCGCTACGCTATTGATGTGGAATACCTGTCGGTGGTTTATCCGCTCAGGGCCGGTCTCAGCTGGAAAGGGCTTGATACATTAAAAGGCAAAACCGTGGGCTGGCTGAAAGGCTATGACGTGCTTCCTGCAGCACAGCGCAATTTCAAACTGCGTGAGTTCCGCACCACGGCAGAAGGGGTGCAATGGTTACAGCAGGGCAAGCTGGATCTGCTGATCGATGAATGGGATGCCATCCAGCTGGCACTGGAGGAAGCCGGTGTGGGCATGGATTATTTTGAAGTACAGGATATGCCCAACGGCCGTGATGTGTATGTCGCCTTTGCTGAAGGGCCGGTGTCGGAGTATCTGATCAGCGAATATAACCGCCGTATCCCCGAGCTGGTCGCCAGTGGTGAGCTGCAGGCGTTGTACGATAAATGGCAGGTAGGTGAAATCCCGGCCCAGGTAAAAGCTATTCTGGGTACTGTCAGTGCTCAATAGTCAGATAGCGTAATACAGGGAGGTGTTGCTCCCTGTGCCTGCACGGCGCATTGACGTATCATTCGGCCCCAGTTTTCTTTACCGGGGGCAATATGAGTTCACAGGTTTCTGCCGACAATATCCGTCTGACCGAATACAGCCATGGCGCCGGATGCGGCTGCAAAATATCACCTAAAGTGCTCGACAGCATTCTGGCCTCGCAGCTGACATTGCCCTCCGATGCCAACCTGCTGGTGGGTAACAGCAGCAAAGACGACGCTGCCGCTTACGATATCGGTAATGGTCAGGTGATTTTAAGCACCACCGATTTCTTTATGCCCATTGCCGATGATCCCTTCGATTTTGGCCGTATCGCCGCGACCAATGCCATCAGCGATATCTACGCCATGGGGGGCAAACCATTAATGGCGATTGCGATTCTTGGCTGGCCGGTGAATGTGCTGCCGCCTGAAGTTGCGCAGCGCGTGGTCGACGGTGGCCGTCAGGCCTGCGCCGATGCCGGCATTATGCTGGCCGGTGGTCACAGTATTGATTCGCCGGAACCGATTTTTGGTCTGGCAGTGACCGGTCTGGTACAGAAAGACAAACTGAAGCAGAACAACACCGCAACCGCAGGCTGCAAACTCTATCTGAGCAAGCCACTGGGTGTAGGCATTCTGACCACCGCGCAGAAGCAGAAAAAACTGCGCCCTGAGCATGAATTCCTTGCCCGTGATGTGATGTGCCAGATGAATAAAGTTGGCGCCGAAGTCGCACAGCTTGACGGTGTGGAAGCCATTACCGACGTGACCGGCTTTGGTTTAATGGGGCACCTGCTGGAAGTGTGCGAAGGCAGTGGTGTGAATGCGGTGTTGTACGAGCAGCATATTCCGCTGTTGCCACCGGTACGTGACTATATTGCCCAGGGTTGTCTGCCCGGCGGCACCACGCGTAATTTTGATTCCTATGGCGATAAACTGGCGCCGTTAACGGATGAGCAGAAAGCGCTGTTCTGCGATCCGCAAACCAGCGGCGGTTTATTAATTGCCGTACAGCCAGAGCAAGCCGCAGCGCTGGAACAGGTATTAACAGCCGCCGGGGTATACGCACAGTGCATTGGTGAATTAACCGCCGCCCGCAGCGATTACCGTGTCGAGGTTCAGGCATGAGCCGTCCCGATACACAGGATTTTACCCGCCTGTTTTTAACCGACACACCGATGATGGATACCCGCGCGCCTTTGGAATTTAAAAAGGGTGCATTTCCGCATACCGTCAGTCTGCCGCTGATGACCGACGCCGAACGGGCGAAAGTCGGTACCTGTTATAAACAGCAGGGCCAGGACGCCGCCATTGTGCTGGGCCATCAGCTGGTGGGCGGCAAGGTAAAACAACAGCGGCTGGAGCAATGGCTGGAATTTGCCCGTCAGCATCCGGATGGTTATCTCTATTGTTTCCGTGGCGGCCTGCGCAGTCAGATCGTACAGCAGTGGCTGAAAGAAGCCGGCTGTGATTACCCGCGTATTACCGGTGGCTACAAAGCCATGCGGCGTTTTTTAATTGATACGCTGGAGCGCATTGCGGCCGATGGCCAGTTTCGCGTACTGGCGGGTCATACCGGCTGCGCCAAAACCGATTTATTAAATGCTTTGCCGCACAGTATTGACCTTGAAGGTATTGCCCATCATCGCGGCAGCACTTTTGGCAAGCGTCCGGCCGGGCAACCATCGCAGATTGATTTTGAAAACAAACTCGCGGTGGCGTTATTGCGTCAGGATCATGCCCATCCGGGGCGGCGTATTCTGCTCGAAGACGAAAGCCTGCTGATTGGCCGCTGCGCGATTCCGGAATGTCTGCGTCTGCGTATGCTGGCCGCACCACTGATTATTGTCGAAGCCTCGCTGGAGCAGCGGGTGGAACACAGCTTCCGAAATTATATTTTGCATAAACTGCAGGAGTGGCAGCAGGCTGAAGGCGAAGAGGCAGGCTTTGCGGCGTTCCGCGATGACCTGACCAAATCACTGCAGAAAATTCAGCGTCGCCTCGGCGGTGTGCGTTATCAGCAGCTTGACGATTTATTGCAGCAGGCACTGAACGAACACGAGCAAACAGGCGATAACAGCCTGCACCGCGAGTGGATACGCATTATGCTCAGCGACTATTACGACCCGATGTATGAATACCAGCTGACGCAGAAAAAAGGCCCGGTCGAATTCCGTGGTTCAGCAGCTGAGATTAACGACTACCTGAAAAATAATGAGTAAAACCATGAAAAAGACCTTTAAGTTTGCCGCGGCAGCAGGCCTGCTGCTCGGTGCCTTTTCTGCATTCGCCGATACCTTCGTATTTACCGCCATTCCGGATGAAGATGAATCGCGCTTACAGCAACGCTTTAATAAAGTGGCCGATTATCTTTCGGCACAGACCGGCGCTGAGGTGAAGTACATTCCGGTAAAATCCTACGCCGCCGCCATTACCGCATTCCGTAACGATCAGGTGCAGCTGGCCTGGTTTGGTGGTTTATCCGGCGTGCAGGCGCGCAAGCTGGTGGCCGGTTCTGAAGCCATTGCTCAGGGCTATGAAGATCAGTTCTTTAAAACCTATTTTATTGCCAATAAAAGCGCGGGCCTGAGTGCAGAAGAAACACTTTCTGCAGCACTGAAAGGTAAAACCTTTACTTTTGGTTCCAAAGGTTCTACTTCCGGTCGTTTAATGCCGGAGTTTTATCTGCGCGAACAATTTAACGCGGCGCCAGAGGATATTTTCTCGCGCGTTGGTTTCTCCGGCGATCACAGCCGTACCATTGCTCAGGTGCAGTCCGGTGCTTATCAGGTCGGTGCGGTTAATTACACCGTCTGGGATAACGAGCTGGCGGCCGGTAATATCGACCCGGAAAAAATTCAGGTGATCTGGACCACGCCAACCTATCCGGATTATCAATGGACTATCCGTGGTGATGTGGATGCCCGCTTCGGTAAAGGCTTTAAAGAAAAAATGCGTAAAGCCCTGCTGGAAATGAAAGATAAAGACCTGCTCGCCAGCTTCCCGCGTGAATCTTTTGTACCGGCCAGTAACGACGATTACGCGCCGATTGAAAATACCGCCCGTGCGATTGGCCTGCTGGAAGACTGATAACCATGAGTGTGAATGCGGATGCCGCTATCCTGTTTCAGTTACAGCAGTTTGATCTGACGCTGGGTAAGCACCGCGTTCTGCATAACATTAACCTGACTGTTCGTCAGGGCGAAAAAATAGCCATTATCGGCCCCTCCGGTGCCGGTAAATCCAGCCTGCTGGAAGTTCTGTACCGCCAGCAGCCACAGCAGATTGCTCTCTGTCCACAGCAGGGCGGGCTGGTGGAT